>PKXI01000122.1:0-91452 GCA_003133425.1 Acidobacteriaceae bacterium
ACGTGGTGCGCCAGGGATTGGTGGCACTGCTCAGTGTGGTGGAGGGCCTGGAGGTGGTGGGCGAGGCCGCCGACGGTGTGGAAGCCATCGCGGCGTATCGCAAGAGCAGGCCGGATATTACCCTGGTCGACCTGCGGCTGCCGAAGCTGAGCGGAGTGGAAGTAATTCAGCGCATCCGCATGGAAGCTCCGCATGCGCGGTTGATTGTATTGACGACTTACGATGGTGATGAGGATATCTATCGCGCGCTGAAGGCCGGTGCAAAGGGATATCTGCTGAAGGGGATGACGACTCAGGAGCTGATTGCCACCATTCGTGAGGTTCATGCAGGCAAGGCGCACATTCCGCCCGCCATTGCCGAGAAGCTGGCAGAACGCATGGGCACCGAAGATCTGACTCCGCGCGAGGCCGAGGTGCTGGAACAGATTGTGAATGGCAAGAGCAACAAGGAGATCGCAACCGAACTTGCAATCTCAGAAGCAACGGTGAAGACCCACATCAATAGTCTGCTGAGCAAGCTGGGTGTGACAGACCGGACACAGGCGGCGACCGCAGCAATCCGGCGAGGCATTGTTCCATGGGAATCCCTGAGAAAGCCGAAATCATGAACACAAGAATTGCAGGATGGGCCTTTGCGTGCGGAGTGTTGCTGCTGGCTGTGTGTGCGCACCTGCCGGCGCAAAAGGCGGCATGGCGGCAGGCGACGGAGAAGGAACTGGCTTCGGTGCTGCCGTCGCGGGCCCAGGTTGAGAACGAGCACGTCGAGACGGAGATGCGGACCGCGTCGGGGATTGTGAACGGGCGGGGGCGCTACATTGCCGGTGTTGTGCTGCTGACGGCCGGATATTCCGTGGAAGGAAAGTATTCGCACTACCTGGTTGTTCAGGCGCCGGTGCGGATCGGCGGAGTTGCGCTGAAGCCGGGGACGTATGCATTCGGATGGAAGCGCGCTGAGGATGGAGATGAGCTTAACGTGCATTTCCACGACGCGGCGACGGGGACGCTGGTGGGCAATACGGATGCGCACCGGATCGTTGGATCGACCCGGGTGGAAAGCCTGCACATCTGGCCGCCGGACGACAAAGGCCTGATTCAGATTGGCCGGTTCGGCATCCCCTACAAACTCGGAAACGAATAACCGAGCCTGAATCGCTGTATTTACGGCGCGGTTCTCCACCCTTTGATCGATACTGCCCGGCATCACGGTCGATATACTTACTGCCATGCTTTGTGCACTTCGCGCGGCCATATTCCCAGGGCTGCTGGCTATCGGTGGAATGTTGTCTGCATCCGCCCAAGTCACAGCTCCACAGGGACTTCCCCAACCGCAACAGACCGACAAGCCCGCCGAGGGCGTGCAGCCGGAGGCCGCGGGCGGGGTAAACACCGGAGCACCTCACCCGGCGCAACTCGACGAGCATCGCCGGCCCATTACCGCAGGTGGATTTGTTGCGGTTGGTCCGGTAGTTTTCGAGGATGCGTCTGAGAAGGCCGGACTGACCCACTGGACCCACAAGATGGGCACGAAGGACAAGAAGTACATCATCGAGACCGATGGCTCGGGCGTGGGTCTGATCGACTACGACAACGATGGCTGGCTCGACATCTACGTGGTTAACGGCTCGACCTTCGACGCGCTGGACGGAAAAGAGACGCCGCCACATGCTGCGCTGTTCCACAACAATCACGACGGGACATTTACGGATGTCGCCGCCAAGGCCGGTGTGACCAACGATCGCTGGGGATTTGGCGTTGCCATTGCCGACTACGACAACGACGGCTGGCCGGACATTTTCGTATCGAACTGGGGCAAGAACCGGCTTTACCACAACAACCATGACGGCACGTTCACCGATGTAGCAGAGAAGGCTGGCGTGCAGTTGGGCAATTGGTCGGCAGGCGCCACGTGGGGCGACTTTGACGGCGATGGTCGCCTTGACCTGTTCGTGCCCGGCTACGTGCACTTCGACCGCAACAATCTACCCACGGGTGGTGAGAGTGGCGTCTCCGATACGTACTGCACTTTTCGCGGCGTGCTGGTGAATTGCGGCCCGAGAGGATTGAAGGGAGAGCCGGACCATCTTTTCCGCAACAACGGCGACGGAACATTTTCCGACGTGAGCGAAAAAGCCGGCGTGGCCGATAAGCCCGGTTACTACGGACTGAGCTCGTTGTTTGTGGACATCAACAACGACGGCAAGGTGGACCTGCTCGTTGGTAATGACTCGACGCCAAACTATCTTTACCTGAACAAGGGCGATGGGACCATGGAGGACGAAAGCTACTCGTCGGGCTATGCGGTGAATGAGGTCGGGCGCGAGACCGCGACGATGGGGATTGCGGCCGGCGACTTTGAGAATAACGGCATGGTGGGCATATTCGATACCACCTTCTCCGACGACTACAAGCCCCTCTACCGCAACGAGGGCGACGCCAACCTTACGGACATCAGCTATCAGCTCGGCATTGCCGAAATTTCGGTTCCGTTCCTCGGCTGGGGCGATGCGTTTATCGACTACGACAACGATGGCTGGAAAGATCTGCTGATGGCTGACGGACACGTCTACCCGCAGGTCGATCAGCACCCCTGGGGTACAAGCTGGGCGCAGCGGCCGATGCTCTTCCACAATAAGGAAGGAAAGAGCTTTGAAAATGTGCCGGCGGTCGAGGGGTCGGGCCTGGCCGATGTAATTGCCGGGCGCGGGATGGCCGTGGGCGATCTGTTCAATGACGGCAAGCTGGACGCGGTGATCAATGTAATGGATGGCCACCCGGTGCTGCTGCGCAATGTTTCCAAGGATACGAACCACTGGTTGGAACTGAAGCTGGCGGGCGGAACGGGAAGCCCGCGCGATGCAGTTGGCGCCACGGTGTATGTAACCGCCAATGGGATGAAACAGCGAGGGGACGTGCTGAGCGGAGGCAGTTACGCTTCGACCAACGATCCGCGGCCGCACTTCGGTCTGGGGAAGGCAACGGCGGTGGATGCGATCGAAGTGCACTGGCCGAGCGGCAAAGTTGAACACTTTAGCGTCCCCGGAGTGGATCGCATTGTGACGCTTACCGAGGGTGGGGGAAAGCAGTGACCGATATGCGCGGTGCGTCCGAATCTCGATCACAGGAAGAGGATTTCTCCTCAACAGGGAGGTTTCGCCTCTTGCGGCGAGTCGCTACAATGGCTGGTGCGATGATTCCCCAAATCCGCGCAAATCGAATCTTCTTTGCTCGCCGGAGCCTGCTGCTGGGAGTTGCCGCGTGCGGCATTATGGCATGGGCAACGCAGCCGGCGAGTGCGTCGGACGATGCGGCCGTTGCGCCGCGAACGGAATACTCGCAGTCTGTCGACAAGCACTATAGCTATCGCTTTGGCGCGAACAAGCCGTTTCTCCCTTCGAATGCCGCGACCGATTCGGGCCAGTTCATTGACTCAAAAAGTTTTCTCACGGCGAAGTATTGCGGGCATTGTCACCAGGAAGCGCATGCTGAATGGCGCCAGACGGCGCACGCGAATTCGTTTCGGGCTCCCTGGTACATCAAGACGACGAACCTGCTTCGCGATGAGAAAGGGATTGAATACACGCGCCACTGCGAAGGCTGCCATAATCCCATCGCGCTGGTTTCCGGCGCGCTGACGCCGCATTCGCCGGTCGATCGCAAGTTCGACGAGGACGGGATCACCTGCTCGGTTTGTCATTCCATACAGAAAGTCGATACGCGCGGCACCGGAAGCTACGTACTTGGAACCCCTGCAGTGATGATCGATGACGCGGGTAAGCCCATCTACGGAGAGGTGCCTGACAAGGATATTCTTGCCCATCTCGACTGGCACTCGCGAGCAGTGATGAAAGATTTTTACCACACCAGCGAGTTCTGTTCCGCATGCCACAAGGCCGCGGTGCCCCGGCAACTGAATAACTACAAGTGGCAGCGCGCGATCTTCCTTTACGACGAATGGCAGACTTCCTCCTTCGCAAAACAATCTCCGCTTCCTTTCTATGTGAAGGACAAGCCGTCCACCTGCCAGACCTGCCACATGGTTCCCGAAGATATTGTGACCAAGGACTATGGAGCCGAACCGGGCAAACTCAAGTCGCACCGCTGGCTCGGAGCCAATACGCTGCTGCCGAAGTATTACAACTACGACACGCAGATGGAGCGGACCATCGCTTTTCTCCGCAACGGGGTCTTCAACGTGGACCTGTTCGGGTTGCAGCGCAATGGCGGCAAGATGATTGCGCCGCTTGGCAATGAGGCCTTCAAGATTGCGGCCGGAGATTCGCTCACTGTCTCGGTCGTAGTCCAGAACAAGGGAATTGCTCATAACCATGTTCCTGAACAGCGGGACTTTTACGAGAGCTGGGTGGAATTCGAATGTAAAGATGCGGCGGGGCACACGCTGATGCACTCCGGCGGCATTGGTTCGGAGGGTGCGCTGGATCCAACTGCGCACAGCTTCACCAGCCGGCTTGTCGATGTTAACGGGAAGCTGATCGATCTTCATCAGATCTGGAATACGCGAATCATTGCTTACAACAACACCATTGTCTCGGGCCGCTCGCAGATTGTTCGCTATGAGTTCACCGTACCCAAGGACGCGGTGGGTTCATTCACCATGACAGCCAAGGTGAACTATCGCCGCTTCAATCAGCACTACATCGACTTTGGTTTGGCAAAACACTACGAGATGCCGGTGGTAGAGATGGCCTCCCGCACGCGGACGCTGACGCTGGGGGCCAATCCGAAAGTGCCACCGGATGCCGCGGACAATGCGGAGTGGATGCGATGGAATAATTACGGCATTGGCCTGCTCGACGCGCAGCAATATGCCGAGAGTACGCGTGCGTTTGAACAGGTTGTCCGCCTGCGCCCTGACTATGCCGATGCCTATACCAACGTTGCGATTGCCAACTTCCAGTGGCAGCGCTACGCTGTCTCGCGCAGCAGCCTTGAGAAGGCGCTCCAGCTTTCGCCGCACAATGCGCGCGCTCTTTACTATCTCGCGCTTGTAGAGCGAATTCAGGGACATCCGGCTGCAGCAATTGCCGATTTGCGCGAGGTGACAACGCAATACCCGCGTTCGCGCGACGCCCATCGCGAGCTTGGTTTCTCGCTTTATCAGATGCACAAATACGATGAGGCGCGCACGGAGTACGAGAATGTTCAGTCGATAGATCCGGACGACCTCTCCGCGCATTACATTCTCTCCATCGTCTATCGGCGCCTGGGCATGAAGGAGAATGCCGCGCGCGAGGCGGCTGCATTTGCGGATCAGAAGGACGACCCCACCGCGGGCGAATACGCGCTGGACTTTCTGCGCAAACATCCAGAGGTGACTTCAGAGAGCGTTCCCTGGCACACCCACCAGAATTCGGCCATCCATGCTGTCGAAGAGAACGAAGGCGACGGGCAATGAAGCTGTGGCTAGCGTGCTTCGTACTGTTTGTAGCTTCTTCCAGCGTGGTGATGGCATCGTCCCGAAAGCAACGGGAGCAAGGCGCTGCTGTGTTTGCCTCGAGCGGTTGCCAGCATTGCCACTCAATTCACCACGTTGGAGGTCATCGAGGGCCAGATCTCTCCGGCGTCGGTAGAAGGAAGAAAAAGTCAGAGATGCTGCGACAGATTACTTTCGGAAGCAAGATAATGCCGGCCTTTGGAGATAGCCTTTCCAAGCCGGAGATAGATGCCCTGATCGCTTACCTGCGCTCCTGCCGCGACAAGCACAGCCAGTGACACTTCCAATTGCAGGACAATACTCCAAGCCCTTGAGGATGTACCCATGAATGACGTGGTTTTGGCCCCGGCCGTACGGCAACTAGAGCTTTTGCGCAGCGGAGAAATTTCGGTGGTTGAACTGGCCGAGGCCCACATCCGGCAGATCGAGCGGCTTAATCCCAGGCTTAATGCGCTGGTGGATTTTGATGCTGACCGGATTCGGAAACAGGCACAGAGACTCGATGCAACGACTGAGACGCGCGGTCCGCTGCATGGATTGCCGGTCACGATCAAGTCTTCAATTGCGACTGCAGGTTACCGCTGCGAAATCGGCAGCCTGTTGCACCGCGGCGATGTATGCAACGAGGACGCGGTGGTGGTGGCGCGGCTTCGTGCAGCGGGAACGCTGATTTTGGGAACGACCAACTGCCCGGAATTCCTGATGGCCTATGAGACGGCGAATCTTTTGCATGGCCGCACATTGAACCCATGGGATCTCAGCCGCTCTCCAGGTGGATCGAGCGGGGGGGAATCGGCGGCAATTGCAGCCGGGCTTTCGGCTGCGGGACTGGGCAGCGATAGTGGCGGTTCGGTGCGCGAGCCGGCGCACTTCACGGGCATTTGCTCGCTCAAGCCGACGCCGGGGCGCATACCTGGGCGAGGGCATCTTCCACCGTGTGTGGGGCCTTTCGCGACACTCGGCGCAATTGGTCCGATGGCGCGCACCATTGACGATGTTGCGCTTCTGTTCCGTACCTTGTCTGGACACGACCCTCTCGATCCGCTAAGTCCGCCTGTCAAGCTGCGCGACGTGAGCCTCGATGAGCTGCGGACTTTTGCGATTGGGTTCTTCGAGGATGACGGGCTGGTTCCGGTAACGCCGGAAACGCGCGCGGCGGTGCAGGAAGCGGCGGCTGCACTCGCCGACGCGGGCTTTCGCGTGACGCCGTTCCGGCCACGGACCCTGGAACCGCTGCGGCAGTTGTGGTGGAAGTTCTTTGTGCAGTGCGGCGCGATGTTGTATGAGCCGGAGATTCGCGGCAAGCGTGACCAACTAAGCCCCATCTTCAAGGAGTTTCTCGGCTTCTCAGAGGCTGTGCCTCCGCTAACGTCTGCCGAGTTGTTGGCGGCATGGGCCGAGTTGGACCTGCTGCGATCCAAAGTCCTTGAGGAAATGCGCGAGTTTCCGGTTCTGCTGTGCCCGGTGGCCAGTATTCCTGCCTTTCGTCACGACGAGCGCGGTTGGAACGTCGAGGACCGAAAAGTCGAGTACCTTGACGCCATGCGGTACACGCAGTGGTTTAACGTGCTGGGGGCGCCGGCCGCAGTGGTTCCGGTGGGCTGGGCGAAGCAGGACACCGGCGAGAGTCTGCCGATTGGCGTCCAGATTGCGGCGCGGCCGTTTGACGATGAGATCGCGTTGGGAATTGCCCTCATTGTGGACACCGCGTTCGGATTCTCTCCGCCTCCGATGGCGTTGGTGTAAATGCTGGCTCCCAAGATTCATGCGTCTCAGACCGGAATTCTTCAGCGCATTCAGGACAATCTAGACGTGCCAGGAATTGCTATCCATCTCCACCTTTTGGTGGAGGCGCCGAAGGAAATGGAGCGCTACACTTGGGCTTCCCCAGGATGGAGCGCGCAGTGTGTGCGTAAGCTGGCAGGAAAGATTTGCCGATGCACCTGATGTTCTGACGAGTGCCGGTTGCCGTCCCACGGTCGTGCAGGTGCTGGACCTGAAGATCGGCGCGGGCGAGTGCATCACCATGGCGGGGCCATGCTCGGTGGAAACCGAGTTCCAGTTGATCGCCACTGCCCACCATGTCCGCCGCGCGGGTGCGCGCATCCTGCGTGGAGGCGCATTTAAGCCGCGCAGTTCTCCATACGCATTTCAGGGACTTGGCCTTGAAGGCCTGAAGTTGCTGGCCCGGGCTCGCGAATTGAGCGGTCTGGCCATCGTCACCGAAGTGATGTCGGAGGGCGATGTTCCCCTCGTCGCCGAATACGCGGACATTTTGCAGATAGGCGCGCGCAGCATGGAGAACTACGCTCTGCTGGAGGCCGCGGCGCGGTCCGGCAAGCCCATTCTTCTGAAGCGCGGCCTGGTTGCCACCATCGGCGACTTACTGCGCTCAGCGCAATTGATTCTCGATTTCGGAAATCCAAATGTGATGCTGTGCGAGCGCGGCATTCGCACCTTTGAGACGGCACTGCGCAATACTTTCGATGCGGCCGCCATTGCCCTCCTCAAGCAGATCACGCACCTGCCGGTGATTGCGGATCCAAGCCACGCGGCAGGACGCAGCGAACTGGTTCCTGCACTGGCGCGCATCGCAGTAGCAGCTGGTGCAGATGGACTTCTGGTTGAGGTGCATCCCAACCCCGAAAAGGCATGGAGTGACGGCGAACAGTCACTCAACTTTGCGGAATTCGACGCGATGATGGCCGCTCTCAATCCATGGATTGAGTTGCGCAATTTGGAACTGGAGCAGCGCGACACGGGGACCGAAGCCATCGAGGTGATGGGATGAGGGCATCCTTTCGGCTCCTGGCGCTCGCCGCGCCCGTTGCAATGTTGCTTCTGGTTTGTGGGTTTGCACCTGACGCGGCGAGAATGCCGGATGCGGATCTCATCGTCACTGCTGCGCGGGTCTACCAACCGCTCGCTGCTTTGCGCGGTGAAGAGCGGTTTCCCGCAGGCGCCCAACTGTTGCTGGTTCATGCCGGAAAGGCTGAAAAGCTCGTGCCGGGATTTGCTGCGACAGCGGACGCAAGTATTTCCTTCGACGGAAAGAACGTTCTCTTCGCCGGCAAACAAGCGCCAAGCGATCCCTGGCAGATTTGGGAGTTGACGCTTGGCGATCACTCTCTGCGTCGGCTGATCGCGAACTCTGCCGACGCGATTCGTCCGTTCTATCTGCCTGCCGGGCGTCTTGTTTATGCTCGGCGCACACCGCGCGGCTTTCAACTGGAAGCTGCTGGGAGGGCAGATTCCGACGTTCTAGCTCCTGTTGATGCGAATGCGGGTTCGTCTTTGACTCCGCTGTCGTACGTGCCCGCAAATGCTGTGCCTGCCGATGTGCTGGCCGATGGACGCATCTTGTTCGAGGCTACTTCTCCGCTTGGTTCCGGAACGACTCCGGAACTCTTCCTCGTGTACTCGGACGGCTCTGGGGTTGAATCTGTCCGTTGTGATCATGGAGCGGCGCGGTGGGGTGGACGGCAGTTGGCGTCCGGCGATGTAGTGTTCACGCACGGCGCGAGCCTGGCGCGTTTCACTTCACCGTCGGCTCACGAGGTCCAGGTGAATGCACCACAAGGCGACTATTCGGGCGCGATTGCCGAGACGGCTTTGGGAGATTGGCTGGTGAGCGCGCGGGCCTCAGCGGGTACGCACTATGCGCTCAAATTGTGGAAGCCGGGAGCCGCTGCGATGCAAACCGTGCTGGCTGTGAATGGAGAAGATATTGTGGAGCCGGTTCTGGTTGCGTCTCGCACGCGGCCCCATCGTCATCCGTCAGCACTCCACGATTGGAACTACGGAAACCTGCTGGCATTGGACGCGCGTGCGTCGCGATTGGGCGATCTGCACAAGACTCCCGCGACGGTGCAGTTGGAGATGCTCGACGCGCAGGGCCGAGTTGTCGTCACTGGCACCGCGCCTGTGGAGGCCGATGGGTCTTTCTTTGTTCAGGCACCGGCCGACAAGCCGATTCGCTTTACGTTGCTCAGCGACACTGGTTCGGTTGTGCGCAAGGAGCGGGGATGGTTCTGGCTGCGGAGCGGCGAACAACGCATTTGCGTTGGCTGCCACACGGGACCGGAACGTGCGTCGGAGAATCGCGTGCCGGCAGTGCTGCTTCGCACCACCACACCGGTGGACTTGACCGGTGCGAAGACTCTGCCCCGTTCGATAAAGGAGAGCGAATGAAATGCTGATCCGCCCTTTATTTCTCTGCTTCGCTCTCTCCGTTGCCGCGGCGCAAACGGTTCCCCACGCGCCAACAACGTCCACCGCAGCGCCGACGATTGCCCAGCCGTCGACTGCCCTGGCAACGAACCGGCCGGCCATCCGATTTGAGGATGCAACCAACCAGGCGGGAATTCACTTTACGCACAGCTTCGGATCGCGCCAGTTGGGGTCGCTGCTCGAGGGCACTGGTGCAGGCTGCATCTGGTTTGACTACAACAACGACGGTCTTCCAGACCTCTATGTAGTCAATGGCCGCCCGCTCGATGACTCGATGCACCCGTATCCGCTGTTGGAAAAGCCTTCGACACCGCCGCACAACCACCTTTATCGCAACAACGGCAATGGCACTTTTACGGATGTGACAGAAAAGGCCGGCCTCAATCCGGAGATGTACGCGGTTGCAGTGACGGCGGCGGACTACGACAACGACGGATTTGTGGACCTGCTTGTTACCGGCTACGGGAAGACCGTTCTTTATCACAACGACGGCAACGGCCACTTTACTGACGTCACGGCAAAGGCGGGCATCAATGTAGACGGCTGGGCCATCAGTTCCACGTGGCTCGATTACGACAAGGACGGTTGCCTCGATCTGTTTGTTGGGCGATACGTGAAGTTCGATCCGAAATACCGCGCGTATTATGCGGCCGATAACTATCCAGGCCCGCTGGACTACGAAGGCGAGACCAACAAACTGTTTCATAACAACTGCAACGGAACCTTTACCGATGTCAGCGAAAAGTCCGGGATCAGCGCATTTGTAGGCCGCACCATGGGCGTCACAGCCGGGGACTTTGACAACGATGGTTGGGACGACATCTACGTGGCCAACGATCGCACGGAGAACTTTCTCTTCCACAACAAACACGACGGAACATTCGAAGAAATTGCAAGCGATACGAACACGGCCTACGGCCAGAACGGGGAGTCCACTTCGTCGATGGGCCCCGCGTTTGCCGACTTTGAGGGAAGAGGAATTCTGGACTTGTGGGTGACCGACGGCCGCTACAACCGGCTGTTGCACAACACCGGCAAGATGAACTTTGACGACATGGGGGCGACGAACGGAGTCTCGCAAGCCAACGCGCAATACGTGAGTTGGGGGACGGGCATCTATGACTTCGATAACGACGGAATCCTCGACATTCTGATCTTTCACGGCGGGCTGATTCACCTTATTCCGCAGGAGCACACGCTCTTTCGCGGGCTCGGTAACGAGCACTTCCAGGATGTTTCGCGCGATGCCGGCGCGGTGTTGAGCGAACGAACAGTGGCGCGTGGTGCCTGTTTCGCCGACTACGACAACGACGGAAAGATGGATGCCTTCGTGGTGAATCTCGGCGCACAGGGAACGCTGCTGCACAACGTCTCCACCGCAACAGGGCATTGGATTGGCATCAAGCTCGTGGGCGTCAGCAGCAATCGAGATGGCATCGGTGCGCGTGTTGAAGTCTATGCAGGAGGCAAGCGTCAAACGGCTGAGCGCGTCGCCGGGTCAGGGTACCTTTCGCAGAACGATGACCGCCTGCACTTTGGGTTGGGTGCGGCTGCGACGGTGGACAAGCTTGTCATTCACTGGCCCAGCGGACAAGAGCAGACGCTGGAAAAACTGGGTGTGGACCGCGTGCTGACCGTGAAGGAACCGAAGTGAGAGTGAGGGGCTTTGGCCAGCGAAATCGGAACGGCCTGCGGAGCGTGGCCGCAGCCGGGCTGATTGTTGCCTTCACGGTTCTGTGCGGACTCGCTCTTTGGCCTGCACTCAATCCGCCCGCACATGCCGATGACGAAGATGACGCGGTGCTTCCGCGCCCGATCGAGTACGATTCGCCGTTAGAAGTTCTGGTCTCGCCTGACGGCGCGCGCCTTTACGTGCTCTGCCAGCAGAGCGAGACAGTTCGCGTGCTCGATGCAACCACGTATGCGTCGATCAAGACCATCGCGGTGGGACGAGTTCCGCGCGGTATCGCGTTTTCTCCTTCCGGCGATCGGCTATATGTAACCAACACCTGGGAGGACACGCTCTCAGTCATTGATACCCGGACGCTTTCTGTCATTGCCACCTGGAGCGTTGGCGCTGAGCCATCCGGTGTCGTAGCGGGCCCGTCTGGAGATTCGCTATTTGTTGCCAACCGAATTTCGAATGATGTGGCCGTGCTCGATGCCCATACTGGCGCGGAGCAGAAACGCCTGCTGGCCGGGCGCGGCGCCAGTTACCTTACCATGTCGCCTGACGGCAACCGGATCTACTGCACGCACGTCTATCCCAATCCATCGCCTCATCGCACTGCGCCCGAGTCAGAGATCACGGTCATCGATAGCAAGCGCGCGCTGGTTGTCGATCGCATTCCGTTGCACGCAATTGCGGGCGTGTTTCATATAGCATTTTCTGCCGATGGCCGCCTTGGCGCGGTGGCCGAATACCACCCCAAGAACCTTGTGCCCTTGGCGCATCTGGAACACGGTGGAGCATTTGCTTATACCCTTACCCTCTTTGGTTCAGATGTAGGCAAGCCCGTAGAGATCCCCCTCGATGAACTCGAACGCTACGCCTCACAGCCGTTCGGAGTAGTATTCTCGCCGGACAAGTCGCGCCTCTATGTGACGATCGGCGGGTCGGAGTGTGTGATCGCAATCGATGTGCAGCGGCTGCTGCATTTCATTCACGCAAGGCCACGCCCGGAATCAGGTTCCTTCGCACGGGACCTTTCAGCGAGTGCCAACTACGTGATCGCGCGCATTCCCGTGGGACACAACCCGCGCGGACTTGCGCTCAGCCGCGATGGACGCAGGTTGTTTATTGCCAACCGGCTTGAAGACACAATCAGCGTGATCGACACAGGCTCCAATCGTGTCGCCGCCACGATTCCGCTTAAAGAGCCAAATGCCATTAGCGCGATGCGCTTCGGCGAGCAGACGTTCTATTCCGCGCGGTACTCGTTTCAGAAACAGATCAGTTGTTCAAGTTGCCACATTGATTCAACGTTTGACGGGCTCACCTGGGATCTGGAGCCCGATGGTTTTGGCCGCGACATTGTGGATAACCGGCTTATCGAGGACCTGAGGGGTACAGAACCGTTCAAGTGGAACGGAGGCAACCCGAACATTCCTACCGAGTGCGGGCCGCGAACGGAGAAATATTTTTGGCGCTCGGAAACCTACGACAATCGCACACTTGCCGACCTCACCTTCTACATACTCAACCTTCCGTCGCGGCCGAATCGCTGGCGACTGCGTGGCTACGAGCTGACTCCGGAACAGCAACGAGGCAAAGCACTCTTCGAGCGCGATGTTGACAAATTCGGCAAGCCGATTGCTTTGGAGAATCGCTGTTCCTATTGCCACAGCGGGAAGAAGGGTACCAATCAAAAGTCTTTTGATGTGGGCACGCGCAAGACCACCGATAACACGGGGTTGCTGGATACGCCGCAGTTGACCAACATCGCTCTTACGGCGCCTTACCTGCACGACGGCTCTGCGCGCACGCTTGAAGAGATATGGACTGTCAACAATCCCGCTGACAAGCATGGACGCACCAATGATTTGACGAAGGACGAGTTAAACGACTTGATCGAATATCTGAGGACGCGATGAAGAAGCCGGCATGCAAGAGAGTCGCAATGGAATTGCTCGCGTTGATCGTTGGGCTGCTATCGGCGGTACCGTTCGTTTTTGCCGCGACACCCGATATGCCTCGCTTCCGCTTTGAGAATTTCACCACGGCCAACGGCCTGCCAGACAATCACATCTTTGCGGTGTTAGTGGATGGCAACCGCGTATGGGCAGGCACGGAGAACGGGCTGGCCTTGTACGAGAACCATCAGTGGAAGACCTACACAACACAGGATGGCCTGGCACATCGGGCGGTGCTTTCGCTCGCGCTAGACAAGCGCACAGGCGATGTGTGGGCCGGCACTATGGGCGGCCTGAGTCGCGTTTCAGCAGGGCGAATCGTGAGCTACACGCAATTGAATTCAGGCTTGAGCAACGATGTGGTGTACGGTGTCTCGGTGGAGGGAGAGAATGTGTGGGTTGCCACTGCTGCAGGCGCTTGCCGTCTCGACTTGCATACTGGCCAATGGTCTCTCTATAACGAGCGCAATACGCCAATGGTGGAGATTTGGGTCTACGGAGTTTCGGCAACTCCCACAAAAGTATATTTCGCTGTGTGGGGCAGCGGGCTGCTGGAGTACGATCAGAAAACCGGGCGTTGGGACAAGTACGAAGATCCCGATGGCGAGAATGAGTTGGTGCTCTTCAAAGACCAGGGGCTGATTCACGAAATTGTCTCATCGGTCAGTTATGTCGATAACATTGTTTGGGCATCCACGTATTTCGGTAACAGCCGGTACGACGGCCGCTATTGGCACAACTTCTTGACTAAAGACAGTGGACTGCCTTCGAATTTCACAAACTTTGTCAAAGGTGTGGATGCGAATCGCGCCTGGTTCTGCACCGACAAGGGATTGGCGTATTACAACGGCGTTAACTGGGCAGTCTATCGCCCCTCCCTGACGACAGGTAAACCGGAGATGATGGTGCGCGACGCGCAGGGAAAGACCGCGCAAATAGCCGTGACCACCGCCCCGGCACACAACTATATTCTTGGCATCGACTTTGACGGCAGCGATATCTGGGTCGCGACAGCCAAAGGGTTAAGCCATGGAATCCGCCAGCGTCCGGGCGGCTCACCAACGAAGAAGGAGACAGCACAATGAATTCATTTGCAGATTTACTGGAAACAATTGCTCACGCACCGATCACCAAGCGCGCGATGACCAATCACGGTGTATTAAACGAAGCTTTTGCGTATCCCAAGCCAAGTTCGTTCTCGCGCGGTATGCGGATCGATCTGAATGGCATCACCATTCTGCTGATTTCGGGCACGGCATCGATCGATGAAAACGGCACGAGCGTGCACATCGGGGACTTTCGCGCACAGATGCGGCGCACTTTCGCAAATATCACGGGACTGCTGGCCAGCGAAGGCTGCACCTGGCACGACATAGTGCGCACCAGTTGCTACCTGCGCGACATCGAACGCGACTATGAAGCATTCAACGAAGAGCGGACAGAATTTTACAGGGAGCAGGGGCTCGATCCATTGCCCGCATCGACCGGCATCCAGGCCATTCTGTGCCGGCCGGAACTTTTGATTGAGATAGAGGCCATCGCCATGTTTCGCACCGACGACAAAAAGGCCGGCAAGGAGTGACTATGAGGCGCAGCGGTTGGTTGCGTGCCGCAGCGGGTTTGTGCGCCGTTGCCGGCGCGATGTATGCCGCCAGCCAGGCGCCGAGCGGTAACTCGAGTTCGCCACTGCGCAAGGACGCGCACGTGTGCGAATGCGGAGCGCATCCGCCTGCTCCACCGCGCGATCGGGAGGTCACTCCTTATGCAGGTGAACCAAAAGACCTGAGCCCTTACGTCAAGTTTGCTTCGCCTTATGATCTGAATTACGTTCACCCCAATATCTATTCGGGTGCAGGGCGCGATCTGCCTGAGCCGCGAAATCTGACCGAGATACGCATTGGCTTCTTCGGGCCAATCGAACATAACCCGGAGCAGATCTTCGGATTGCGCATGCTGCACGGCGCGCAGTTGGCCGTGGAAGAGGCGAATGCGCGCGGCGGGTATGGAGACAAACCATTCCGGCTGATGCTGCATAACGACTACGACAACTGGCAGGCGAAGGCCATGTACGGCGACGACCGGCCTACCGATCCGGCAATTTGGGGCTCGGCCTCGAATGAAGTGGTGAAGATGGTGTATGACGACCAGGACTGGGCGATCTTCGGCTCCATCAGTTCTGACTCGACGCACATCGCGCTGCGCGTGGCGCTCAAAGCGGAGATACCTATCGTCAACTCAGCTTCGACAGATCCCACGATCCCCGAGACCTACATACCGTGGTATTTTACTGACCTGCAGGATGACAGGGTACAGAGCCTGACTTTGGCGCGGCACATTTACAGCGAGCTTGGTTTAAAGCGTGTTGCCCTGCTCCGCGTGAACAGCCGCTACGGCCGCTTTGGAGTGATAAAGTTTCGCGATGCTTCGCGGCGTCTCGGCCACCCGGTGGTGATCGAGCAGAAGTTCTTGCCCGGCGATCAGGACTTCGCGCGACAGCTGAAGGTGATTCAGGAGTCGCGGACTGACGGAATCGTGCTCTGGGCAGATGAGATTCCGGCGGCGCGGATACTGAAGCAAATGCGCAGCCTGGGCATGAAGCAGCGCGTCCTTGGAGCGTATCGCACGCTGGGGCCTGAATTGTTGAAAGAGGCAGCGCCTGCGGCGGAGGGATTTGAGGCGGTCTTTCCTTACAATCCCAATCGCGACGATCCGACCTGGATCGACTTCAATCGCCGCTATGAAGAACGGTTTCACGAAAAGCCGGAGCAGTTTGCCTCGCTCGCATACGACGCGATGAACGCACTCCTGGACTCAATCTGCAAGGCCGGATTAAATCGCGCGCGCATTCACGATGCGCTTGCCGACGTCGAGCAATACGACGGTGTCACGGGACGGATGATCTTCGATCCTAATCAGAAGAATGTGTCTCCCATGTACATGGGCACGGTCCACAACGGTGAGGTAACTTACCGCTTGGCAACCATGGAAAAGTCATCTGCGGCTGCGCAAACGCCCTATGCGCGGATAGGAGAGGACAAGGCTGGATTTGCAGGGCCGCATGCCGCAGACCTGCCGGTGGGTCCCGTACGCGTAGTTCTCTTCGGCCCAGGAGCACAAGAGATCGTGACGTCGCCCGAGGTGGTGTCGCAACTCCGCGCCGAAGAAGCGCAAGGCCGGAAGTGGATTTTGTTGCCTGTGGATAGCCAACAGAACTGGGGCGCGGCTTCGACCCAATTGGTTCACGACCTGATGGATGAACATGCGTTGGCCATCGTGGCATTGGATCGCGCCGCGAGTCACCTCTCGGAACAGTTGGCGCTGAAGAGCTTTGTTCCGGTAATCGCCCTGAGTAACGACAAGTCGCTCACGGCCGCAAATGTCCCGTGGGTCTTTCGGCTCCCAACTGGAACCAGCCCGGCGGCCGCGCTTCGCCTGCTGGAACAGGCGGTGCAGCATGCGGGGGCGAACTCGGAGAGAGTACGAAATCTGCTTGCGTCCGGAGACACAGTTTCTGGATGGTCCTTCCTCTCAACGGGAGAGTTAAGGACACAGTAGATCCAATCGAATTCCGATTTATGCTGCGCGAGCAGGGATAACGAGCGGGGCGATCTTGCGAGAGATCTTCTCTGGAGAACATGATTCCGCTGAATACAGCGCATTGCGTCGATGGATATGGATTGAACGGCACCGGCCGCTGCGCAGGCAGCCCCCAAAAAGATCAGGCGGCCACCTGTGTGAGAGGCAGCCGCCTGTAGGTCAAACCGAATATCTACAGCAGGAGACAAAGAAAAGATACCAATTACTTGATTCCTTGTCTTGGACCAATTGGGCGACGATCGAGTCCATCAATAGATTGAGATGGGATGTAACTGCGCGACAGTGATCTGCCCATGCAGAGCCGTCGGGAGAGACAAGCTCAATGCCCACAGGAAAGCTATCTTCCTGCCTACTCACCATGCCCGGCACTGAGGCCCTCGCCCAAGGCACCGCTCCATTTATTCCACTTGGCAGTGAGCTTTGGATCCGACAAGGCCTTGATGTAGACCCCGCCCACCACGCTGCGGGCTTCGAAGGAGATATGCTTCCCGGTCTTGGTGTCATACCAGTCTGAAAGCGGCACGCGATCGGGCGTTTCGTTGGTCCACTGGTAGACGGGGTCGATGAGAGCGTTGAACTGCTTGGGATCGGACGCAAGCGTGGCCGTCCAGACAGACCAATCGAGCTTGGTGTAATCTGCGCGCACGTCGAGCGGAAGCCCGTACTTGTTGATCTTCGTCATGTAGTAGGCCAGCTCGGTTTCGCGAACGCTCTTTGGGAACAGGTTGTAACCGAGAATCTGATCCCACACCAGATTGTATTTCTGGCTCCAGGTATTCGGACTGTTAAATGCGAGCTTGTAGTGATCTCCCTCGATCCCCATGGAAACCCACTTCTCAGCCATGGATTTTGCGGCCGAGCTGTATTCGGTGGCGATGTCCTCGTGTTTCAGGAGATGCGCAAGGTTGGCGTAGGCGGCAAGTCCTTCAATCGCTTTGATGGAGAGATTGGCATTGTGAGCTAGGTGTCCCGCAAAATCATCTGTGCTGAGCTGGTTCTCGGGATCGAGCCCCTTGTCTTTGAGATACTGTGCCCAGCTGGTGAGCTGCGGCCAGAAGCGCTCTGCAAGCCGCGCATTCCCTTCGGCACGCGCCAGAGCGTCGACGAGGATAAGCATGTTGCCGCTTTCCTCGACGGGCATCTGGTTCTCTTCAGTCTTTTCGCCGCCACCGTACACTTGCCCATTCGCCAATGGATACTGACCGAGATCATGCGGAGAGAACGGAAACCGCCAGCGTCCAAGAGCGGAGTATTCAAGCACGGGGAGCAGCTGTGCCTCAAGCAGCTTTGGCTGCAGGAATAGGAACAAAGGGGCCGAAGGATAGATGACGTCTACGGTGGCGATGCAGCCGTTCGACGTGTTTTCCTTGGGGAACATCAACGCATCGCCATTGAGATCGGCGGCGATTTTGTGTGCGGCGAGTGACTGCCGGTAAGCAAGAATCGAGAGAGCCGCGTAGTGTTCTCCACCAACCTTGATCAAGTCGTCGGTCAGGTCCTTATCAAATGCAGTACCTTGTGCATCGAGAGCGGAATACTGATCTTCGGAAACATCGAGCAATTCCTCCACCGGCATGTCGTTCCGTTGCCAATAGGGCCGGAGATTGCGCTGGAAGAACTGAATGGCATAGCCCTCGGTATAGGCGAGAAGCAGATGACGCTTGACGGGCGCTGCGCTGACCGCACCAAGGTCGAAGACCGCTGCAAGGTGCGGGCAGAGCCGGCCGGCGGGCTGGGGCATGTCTATGGAGTCGCTTTCCGCAAGCATGCCTGTGGCTACAAAGTCCGCTGCGGGATGAGGCGCGATAACCGTGGTGGCATCCTCATTCTTCGGAACTGCCAGATGGAAGTAACCCCAGTCGATGCGGAGATTGTCACCGGAACGATTGAGGATGTTCTGGTCGCGCGATCCGGCGGAAAGAACATTCAGGCGCGAGGTATGGTTGCGGAACGTCACTACTTGCTGACCTCTCTCGTTGACCGAAATCACGGGATCCACTTCGAGTAGAATCGAGACCTTGTGCGGAGCCCCATCCGTTGCTTTCGCGCTCCAGGTGAGATAGGTAACCGGCCTCGACAGGAGATCGATATTGTTCATGATCGCCGGGGTAAAAAACGTGAGTGCCAGCGTGATGCCGCCCTGGCTGAATTCGTAGCGCGTATGCGTCGGCGTGATCGAACTCGCAGTCTGCCGCATTGCGGGAACGGGATCAGGACGGCGGCCAGGGAGCCGACCCATGAAGCGATAAGGCTTGCCGTCGATTCGCGCAACACCGTTGATCGGCTGCGGGCTCCCCGTCCAATGGGTCGCCTCTGAATCCGTGAGATTGGTGCTTGTGGACCAGACGCTGAAGTACGGGTCGTGCGTAATCAGCGGCGTCGCAGGCGGTCTCTGTTGGCAAAGGGCAGAGCTGACACCAAGACAGGAAATGATGCAACAAGCAAACAGCGATCGAACAGCCTTCATGCGATTCTCCTTTTCGCGCTCCTCGCCCGCATGGTTAGTCAGGCACGTGACGATATCCTCAGGCGGTCAGTTCATGATAAGGCGATTGACCTACATCTGACTCACATCCAGGTTTGCCGACTTCCATTCGACAGGCTGAGCCGAAACTGGCTGGAGGGAAAGGTCCCTCTCCCTTTCTGTCTCCACCTAAAGGATGAGGCTTCGTACCAACGATTGGATGAAGACACCAGTGCAACTGGAGCCTAGACTGCGGGATAGTTGATTGCCAAAGAGTCTGTGTGCGCTTCCCCTTTCCCCCAGGCTCACGGACGTTCGGCAGAATGCGAATTCAGGCACAGAGCGGATGCACATGTTCAAGGGTCCCCGCCTTCGTCCGCCAATCTGCTGATATTCAGCCCTGCCCTATTGGAGCGTCACGATGCAAAGAGCTGTACCGGTTCTCATTGGTCTTGCTATCGCCCTGGCCACAGCCCAGGCTCAAAGCAACTACGCGGTCATTCGTGGTTCCATCCTGGATCCGCAGCATCGTCCCGTTGTTGGAGCGCGTGTCCACGTCACCGCGGCCTACACCGGCGCTGAGCGCGAAGTTGCGTCCAACGGCACGGGCCTTTACGAGATTGCAGGGTTGCAGCCGGGCGCGTACACGCTGGCTGTCGATAGCTCCGGATTCCTGCAGGCGACTCAAGCCATCAACCTCGAGGTTGGCCAGCAGGCCACTCTTGACCTGCAATTGCGGCTTGGCTCCGATAAGCAATCCGTCATGGTCCAGGCCTCGGGTGAGTTGCTCAAGACCCAGGATGCGAGCGTGGGCGAAGTGGTAGATGAGCGATCGGTGGATTCGCTGCCGCTGAATGGCCGGATGTTGATCGACCTTGTGTTGACCGTCCCCGGAGCGCATTTGAGCCATGGCGCCGCGGCCGGTGATATGAACTCTCTCTACTGGAGGCCGGGCCAGCGTTCAGCTGTAAGTATCGGTGGGAGCCGCCCCAACGCAAACTACTTTCTGCTCGACGGCGCCACCAACACCGACCCCACATTCAGCACGCAGAATCTCAGCCCCTCCCCCGACGCTGTGCAGGAGTTCGAGGTCCAGACCGGAAGCTATTCGGCGGAGATGGGCGGTGCCGGCGGCGGACAGATCAATATTGTTACCCGCTCCGGGTCCAGTCACTTTCACGGGACCGCCTATGAGTTTCTACGCAACGGTGCCATGGACGCGCACTCCTTCAATCAGATGGGCGGATCGAATTTTCTGGTGCAGAACAACTTTGGCGCCTCGCTGGGCGGCCCCGTAAAGCGCACCGGAAAAACCTTCTTCTTTACGAATTACGAAGCTCTGCGGCACGTTGAGATCGATGCAATGGTAGACACGGTGCCGACCTCAATCGAAGACACCGGCGACTTCAGCCAAAGCGGCGTTAACATCTACGATCCGAATACAACTGCCACGAATCCCAACTATAACCCCAGCTTGCCCGTCAGCCTGTCTAATCCCCAGTACATCCGCCAACAGTTCGTTTACAACGGCGTGAACAATGTGATTCCGCCGGGACGCCTGACCCAGGCGGCCTCAATCATGCTGAATAAATACACGCCGCTGCCAAACACCATGAACATGGGTAGCTCAACCATGATGGGACAGCCGACTGTAATAGGCGCAGGCAACGACGCCAACAACTATCTGGATACGCGCAAAGAGCGCATGACCGACAACCAGGGAACCGTTCGCGTCGATCACAGTTTTGCCAACGGCGATACCGCCTTCTTCCGTTACTCGGCTTCGAGTGAGTATGGCTTCATGCCCGAGGGCCTGCCCGGCTTCGGATTTAATCATGACAATCTTTCCCAGCAGGGAGTCGTGGCTTGGACCCGCGTTCTCTCCCCGCACATGGTCAACATGGCGTCGGCGGCCATCTCGCGCCTGGTGATGATGCACACCACCGAAAGCGCGGGCAAAAACGACATTGTCGATGAACTCGGTATCACCGGAACCGGATTCGGCGGCCCCAATGCCTGGGGCGCGCCCTATTTCACGGTGCAAGGCTTTTCGCCGCTGGGCGACAACTTCAGCGCCACACCGATGCACGCCTGGGACACGGTGATCGAGGGCCGGGACTCGCTGAGTTGGCAGATCGGCCGCCATAGCGCCAAGTTTGGCGGCGCGTACCAGAAGTTTATTTGGCCCATGTGGGGCTTCTTTCAGAATCGCGGCTACTACCAGTTCACCAACGGCTTTACCACCAAGTCCGCACTCAATGACGGTACCGGGTCGGCGCTTGCGAGCTTCCTTCTGGCGCTCCCGGCGGCGAGGCAGGGCCAGGTCGGCGTGCCGCAAATGCAGTTGCGCCAGTGGTACGCCGATGGCTATGGTCAGGATGCATGGAGACTGACCTCGACTACGACGCTCAGCTACGGTCTTCGCTACGAGTTCATGAGCCCGCTCGTCGATCTCGATTACACGAACAGCAATCTCGACCTTTCGACAGGTGTGCCGCAGGTCTTCATTGGCGGCCAGAACGGCTATCCGCGCGGCCTCATGTACGCCAACCGCACCAACTTCGCGCCCCGGTTGGGGCTGGCGCAGAGTTTGCCCAGGCTAGGCCTTGTCGCGCACGTGGCCTACGGAATTTTCTTCACTCCCGTCGACATGAATACCTGGTGCAATCAGCGCCATAACGTACCCTACGTTTTCCCTGAGACCGCGCAAAGCGATCCGTTTATTCCCAGCATCACTACGCTGAACTTCCCCGCTCCTGTACTCGGCACAACAGCGGTCAGCTTTACTTCAGTCCAGTTGCACGCTAAGGCTCAATATGTCCAGCAGTGGAGCGCTTCGCTCGAAAAACAATTGGGCAGCCAGACCACCGTCGAGGTCGGCTACCTGGGCTCGGGCGGATTCCATCTGCAGCGCTCTCATCTCATCAACAACGCGCAGCCGGGCGCGGGCCTCATTCAACCCCGCCGTCCGTTTCCCAAAATCAGCTTTGTACCCAACACCGTCTTTCCATCCACGGTCACGGTTTCCAGCACCACGTTTCCCGTGAGCACTATCAATTTGCTCGAGAACACATCGCAAAGCTGGTATGACGCCGGATACGTGAACGTTCGCCGCCGCTATGCGCGCGGGCTCAGTCTGCTGGCGAACTACACCTTCGCCAAGGCACTTGAAAACGCGCCCGACTTTCGCTCGCCGATGTTTGAAGCTGCCACTCCACAAGACAACAACAATCTGAATGCGGAGAAGGGGCCTGGCTGCGATATCCGCGATCGCTTTGCCTTGAGCGCGGTCTACAACCCGCCGACATACAACCGGAACAACCTGACCCGCGCGCTGACCAGCGATTGGCGCGGTTCCATCGAATACCAGGTGCAGACAGGCTTTCCTCTCACCATCTCAGTCTTCGGCGATACGGCGAATGCGGGAACTGTGGTCGGCGAGAATCCTATCCGCGCAAACGTTACTGGCCAGAAGATATTCCCGTCGGGAACGCGGAACTCAACAACGTGGTTCAACCCTGCCGCCTTCAGTACGCCGCCCGCCTACACCTATGGAAGCGTTGGCCGGAACTCTGTCTATGGCCCCGGCCTGCAGAGCATGGACCTTGGGCTCGTCAAGAGTTTCAGCCTTGCGGAAAAGGCCAGGTTCGAAGCCCGCGCCGAGTTCTTCAACGCGCTCAACCACACCAACCTGGGAACACCCAATCGCTTCGTCAACACGTCAACCTTTGGAAGCATCACCGAGGTCTCCACACCTGGACGCGAGATTCAGTTGAGTGCAAGGATCAGTTTCTAGCGCTCCTTCTGAATTGAACGCAAACCGTGGAGCCGGAAACGCAATGGATGAAATATTCGCTCTGACTCAGTGACGACCGGCGGGAGTCGAATCGCCTGAATAGCCGGCATGGCGGAGGAGCCACACCTCAGCTACCTGCAGTCCGCGGCCTCCACCGCCAAGTTCCTTCGGCCTGGTCCACTTCAGGTCGAGTGTGCCGCCGCGGGTTGCTGCGGGAGGAACCGGAAACTCGATTGTCTCAGGATTTGACTTGCGCAGGCGCGGACCGTGAATGACGAAACGGTCGTTGGCGGTGAGCGTCATCGGTGTTGTGGAGTCCTCGCCGGCATAGACGATGCGCAGTTCATAATTGGCCGTCGCATCCAGTCCGGTGTAACGAAGCTCGAGCGGACGATCGTAGAGCGCGCCGGCGTAGGAAAGCTGCGACATGCGCCAACCCTGGTCCGGGGTTTGATCGACGATGCCGTCCTGCGCAGACAAGTATAGCGCCGGGTCGCTTGGGTAACCAGGGCCGCGCACAAGGTGCGGTTCATGTGAAGGATCTCCGAGGTCGTCGTAGAATCCACCTGGTCCGGGATCCTGCCAATGCACGATGACCGCAATTGCTTTCAGCCGGTCTGATTCCTCGTTCATGGAGCGGATCTTCGAAAACTCGCGCTCGAGCCATGCGCGATCGTTCAGTGAAACATCCGCAGTGTCCAGGCTTGCGCCGCGGCCGACGGCGGAGGCACCATATTTTTTCACGCTCAACTGCAGGCCGATGTTCTGGAAGAGCTGCCCGGCAAGAGTTTCGATCGTGCTGCGCCAGGGTTGCAGTGTCTCTATCTCGGCTGGATCCGATGCGAGTGCGCGTTCGGCGTTCTCCATCGCCTTGAGGCTTCCAGTGCGATCTGCTTCAGCGAGTGAGGCGAGCGCGCGATGCTCTTGCTTGGTTTCGGCAATCAGCCGGTGGCGTTCATAGGCGTCGGTGTATGCGCGATAGAGCGCTTCTTCGAATCGCCAGTTCGCCGCCAGCGCGGGCGAGGCCGCCTTCTGCATCTGCTCAAAATGCCGCAGCGTGGCGTCGACGCCGTCATTCGTTGAAAGAGGGCCAGTCCAATTCTTCTCGAGAGCCGAAATTCCACGCGCCAGGGCATCGGCGCGGAACCCATCGTTGCCGGCAAAGTAGTGCGCGTACTGACGAAGCGTCTCTGCCGGACTANNCTAGCCTGCGACGACCAGCCAAGCGCGCTCCACATGAACTTGTTGACGTCGTCGTTAACGCCTTCTGAGTACGTTACGAATCCGCTCATATAAGAAGCGTAGTGGTGGAAGATTGCAGTCTGCGCCATCGGCCTGGGGTTGATTACTTCGCGACCTTCGGTGAGCGCATAGGCTTCATCCCACTCAGGCACCGGAAACTGCGAGTGCATGGAGTGCGTAATGTCCGGATAGAAACGGATCGGGACTTCTTTGGGTATGTGCGCGCGTTGCGTCTCAAGGCCGTCGCGCGACTGCGGGCCGACGACGATGCCGCTGAGCCATGCCGGCCTCGCGTTCACCAGGGCGTAGAAGCGCGTCATCTGGTCAGCGTTGAAACCCTGGGCCGATACCCATATTCCGGCCTGCGGGTGAGAGTGATGGAGCACCTCTGCAACCTGCGCGAGGAATGGAAAAAGGACGGCTGGGTCAGTGTGCCCCGGGTCTCCGCCGGGGACAAACACTTCGTCGACCTGCGGCAGCTTGCTGAATACCTCGCCCCATGTGCGAAGTTCCAATGCAGCCGTGTTCGGATCAGCGTAATCCTTGGCCATTGCAGGATAGAAGACAGAACAGCGCAAACCGTATTCCTTCACAATGCCGGAGACGCGTGTCATGGTCTCCATGGCGGGCAGAGGAAACAGCGGGCTGGAGGGTGCGTCGTCGGTGATGGGCGGCAACAGCTCAATGGTGTTGGCGCCGAAGACTGCCAGGTCGCGGATGTATTGCTCGAACCGCTGCGGTGTCCACGCGTCGTAGGTGTTGTTCTTGAATCGGTAGCCCAGCTGATGGCCGCGCACGCCAAACTGCGGAGCGGAGAAGATGTTGAGCGGCGCGGGCAGTGCGGCGTGGTCGTGCGAAAACTCGATATGACGGAGCAGATATCCGATGCCGAAGAGCACGCCGCGGTCATCCTCGCCTGAAATCAGCACTCGCTGAGGGGAGCCGGCGTGCGATGTCTCGACGTGGAATGCTTCCGGCTTGCGCGTGGATGCCGGCCACGGCGAAGTCTGCCGGAGCTGATCCCGGCGGCCAACGAGGATGCAGGGAGCGCAGTCGCTACCGAGAGTCGACGAGCTATTCGCGCGGAGCTGCCATTTCAGGCCGGTGCGCTTTTCTGTCTCCTCCATCAACATTCGCAGCGCAGCGGTTTCAGGGCCGTCGACATCCACTGGAGAAATTATGGTGGCTCGCGACAGATCGATCGAGTGGTCGGCAGTTTGTGCCCGGGCAGTCGCGAGAGTGACAAACGCAAGAAATATAGCGAGCCACAAATGCACGCGGATAATGCAGTGCGACTGCCGATTGATGGGGAACTCCATTGGGAACATCCCATCCTTCACAAGTATGCATTTCACATTACGCATATTCCTTCAATTCTTCTCGTAATGCTTCGTACTTGCCCGGGTCTGCGGAGATAAACGGCGGCGCCAGTGTGCTGCTGCAAATTCCCATCAGTTCGAGGCCCAGCTTCAACCCACGCATATAACTGGATTCCGCCTCGCCAATTCCGTAGAGCAGTTCTCCCATCTGCCGCACCCGCTGCTGCAGTTGAATTGCCGTCGGCAGATCGCCGGCGCACGCAGCTTCATAGAGGGATACGAACAGTCTGGGGAAGAGATTGGCGCCACCGCACACTCCGCCATGCGCCCCAATCTGGAGGCTGTCCAGGAGCAGATCTTCAGGGCCCATGAGGATTGTGAACTCCGGGCGGCTCCGCATCTGGTTCACAATCGAGCGCAGGTAACTCAGTTCACCTGAGCTGTCTTTCAGTCCCCACACGTTGTGCAGTTCGGCGGCCCGCATAACGGTTTCGGGCGCGAAACAGACCTTGGTCCTGCTGGGCATGTTGTAAAGGTAAAGGGGCAGTTCAACGTGGCTCGAAAGCTGTTGCACCAGCCGGAAAAGATCGTTCTGACTGACTTCAAAGTAGAATGGCGGAGCGGTGACAACAGCATCGGCGCCGGCGAGTTTGGCATGTGCCGCCAGTGCGCGGCTCTCTTCATAAGCAGTGTCGGTGATACACACCAGCACTGGGACGCGACCCGCCACCTGTGCGCATGTTCTATCGATGAGTTCGCGGCGCAGCCTGTAGCTCAAGGCGGGACCCTCTCCGGTGGTTCCCAGAATGAAGATGCCATCGACTCCGCCCGCGATCATGTGTTCGATAAGCCGTTCGAGCCCGGCGTGATCGAGAGAGTCCCTGCCATCGAGGGGAGTGACCATTGGAGGAATGATTCCTCGCAGCGGCCGGGATGAGGGTATTGAATGCATCGCGAATGCCAGTATACCGGCCATAAAATAGAAAATGAAAACCACAAGCAATAAATGAGACAACTGTTCGGATATTGTCCGTTGCACCTCCGTTTCAATGGACAAGCGCGCGCTGAGGCTGCTTTGATGCTCAGAGGATGCAGCACAGCGCTGACGGAGGCCGTATTCCTTCAACTCGATCCCAATCCGCCCCCGCAGCCGGGTATCGTTGGCAACTCGTGGGTATGCTTTGGATCGTCGGCTTCCTTAACTATGCGGATCGCCAAGCCATCTTTTCCGTCTTTCCTCTTTTACAGACACGTCTGCATCTCAATCTGGCCGAGCTCGGCCTGCTTGGTTCGTCCTTCGCATGGGCCTACGGCCTGGCCGCTCCCTTTGCCGGGTATGTCGTAGACCGGGTGCGGCGCAAGAGTGCAATCATCGGCGGCCTCGAATTCTGGAGCTGGGTGTGCGCCGCTATCGCACTTGCAGGCAAGCTTTGGAGTCTGGTTTTGCTGCGTAGCGTGATGGGGTTGGGAGAGAGTGTTTATTTCCCGGCGTCGCTCTCAATGATGAGCGATTACCACGGCCCGCAAACGCGCTCGCGCGCGCTGGGGCTGCACCAGACCAGTGTTTATGCGGGCACTATCATGGGCGGCTTTTGCGCCGGGTGGATCGCGGACAGATACGATTGGCGCTGGCCATTTGTCTGCTTCGGAGTCGCGGGCGCGGTGTTTGGAATCGTACTCATACGCTTCCTCATCGAGCCTGTCCGCGGAGCGACGGAGGCCGCTGCTACGCTCACGCGCACAGCAGACTCCACGCCTCCTCCTGGGTTTGCGGCCTTCGCGCGGCTTGCGGTCGGGAATCCAGCAATCTGGCTGCTGATGGCCGCCTTTGCCTGCGCCAATTTCGTTGCTGTCGTACTGCTGGTTTGGATGCCGTCTTATCTCTATCAAAGCTTTCATTTGAACCTGGCCATGTCCGGGTTGACGGCCACGGCGCTTGCACAGACAGGCTCAATGGCGGGAACAGTGGCAGGAGGATGGCTGGCCGACCGGCTGATTCGCCTGCGCAGCTATGGCAGGGTTCTAGTGCAGGCGGCCGGTGTTCTTTGCGGAGCGCCATTCGTCGTGCTCTGCTGCCAAACCCGCGCCATCGCTGTGGTTCTGGTGAGCCTGGCAGCGTGGGGATTTTTCAAAGGGCTGTACGACGCCAACATCTTCGCTTCACTGTTCGATGTAGTTCCAGTCACTGCGCGGGGTGCGGCCGCCGGCTGGATGAATACAGTCGGATGGCTGGGCGGAGGCGGCCTGGCGCCACTGGTTGTGGGGCTACTGGCAGTTCATTACGGACTAGGTCTAGCAATGGCACTCGTCTCGGTTGTCTATGTTGTAGCCGGAGCGCTGTTGCTGTATGTGGCGTACTTCGTGCTTCCGCGCCGGCCTCTTCTCAGTCCAACTGCGGCGATTTAGAGGACAAGTAGAACTGTCATTTTTCTTCCGCAGCGGGGGCCCGCTCCAGCAGCTCCGCGTCATTATTCCGCACATTCCCTACGCGGTCGCTCACGGGCCAGGAGCGCATGCGCTCGGCCGGGTAGGGACGAAGCAGATCTACGGGAGGCCGCTCTTTCGTCTCTGGATCGAGCCAGCGATCGTAGTCTTTTGGTTCAAGGATTACAGGCATGCGGTTGTGAACCGGCTCCATCAGCTCATTCGGATCGGTAGTGAGGATGGTGAAGGTCTCGAGCGTTTCCTTGTCTTTGCCCTGCCACCTGTCCCACAGTCCCGCGAAAGTGTAGGGCTCGCCGCTCTTGAGCGCGAAGGCGAAGGGATGTTTTGTCTTGGGATCGATGCGTTGCCACTCGTAAAAAGCGTCGGCAGGCACCAGGCAGCGGCGTTTCTTCAAGGCATCCCGGAAGGCGGGTTTAGCAGCCACTTCCTCGGCCCTCGCATTGATGGTGGAGTAGCCAAACTTTGGGTCCTTCGCCCAGAAAGGCACCAGCCCCCAGCGCAAAAGGGCGAACTCTCGGCTGCCGGAGTCGCGGTTTGACCTCACCACGGGCTGCACACTTTGCGGTGCAACATTGTAGCTGGGCGCAAACCAGGGCATGTCCTCAAGCTCTATGCCAAACCATTCTGTCAAAAGGTCTTGCGTCGATTTTCTGGCGAATCGGCCACACATGGTTCCCTCAGCATACCGCAGTGCCAGCGCAAATTCACAGGAAAGACTGTTGACAAGGGGGTGCTGTTGGATTGAATCTAGAGCGAATAAAAGGCGAATATGTCAGCCCGCTCTGCCTCCGCTCTCCGTCTCGAAATCGAACATGCCCTGGAACGAAGTTTCCCGGCGGCGCTGACCCCTGCCCAGCGTACGATCCGCGAAACTGCGTCGACCGGCATTACCGAGGTGGACGCTCTGCTCGACGGCGGCTTGCCGGTGGGGGCCATCAGCGAAATCAACGGGCCGGAGTCTTCAGGGCGTACTACGCTTGTGCTTTCTTTTCTCGCTCAGAGAACCGCGTCTGAACAGGTGTGCGCATGGGTGGACGCGGACGATGCCTTCGATCCCGAATCTGCGGCAGCCAATGGTGTGAATCTGCGGCAGCTCTTGTGGGTGCGTTGCCGCAAGGTCGGCGGCCCGGCCACGGGCAAGCAAGCGGCGAAGCCATGGACGCAACTTGACCAGGCGCTGCGAGCGACTGACCTGTTGCTGCAAGCCGGCGGGTTTGCCGCCATTGTGCTGGATCTGGGCGATACAGCGGCGGAGCACGCGCGATGGATTCCACTCGCGACGTGGTTCCGCTTTCGTCAGGCGGCGGACCGGGCGCGCACCTCCCTCGTGGTTTTGGCACAGGCTGGCTCTGCACAGGCAGGCCCAGCCCATGGAAGCAATGCCCAGTCCAGTGCAGCGGTGGCCCTCGAGTGCGCCGCAATGAGCCCAGTGATTGCAGGCGGGACGGTGCTGCGCGGCTTCCGCTTTCAAGTCCGCAACGAGCGGCAGCGCTTTACTCCCTTCGCTCCGGGACGAAAGAAACCTCCTGCCTCTGTTTGGCCAGCCGCCTGCGCATGGGATGTCGCCGGACTTTCGGATGACGCCGCTGAATTTGAGTGCGCCAGAGTGCTGGAAATGGAGAACAGTGCATGAGCCAGCAACTCTATGCCTGCCTTCATGCCGCGGAGTTTCCTTCGCAGGCCTTGCTGCGTCTGCGGCCCGATCTGCAATCGCTGCCTGTAGCTGTGCTTCAGGGTCGCGCGCCGATTGAGCAGGTCTGCTCCATGAACCGGCTTGCACGTCTGCAGGGCGCGGCCACAGGCATGACCAGGCTCGAGGCCGAAGCCCTCGCCAGCCAAAATGGAGGACTGCACCTGCTGCCGCGCTCCCTTGAGAGTGAGGCCGCGGCGCGCGCTGTCTTACTCGAGTGTGTGGCCAACTTTTCCCCGCGCATTGAAGAAGCGAGTAGGGAAACCGCATGCGCATTCGTGCTCGACATAACCGGCACAGAGCGTCTGTTTGGTCCACCCCGCGCGCTTGCCGAGCGCTTGCGCAACGCACTCAAGTCTTCCGGCTTTCGAGCCAGCATTGCGGTCAGCACCAACTTGCATGCAGCGCGCATGCTGGCCGTATTGTCACGCGGAATAACCGTGATCACCGCAGGCGATGACGCAAGAGCATTAGCCAACCTGCCGGTAGCGCTGCTCGAAATACCAGACGACCACGCCGAGACACTTGCCATCTGGGGCATTCGCACACTGGGCGAGTTGGCGGCGCTGCCTGAGGTTGACCTGATTGCGCGGCTGGGCCAAAGCGCGTCAATCTGGCGCAACTTGGCTCTCGGCGCGCACCCGCATACGTTTCAACCAATCGAGGCCGCGTACTCACTCCGCGAGTTCTGCGAATTTGAAACTCCTGTCGAGCAGATGGACTCACTGCTCTTCGTTGGCGCTCGCATGATCGACAGCCTGGTCCTGCGCGCGGCCACGCGAGCCATGTCGCTGGCGACTGTCGCCGTCGATCTGGAGCTGGAGGGAAAGCGCGTGCATCGGCTTACGATTCGTCCTGCGCTGCCCTCTGTCGATCGCAAATTTCTGCTCAAGCTGTTGCAACTGGAGATTGCAGCCAACCCGGCGCCTGCGGCCGTTTTGTCGCTCACGCTTACGGCGGAAGCGGGCCAGTCCAACAAGGTACAACTGGGACTGTTTGCGCCGCAGATGCCGGAGCCTTCACGGCTGGATGTAACCATCGCGCGCTTGAAGGCGATCGCAGGAGAAGATCGCGTTGGCTCGCCAGTACTCGAAGACACGCACCGTGCAGGCAGCTTCCGCATGTCAGCCTTCACCGCGCAAAATCCTGCTGAAGAAGATAAAGAAGCTCCGCCACGCATGGCACTGCGCCGCCTTCGGCCTCCACTTAAAGTTCGCGTGGCACTGAACGAAGGTCAGCCGGCACTCTTTCACGACGGTCGGCTAAGTTACAAGGTCGCTACATCGTTCGGCCCATGGCGCAGCAGCGGATGCTGGTGGTCGGTTGATGGCTGGGACAGCGATGAGTGGGATGTGCTGGCCGAGTCGCAAGGCGCGCGAGTTGCCTGTCTTCTGGTAATGGATCGCGGCAAAAATGAGTGGCGGCTTGAGGCCTTCTATGACTGAACTCGGTCCTAAAGTTGCCAACACGCGTTCGCCGGGAACACCGGTCTGCCATCCGGACGATGCTTACCAGTCACCCGCATCTCAAGGGCATACGAATTCCGTTCTAGGTCTGAGAACAGCAGGACTTGCGGAAGAAAGCGAATATGTTGAGCTGCATTGCGCCAGCGCTTTCAGCTTTCTGGATGGCGGGTCGCAGCCTGAAACGCTCATGGAGCGCGCCGCTCAACTCGGAATGCCCGCGCTTGCACTTGCCGATCGCAATGGGCTTTACGGTGCAGCACGCTTTCACACAGCAGGCGTCCGATGTGGCGTGCGTGCGCACATCGGTGCTGAGATTTCGGTGCGCTCGTTTGGAAATATGCTCACGCCGCCAGCCTGGCTTCCGCACCAGCATCCTGATCCGCCGCCGCGGCTGCTGTTGCTGTGCACGTCGCAGACTGGCTATCAGAATCTCTGCCAGCTCATCACTCGCTTCAAGATGCGCGAGACGACAAAGGCCGAAGGCGCAGCCACGCTCGAAGATGTCGAAGAGTTTTCCGCTGGGCTCATCTGTCTAACCGGAGGTGATGAGGGACCGTTGGCAGCGGCTCTGGCGCATGGCGGTAGTGATGCTGCTCATAAAATCGCTGGCCGGCTAAAAACCATCTTCGGCCCCGCGCATCTCTACCTCGAACTGCAGCGCCACGGCCGTCGCGACCAGGAGTGCCGCAATCAGGCGCTGCTTTCACTGGCCACGTCTATGCGATTGCCGGTGATTGCCAGCAACGGTGTTCGCCATGCAACAGAAGCCGACCGTGAAATCTTCGATGTGCTCACCGTCATCCGCAACCACACCACGCTGGACACAGCAGGCCGCCTGCTGGCTGCGAACGCACAGCGGTTATTGCGACCAGGCGGCGAGATGGTTGCGCTCTTCCGCGACATTCCCGAGGCCGTTGCTAATACGCGCATCGTAAGTCAGAGGCTCGACTTCACGCTCAACAATCTCGGCTACGAGTTTCCGCATTACCCGGTGCCCCAAGGCGAGACGATGGACAGCTTTCTGGCCAAGCGGGTGGACGAAGGCGTGCGCAAACGCTACGGCAATCCAGCCAAACAACACCTGCTTGAAAAAGCGAAGGCACAGGTACTACACGAACTCAAGCTCATCGCTAAACTCGGCTTTGCCGGGTACTTCCTGATCGTGTGGGACCTGATCCGCTTCTGTCAGCAACATGGAATCCTGGTGCAGGGGCGCGGCTCAGCAGCCAACTCCGCCGTCTGTTATGCGCTTGAAATCACCGCTGTCGATCCGGTCGGAATGGAGTTGCTCTTCGAGCGATTCCTGAGCGAGAGCCGAGGTGAATGGCCTGACATCGATCTCGATCTTCCCTCTGGCGACGAGCGCGAGCAGGTGATTCAGTATTGCTTCGAGCACTACGGCGCACTGGGCGCTGCCATGACTGCCAATGTCATCACTTATCGTGGCCGCTCCGCCGCGCGCGAAGTAGGCAAGGCGCTCGGCTTCGAAGAGGACACGGTCACAAAGCTATCGAGCCTGGTTAGCCGTTGGGAGTGGCACGGCGGCAACGACACCATGGCCCGCCACTTCGATCAGGCCGGCTTCGATGTACGGCATCCGCGCATCGCGCGCTATCTCGACCTGTGCCTGCGCATGCGCGATATGCCGCGCCATCTCGGCCAGCACTCTGGCGGAATGGTGATATGCGCAGGCATGTTGAATCGTGTTGTGCCCATCGAGCGCGCGTCGATGCCGGGCCGCACGGTGGTGCAGTGGGACAAGGAAGACTGCGCGGATCTCGGCATCATCAAGGTCGACCTCCTCGGCTTGGGGATGATGGCTGTTCTCAAGGAATCGATTGAGCTCATCCCGCGCTACTACAAAAAAGAAGTGGACCTCGCCACGCTGCCTGAAGACCCGCTCGTATACGAAACACTATGCAAGGCTGACACGGTGGGCATGTTTCAGGTGGAGAGCCGCGCCCAGATGGCGTCCATTCCGCACAACGCGCCCAGGCGGTTTTACGATCTCGTGGTGCAGGTGGCAATCATTCGCCCCGGGCCCATCGTAGGCAAGATGATGCACCCTTACATGCGCCGGCGCCAGGGTAGAGAAGGGGTCACCTATCCGCATCCATCGCTTGAACCCGTGCTCAAGCGGACACTTGGTGTGCCGCTCTTTCAAGAGCAGTTGCTACGCATGGCAATGGTCGTTGCCAGCTTTACCGGCGCTGAAGCAGAGGAGCTGCGCCGCGCAGTGGGCATGCGCAGGTCGATGCAGCGGATGCGCAATCTTGAAGGACGTCTTCGCGATGGAATGACGCACAACGGCATCGACGCCGTGGCCCAGGACAACATCGTGCAGGGCATCTCTTCATTCGCAATGTACGGCTTTCCGGAGTCGCATGCGGCCAGCTTTGCTCTCATTGCTTATGCGTCGGCCTTTCTCAAGGTCCATTTCCTTGCGGCATTCACCTGTGCCATTCTCAACAATCAGCCCATGGGCTTCTACACGCCCGCAGTGCTCATCAAGGATGCGCAGCGCCACGGCCTGCGTGTGCGACCCATCGACGTGCAGCGCTCGCAAGGTCTCTGCACGCTGGAACCGGAATCCGATTCGGCTCTCTCGCTGCGTATCGGCTTCAACTATGCCAAGGGCCTGCAGCGCACAGCAGCCGATGCGCTGGTGAATGCGCGCACGCTGGCCGGCGAGTTTCGCTCCATCGACGACATGGCCCAGCGCGTTCCTGCACTTAACCGCAAGGATCTTGTTTCTCTGGCCCGCATTGGCGCGCTGAATTCAATCGGCGAGGTGGAACATCGCCGCGATGCGCTCTGGCAGGTGGAGGAGGTAGCGCGTGCAGTGGGTCCTCTGTTGCGTGATGCCGGGAATGTGCGCAGCGAAGCTCGCGGGAAAACACCATTAAAAAAGATGAGCGACGAAGAGCGTCTTGCCGCCGACTACTCCGGAACCGGCATTACGACCGGCCCGCACCCGATGGCCTACCACCGCACAGCTCTCCGCAATGACGGAATTCTATCTTCGGAGGAGCTTGCGCATTTCGCGAATCGGCAGTCTGTCAGCATCGCCGGATGCGTCATCGCACGCCAGCGGCCGGGTACAGCCAAGGGCTTCGTATTCCTCTCGCTCGAAGACGAAACCGGCATTGCCAACGTCATCATTACTCCGGATGTGTTTGAAGCGAACCGTCTGGTGGTCACCCGCAGCCGCATTCTGCGGATCGATGGACAGCTCCAGATTCAGGATGGCGTCATCCATGTGAAAGCACGTGAAATCATCCCCCTCGACATCTCCCATGCCGAAGTGCGTTCGCACGATTTCTACTAATGCCTCTGCGCGCTCTTTACCCGCCGGGTACGTGCCCCATTCAGGTGTGGGATTGCGATGATAGGATGTGTAACATCCTCCTGAGAGGGCAGGCGACAATGAGCGACACTTCTCCGTCAAAAAAACTCACCTCCGAGCAGATTTCCACCATCACCCGGCAGAACAACTTTGGCACGTGGCGCTTCCAGAAGAGCTGGAAGCCGCTCCATATTGCCGATGCTGAAGGCTGCTGGTTCACTGACGGCGCCGGGCGCCGCTACCTCGATTTCTCGGCGCAACTGATGTGCGTAAACCTGGGCCACAAGAATCCGCGCGTGGTGGAGTCGATTGCGGAACAGGCCAGGCAGCTCGCCTATGTGACGCCGGGCTATGCCACTGAGTCGCGCGCGCGGCTGAGCGAGAAGCTGCTGGAAGTTCTGCCCGAGGGCATCAACAAATTCTTCTTTGCCACCAGCGGCACCGAGGCCAATGAAGCGGCCTTCAAGATTGCGCGAATGGTCACCGGGAAGACCAAGATCATCTCCCGCTACCGTTCTTATCATGGTTCCACCATGGGCTCCATCGCCGCCACCGGCGATCCGCGCCGCTGGGCCATGGAGCCCGCAGGCAAAGGCGGAGGCGTTGTGTTTGCGCCGGAGACCAACTGCTACGACTGCCCCATCAAACACACCTATCCCGGCTGCAACATCGCCTGCGCCGACTACATTGAGCACATGATTCGCAACGAGAGCGACGTGGCCGCCATTATCGTCGAGCCCGTGGTGGGCACAAACGGCGTGTTGGTTCCGCCGCCTGAATATTTTCCGCGCCTCCGCGAGATCTGCGACCGGCACGGCGTGCTGCTCATCGACGACGAGGTGATGGCCGGATGGGGCCGAACCGGCAAGTGGTTTGCCATTGACCATTGGGGTGTGAAGCCCGACATTCTCGTTACAGCCAAGGGCCTCACGTCGGCGTACGTGCCGCTCGGCGTATGCGCCACCACAGCCAAAGTAGCCGAGTACTTCGAGGAACACTACTTTGCACATGGCCACACCTACGAAGCCCACCCACTCACATTGGGGCCAGCGGTGGCCACCATCGAGGAGATGCAGCGGCTCAAACTCGTGGAGCGCGCGGCGGAACTCGAACCCTATGTGCGCGAGAAGCTCGAAGTGCTGAAGGCAAAGCATCCTTCAGTGGGCGACGTGCGCGGCCTTGGCCTCTTCTTTGCCGTGGAGATTGTGAAGAACCGCGAGACCAAACAGCTCTTCAACACCATGCGCGACAAGGTCGAGGGCAAGCCGCTGGTGGTGGATCAGATCGCCGCGAAGATGATGGCGCAGGGTGTCGCGATTCAGGCATGGATTAGCCACTTCGTCATTGCGCCTCCGCTGATTATCACCAAGGAAGAGCTGGATCTTGGAATCGCCGCGTTGGATGAGCATTTGGCAATCGCGGACGCGCTGGTGGAAGCGTAAGACAGATTTTAGCTTCCAGCTACAAGCTACTAGCTCTTTGACTACAAACGCGAAGGGTTCTTATTCCCGCAATCAAGCGGTCTCTTCCGCGCTCGCGGTATAGGCTGCGGCCGGGGCAGCCAACTTCATCAGCGCCACATAGACGATGCCCGCAGTAAAGAAGCCTACGAACCACGCGTAGTCATAGAGAAAATGCAGCGGCTCGAAGACCAGGCCGATCAGCGCGATGGTCACGCCAAGTACCAGCGCCGCAATCGCTCGCGGATTGACGCCCTTGGTGTAGTAGTACACGCCTTCGCGGTGATAGAGCGAGTTCACGTCGAGCTCGGTCTTGCGAATGAGGAAGTAATCCGAGACCATAATGCCGGCCACGGGACCAAGCAGACCAGAGTAGCCCACGAGCCATCCAAAGATATATGCGTCCGGTGTGGCCAGCAGTTTCCATGGGCACATGGCCAGGCCGAGAAAGCCGGTGATGGGGCCGCCAGTTCGAAAGCTGATGAGCCGCGGATAGAGATTCGAGAAATCGTTCGAAGGTGAGACTACGTTGGCGCCAATGTTCACGTTGAGCGTAGCAATCAGAATCGCGATCAACGCGATGAAGGCCACAACGGGCTGATGGAAGGCGCCGATCAGCAGGATCGGATTCCAGATAGCATGACCGAACAGAACCTCTGACGCCGAAGTCACTGAGATGCCCACAAATGTGTAAAGAACCATGGCCACGGGAAGACCGAACGCCTGACCCCAGGATTGCGCACTCTGCGATTTTGAGTAGCGCGTGAAGTCGGGAATGTTGAGTGCGAGCGTTGCCCAGTAGCCGACCATGGCAGTGAGCGAAGGGAAGAAGACGGAGAGGAATTCACCGGTCGAGTGGAACTTGCTGGGCGTCGAGAGCATGGAGCCGAAGCTGCCGGCCTTGATGCGAATCCAGATGAGCAGTGCGGCGGCCATTACAAACATGAACGGCGCGCCGAAGGCCTGCAAGCGGCGGATGGATTCAACTCCGCGCCAGACGACCACCATGTTGAGCAGCCAGAAGCCAAGGAAGCAGGCCCAGAGCGCGCCCCTGCTGCTGGCGGCTGCGGGCCAGATGACTGCGAGCATGGCATGGATCGCGGTTCCTCCGATCCACGATTGAATGCCGAACCAACCACAGGCAACAACGGCGCGCAGAATTGCGGCCAGGTTAGCTCCGCGCACGCCGAACGGCGCACGAATAAAAACCGGGAAGGGAATTCCGTATTTGGCGCCCGCATGCGCATTGAGCAGCATTGGGACGAGCACGATGAGATTGCCAAGCAACACTGTGCCGATGGCCTGCTTCCAGTCCATGCCCTTGGCGATGAGCGATGAGGCAAGCTGGTAGGTGGTGATCTCCATGCACATGGAGAACCACAGCGCAGTGTAGTTGTAGAAGCCCCAGGTGCGCTGAGCCGGCGTGGTTGGGGATAAGTCGCGATTCGAGAGAGACGGATCGTTGGCGCTCACGGGACCTCCTCCGTGGTCGTGTTTCTTCAATCAGGATTGGGCATGCACTACTGCAATCGGCTTACTTCCACGCGCCTCCGCGTGCCTCGCGGCGCAGATAGTTGCCACGGCCGGGCTTGCCGATGAACTTGCCGCCGGAGACGATCAGCTCGCCGCGAGAATAAACGTCGCGTGCATTGCCGCGCACATGAAAACCCTCAAACATGGAATAGTCAACGCGCATGTGATGGGTGGCGGCAGAGATGGTGTGTTCTTCGTTCGGATCCCAGAGCACCAGGTCAGCGTCGCTGCCCACGGCGAGCACGCCCTTCTTTGGATACATGCCGAAAATGCGCGCCGGGGCTGTCGAAACTAGCTCCACAAACCGGTTGAGCGAAAAATTTCCCTTGCCTACGCCGTGATGATGGAGCAGTTGCAGGCGGTTCTCAATGCCGGGACCACCGTTGGGGATTTTTGTGAAGTCATCTTTGCCCAGTGCCTTCTGATCGGCAAAGCAGAACGGACAATGATCTGTTGAGACCACCTGCAGATGATCCGAGCGCAGGCCTTCCCAAAGCTTTGGTTGATTGCGGCGTCCGCGCAGCGGCGGCGTGAAAACGTACTTCGCGCCCTCCCAGCCTTTGTCGGCTACGTCCTCGAGCGAGAGCAGCAGATACTGAGGACAGGTTTCTGCGAAGGCAGGCAGGCCGCGGTCGCGCGCCTCGCGCACCTGGTTGAGCGCGTCTTCGCTGGAGAGGTGCACAATGTACACCGGCACGCCCGCTATCTCTGCCATTGCGATGGCGCGATGGACAGCTTCTGCCTCGGCCTTCGTGGGGCGCGTGAGGTGATGATAGATGGGCGCGGTTTTGCCCTCGGCCAGCGCCTGCTGCACGATGACGTCGATGACAGAACCGTTTTCCGCGTGCATGCAGATGAGCGCGCCGTTCTTCGCGGTCTGGCGCAGAGCCTTGAAGATGGTGGTGTCGTCAACCATGAGCGCGTTGGGATAGGCCATGAACATCTTGAAGCTGGTCACGCCTTCGCGCACCAGGTCGTCCATGTCTTCGAGGCCCGCGTCGCCAAGGTCGGTGACGATCATGTGCAGGCCGTAATCGATGCATGCCTTGCCTTCGGCCTTCTTCCACCAGGTATCGAGCGCATCGCGCATCTTGGTGCCGCGAGCCTGAATGGCAAAGTCGACAATCGTTGTTGTTCCGCCGATCGCCGCGGCACGCGTGCCGGTCAAGAAATCGTCGGCGGATTGCGATCCGCCGAAGGGCATATCGAGGTGTGTGTGCGCGTCGATGCCGCCGGGCAGCAGCAGCAGCCCGCGCGCATCGACGACTTTGTCCGCGGAACTGGCAGGAATGCCGGCGCGAATTTCCTTGATACTTGTGCCTTCGATGAGCAGGTCGGCATTCACTGTTGAATCAGCGTTGACGATCGTCCCGTTTTGAATAAGTACAGTGGACATGATCTTGAATCCCTTTTCCTGACTTCAAGAAATCGTTCGGGTTCAGGATTGAGGTTGAGCAGCGCAGGAAGCGCCACGCATGCGTTCATCCCAGGTCTCTGGCGGCAGGCCAGTGTCAACTTGCTCCATGGTAATGCACTGATCGACAGGGCATACCAGCGAGCAGAGATTGCAGCCGACGCACTCTGTCTCATCCACGCGCGGAATTCGCGCCAACGGCGTGGGATACGGTCCCTGGGCGGCTGCTTCGCGTTCCTTGCGTGAGACCGGCGTTTCCGCGATGGACGCACGGCTCTCGGCCTCGCGGGTCGCGGGAATCGGATGCAATTCCACGTGGCCGTTCACGGGGCCGGAGACGCGGTCGAGATGAATGCACTGGTGCGCGCCGTCCCAGCAGGCGATGTGACAAAGGTCGCAGCCAATGCACTTCTGCTCGTCGATGTGCGCGACGATTTTGTAGTTCAGGTTGAGGTGCTTCCATTCGGTGACCCGATTCAATGAGAGGCCGCGAAAATCCTCGATGGTAGCGAACCCTTTCGTCCGCATCCAGTTGTCAAGGCCCTCGGCCATGTCTTCGACGATGCGATAGCCATAGTGCATCACGGCGGTGCAAACCTGTACGGTGCCGCAGCCGAGCAGAATGAATTCCGCTGCGTCGCGCCATGAGCCAATGCCGCCAATGCCTGACAGCGGAAGAGCGGCTTCGGGGTCGGACATGATCTGCTGAACCATGTTGAGAGCGATGGGTTTGACCGCCGGGCCGCAGTAGCCGCCGTGCGAGCTCTTGCCGTCGACATTAGGGCGCGGTGTGAGCGTGTCGAGATCGATGCCGGTAATTGAGTTAATGGTGTTGATCGCGGATAGTCCATCGGCCCCGCCTCGTTTTGCCGCGCGCGCCACTGTGCGGATATCGCTGATGTTGGGGGTGAGCTTCACGAGTACCGGCGTGCGGGCTTTTTCCTTCACCCATTCCGTAATCATCTGCGCGTACTCCGGCACCTGGCCCACTGCCGAGCCCATGCCTCGCTCGCTCATGCCGTGCGGACAGCCGAAGTTGAGCTCGAGTCCGTCGGCGCCCGCATCCTCGGCGCGCACAACAATGTCATGCCAGGTTTCACGGTTCGACGCGACCATGAGCGAAGCAATCACGGCGTGCTGCGGGTAGCGCTTTTTCACCTCGGTCATCTCACGCAGGTTTTCTTCGATGCTGCGGTCGCTGATGAGTTCGATGTTGTTGAAGCCCATGATGCGCTGGCCGTTCCAGTCCGTAGCAGAGTAACGCGAACTCACATTGGTGATCGGTTCGCCGATGGTCTTCCACACGGCCCCACCCCAGCCCGCGTCGAAGGCGCGCATGATCTGTTCGCCGCAATTGGTAGGCGGTGCAGAGGCCAGCCAGAAGGGATTCGGCGAGTTGATGCTGCCAGCAAATCCACGAATGCGAATGTCAGGCATGGGCCACCTCCGCAGTCTTGAGAATCGCGAGGGCGGCGCGCTTGCCTCCGGCCACCGCGTCCACCACTTCGCGCCCGCCATTCACGCAATCGCCGCCCGCATAGTAGCGGGGATTGCTGGTTTCTCCGTTGGCTAGATCTGCAACGACGCGTCCATCGCGCACTTCAACGCCGCGCAACTCCTGAATCAGCTGTGCAAGCGGGGACTGGCCGATGGCCGGAACCACAACGTCGCACTCGATGGTGAACTGCGAATCAGGAATCTGCAGCAGCGTCTTGTCGACCTGCTGCACCTGCACCGTATCCAGTAACAGGCGGCCGTGCTCATCGCCGCGGATGGCGAGCGGCTGCCTGCGCCACAGAAACTGCACGCCCTCCTGTTTGGCGTGTTCGTACTCGAAGTCGAAGGCAGAAATGTCGTTCTCACCGCGTCGATAGAGCAGGTAGACGGTCTCCGCGCCAAGACGGCGGGCGGCGTTCGCGGCGTCGATGGCGGTGTTTCCAGCGCCGACCACGACCACCGTTCCGCGCATCTCGCGAATGTGGCCTGTCTTGTAGGCGGCGATCAGCTCGAGTGCGTTCATCACACCGTTCGAGTTCTCGCCGGGAATGCCGAGCCGCTGCATCGCGCCGAGGCCGAGGCCGAGGAAGATGAAGTCAAACTCCGATTCGAGAGCTTCCAATTCGGCGGCTGACTCAATGCTCACTCCAAAGCGGAACTCAACGCCAAGGCGACGGATCATCTCCACCTCGCGCACGCTGTCTGCGGCGCGCAATTTATATTCGGCCACGCCGTAGGTGTTCAGACCTCCAGGCAGTGGACGCCGCTCGATGATGGTGGCTTGCGCGCCCCGGCGGCAAAGCTCTGCCGCGCAGGCCAGCGATGCAGGACCGCCCCCGATGCAGGCCACGCGCAGCTTGAGCGATGCGGGCTGTGCGGCCGGAAGTTGTTCGCCCGAGGCGTGGAAAGTGTCCATGGCGTGGCGCTGCAGAAGTGCAATCTGAATCGGCTTGCGGTTCTGCCGATGCAGTACACAGGCGCCTTCGCAGAGTACGTCTACCGGGCAGACACGCGCGCAACTTGAGCCAAGAATATTGGCGTCGAGAATGCGCATGGCAGAGCCGCGCAAATTGCCTGAGGCGATGCGTTTGATAAAGCCGGGCACGTCGATGTGCGTAGGGCAAGCTGCAGTGCAGGGTGCGTCGAAGCAATTGAGGCAGCGGTCCGCCTCAATCACTGCGGCCTGAGGCGCGAGCGGCGGCTTCAGCTCACTGAAGCGTTCGCGCAGTTGCGGATCGTCGAGTAATATCGCGGTACTCATCGAGACCTCAAGGAAAAGTGCTGTAGTTCAGAGCCGCTCTCGAATTGGTCAGGAATTGGTTCAGTGAAACTTCTTACAACAAATGCACGGATGCCTATGAGGCGACCAGCGGCCCATACAGATCGGGCCGGCGATCGCGATAGAACTGCCAGGTGCGCCGCACATCGGCAATCTCGTCCAGATTCAAATCCGCGGTCAGTACTTCGTCTTTGTCGCGCGAGGCCTGGGCAATGATCTGTCCGCGCGGGTTGGCGAAGTAGCTTGACCCGTAGAACTCACCGATGTTCCAGGGCGGCTCAGTGCCAACGCGATTGATGGCGGCGATGAAGTAGCCGTTCGCGGCCGCGTGGGCCGGCTGCTCCAGCTTCCANNCCCTCGGGAAAGTGCCGGTCATAACAGATATAGACGCCGATTTTGGCGAAACCCAAATCGAAGACCGGATAGCCCATATTGCCGGGACGGAAATAGAATTTCTCCCAGAAGCCAGGCGCGACGTGCGGAATATGAGTCTTGCGATACTTGCCCAGATAGTTACCGTCGTTCTGAATCACCGCGGCGGTGTTGTAGAAGATACCCTCCTGCTCCACTTCGTAAACCGGCACGATCATGGCGATGCGCAGTTCTTTCGCCAGCGCCTGCATCAGGGTTACGGTGGGGCCGCCGGGAACGTGCTCGGTGGTCTCATACCATTTCACGGATTGTTCGGCGCAGAAGTAGGGGCCGTTGAAGATCTCCTGCAGGCAGACGATCTGGGCACCCTCGGCGGCCGCCTTCCGGATCAGGCCGAGGTGCTTCTCGATCATGGCCTGTTTCTGGACCGCCAGTGGCTCGGTAGCGGGCACTGCATTGGAAGCCTGAATGATGGAACAGCGAACAATTCGTGGCATTTACGCCGCCTCCATGGAGAAAAGTCGATAGTATTTGAAGTTAATTCAAACGCGCGCGCAGGGCAATGGGTTTGTTGCAATCTATAGGGTGTTAATCGGGATAACTCCGGCCCTGCCCAGATTTGAGCTGCTATCGTCGGGGCTGCAAAAACTGGATGCTGCCTGAGGTTCATGGCGAGATTTCGCACGCCGCGACATAGGCGCCCATGCTCTACGATGACTGCATGGGCGCTCTCCTCCACATTCACAATCTGAGCATTCGCTTTGGAGCGACCGAAGCGGTGCGCGGCATCAGCCTGCAAGTGGACGAGGGCGAGGTGCTTGGGCTGGTGGGTGAGTCGGGGTCGGGCAAAAGTGCTACGGCGCTGGCGATCCTGGGACTGCTGGGGCCAGCGGCACAGGTCTCTGGCCAGGTTATGTGGAGAGCCACTGATCTGCTTAGGCCGCCGGCGGGAGTTCTGCGCAAGTTGCGCGGACGCGAGATTGCCATGATCTTCCAGGAGCCGATGACGGCGCTGAATCCGGTGATGCCGATTGGCCGCCAGGTCGCGGAAGGAGCCGAGGCGCACTCTCCGTCCTGGACGGGTCGCGAGGCCAGGAGAAAAGCGATTGCGGCGCTGGAGGCGGTCGATCTTCCCGACGCGGCGCAGCGCTACGGCGACTATCCTCACCAGTTTTCGGGTGGCCAGCGGCAGCGCATTCTCATTGCCATGGCGCTCATCAACCGGCCACGGCTGCTGATTGCCGACGAGCCCACGACCGCGCTCGACGTGACCGTGCAGGCCCAGGTGCTTGAACTGCTGCGCTGCCTTCAACAGCAGTATGGGCTGGCAATGCTGTTTATCTCGCACGACCTGGCTGTAGTGGGCGAGGTGGCAAGCCGCGTGGCTGTAATGCGGGCGGGACAGGTAGTTGAGACCGGTCCTTCCCAAAAACTGCTGACTGCTCCGGAACACGCCTACACGCGCAGCCTGCTGGCGGCCGTTCCAACGCTGCGCACCGACAGGAGCAGGCCACTGGCACTTGTGGGTGATTCGAACGCAGCGAAGACGGGGTTATACTCTCCGCACGCAGAGTGAATAAACAGCCGACCTGGCGCGAGACCGCGATTGGATTGGTTCTCTACTGCGCGGGATTCCCGGCATGTGTTGGAAGCAACCGGGAGGATAGAAGCAAAGATCGGAAAGGAGAAGGCAACCCATGACGCAACTCGCACGCATCTGCGCCGCGGCACTGATTGCAATTCTGCCCGCGTGTTCCGCTCAAACGGCGAATCACAAGTCGAAGTCTGCCCCAAAGCCCGAGCCGACTGCACCGGAGCTCTTTGAATTTATCCGTGGTTCGCTTCTTACGCTGAGCCCTGATGACGGGATCAACGACAACATCGAAGTCACGTTCAATTGGACCTCAAATGTTATGACCATCACACAGCCAACCGGCCATTGCGATCTTTTCTTGAATGCGCTCAACACAACCAACGTTGTGTGGGATGTGTTCGACCCGAGCGACGCTCATCAGACGCGCGACAAGCTTGTGCGCGTCACGCTGGTCTCGGTGAGCGGCACAAGAGCGAGAACCTGCTACGACAAGGCTAATAATGTCGATCCCAGCGTTCCCACAAACCGTGTCCGGCTGCTGTTTTCCTTCACCAAGGCAGACGGGGTGCCCGGCTTCCAGGACAAAATGACCAAGGCGCTCAAGAAACTGATTGTGCTCAGCGGCGGGGCTCCGGAGAGCAAACTCTTTTAGGGCATTCGCCCGGCCAATCCTCCGCCGATAAGCAATCAAAGAGACACCCGCGCCGCCCCTCGGTTTNNCGGCGGCGCGGGTGTCTGGTTTGGGCCCGCTTGAGTCTTGCTTACTTGGCCGCGGCTTCTTCCGCGGCGGGCTCAGCTTTTTCAGCAACCTCGCCGGCAATTTGAGCTTCGCCAGCTTCGGCCTGAACNNTCGCGGTGCAGCTTGATGGCAACGCTGAAGTCGCCCACGCTCTTGAGCGGTTCGGGCAGCTGGATCTTGCGGCGATCGATCTCAAAGCCGTTCGAGGCCAACCCGGCGGCGATGTCTGCCGAGGTAACCGAACCGAAGAGATGGCCAGCTTCGCCCGACTTGCGGGTAAAGCTGAGCACGATCGGTTCCAGCTTGGCAACCAATGCTTCGGCCTGGGTCTTCTCGGTGGCGGAGCGGCGGGCAGCAGCGGACTTCATCTGCTCAATGACGGCCTTGTTGGCCGGGGTAGCCTGCATCGCCAGCTTACGCGGCAGCAGAAAGTTGCGGCCGTAGCCCTCTGCGACCTTCACCACGTCTCCGCGATGGCCCAGATTGTCTACGTCTTCCTTCAGAATAACTTCCATGTGAATCTCTCCAGTGTCTCGGGCGGCGGCGCCGGGGCGCTCTTGTCTTTTGGACGAAAGCGGCTCAGATCCGACCGCGCCGCGCAGATTTCAGAGCGGCATCGGAACATTTGTCGCCAGCCAATTTCGTTCCATCGCGGCTTTTTCCCATTACGCAGGAGCGAGCCGCGGCGGACTGGCGACAGCCGTGCCGAAGTTTAGTGCCGCGTGGCAAATGGCAGCAGGGCGATGTTCCGGGCCTGCTTGATGGCGCGGGTCAGGCGGCGCTGGTGCGTGGTGCAAACGCCGGTGAGCCGCCGCGGCACAATCTTGCCGCGCTCGGCCACAAACCCTTGCAACAGCCTTACGTCGCGGTATGGGATCGCGTCGATCTTCTCGGTGCAGAACTTGCAGACCTTCTTGCGGCGGAAGAATTTGCCGCGTCCGCCGGGTCCACCGGAAGGACGGCCGCCAGGTCCGCCAGGCCGGCCGCCTTGGCGGGGGCCCGAACTCGAACCCGAACCCGAACTCGAACTCGGGCCGGAACTCGGAGTTGAGCCGGATTCGGCCTGAGGTGCAGATGCGCCTGTTTCCGGCGCCTTTCCTTGAGTCTCATCAGACATAGTGTTTCCTCTTTACTCTCTTCGCTTCCGGTGGGCACCATGAGGCGCCGCGGAGCACTGGATCGGGCCGATGCCTATTACCCAATTTGGAAAGGGCAGGCAACGGCGATTATCGACAACGCTGTTAAACTGCGGCCGGGGCTTCGGCAACTTCTGCCGGCGCGGGAGCAGCTACGGGCGCGGCCACAGGCGCAGCAACTGGCGCTGCAACCGGTTCCGAGCTCACCTTGCGGCGAACTCCGCGCAGGGCCTTCACCTTGGCCAGGCGCTTCTCTTCTTCGTCGATGCGGACGGTGATGAACTTGATCACCGGCTCGGTTACGCGCAGACGGCGCTCGAGCTCAAGCACTCCGGCGCCATCCGCCTCAATGGTGAGCAGAACGTAGTTTCCGTCGTTGAACTTGCGCACCATGTAGGCGAGCTTGCGGCGACCCATCTTCTCGACAGTCTTAACCGCGCCGCCGCCAGCCGTGACGGTTGCGCTGAAGCCGGCAATCAGCTTGTCGGCATCCTCTTCGGTCACATCGGGCCGAACGATAAACATAACCTCATACACACGGGACATCTGTATTCCTTTTCCGCTGAAGCTCCTTGGTGCTCCAGCCCTCAACTCTCAATTCATGGTTCAAAAGATCCTGGTTCGCAGCCGTTCCTATTTCTGGTCCCTGTTCCCTGATCCCTGATCCCTGTCTTTCTCTTCTTTCCGATTGAACTCGTTCATCGCGGCCGCCGGTCCCTGCTCGAGAATGCGTCTGGTGGCGGTTGCCACCCTGTCCAGCACCTCGTCAAGAACCGTCAAATCCGCCTTGCGCATGGGCGAAAGCAGGTAATCCCTGCCTGGACGCCTTCCGCCACCGGCGGCAATTGCTTCAGGTGGTAAGTCGAGCCCCACGCCAATGCGCAGGCGCAACCACTCCTGACTGCCCAGGGCGCCGGTAACGCTGCGGGCTCCGTTGTGCCCCGCCGGCGAACCGCGTTCCCTGATCTTGAAGGTTCCCAGTGTCAGGTCCAACTCGTCGTGAATCACGAGCAGGTCCTTTGCTGGGTCCGCTTCAAACTCCTGAACCAGGGCGGCAACTGCAATCCCGCTCAGGTTCATAAAGGTTTCCGGCTTGGCCAGGACCACCTCGCGCCCTGCGATTCGGCAGGTTGCGGTAACGGCCCGGCAGCGCCGGTTCTGGACCACAACCCCTTCTTGCTGGGCGATGCGGTCAATGGCCATGAACCCTGCATTGTGCGGGGTCCACAGATACTCCGGACCGGGATTACCCAAACCCACTATCAGGAAGGGGCTCTTCCGGTCTCGGGATTCGCTTTCTTCGGCCAAGGCTTACTTCTTTGCCCCGCCGCCGTCTGCCTTCTTGGCTCCGGCTTCAGGCTCGGCCTTGCCCTTCTTGGCAACTTCGGGCTCAGCCGCGGCCGTCGCGGCCGTTGCCGCTGCAATCGCTGCTGCCTCAGTCTCTGCTGCGGTCGGCGCTTCTTCGCGAATCGAAACCACGTGGGCTACAGTCGCATCCTCGGCACTGAGAAACTTGATTTTGTCCGAGTGCGGCAGGTCGCCGACGCGAAGAACCCCATACATCTCCAGCCCGCTCACGTCGAGATCGATATGGCTGGGAATGTTCTCAGGCAGACACTCGATTTCCACCTGGCGCATTACCTGGTCCAGAATGCCTCCGGAGGTCTTCACGCCCACCGGAATGCCCAGCAACTTGACGCGCACTTTCACGCGGAGAACCTTGTCCAGCGCGATGCGCTTCAGGTCGATGTGGATCAGGCGGTCGTTGATCGGCTCGCGCTGCCAGTCGACAATCATGGCTTTGGCCGCGGACTGGCCGGAAATTTCCACGTCGAAGATGGTGTTGTGGCCGGTCTCTGAAAACAGGATCCGGGAAATCTGTTTGGGCTCTACTTCAATGGCAACCGGGTCATGTCCGGGGCCGTAAAGCACGGCAGGAATCTTGCCGGCGACACGTACGCGGCGCGCGGCGTTCTTGTTGAACTTGCCCTCACGGGCTTTGGCTACGACTACTTCTGGCATTGCGGTCTCTCGTTTCCTTGTATCGGGCACGGGCCGATTGGGGTCCGCTCCCTTTGTTGGAGCCAGGGATCAGGGGTCAGGGATCAGGGGTCAGAAAAACTGCATTCCGAGCCCTGTCTGTCGTCTGCCTGTCGCCGGCTATTCGTTGTCGTTACGGGCCATTGATCCCTGAAACCTGATCCCTGACCCCTGTTAGTTGAACAGCGAACTTACGCTGGTCTCCATGTGGATGCTTTCGATGGCCGCGCCCAGCAGGCCGGCGATCGAAAGCACTTTAATCTTAGGCAACTTCTGTGCTGCTTCGCGCAGGGGAATCGTGTCGGTGACAACCAACTGTTCCAGGCGCGAGGCCGCGATGCGCTCAATGGCCGGGCCTGATAGCACGGCGTGGCTGGCGCATGCGTAAACTGAATTCGCGCCCGCGGCGTAAAGGGCATCAACGGTCTTCACCAGCGTGCCGGCTGTGTCGATGATGTCGTCGATGATGAGGCAGGTCTTGCCGTTCACATCGCCCACCACGTTCATCACTTCGGCAACGTTCATGTCGGTGCGGCGCTTGTCCACAATGGCCAGCGGCGCTTTAATCTTCTGCGCAAAGAACCGCGCCCGCTCCACGCCGCCGGCGTCGGGTGAAACCACAATCAGATTGGGCAGCTGGAGCTGGTTGAAGTAGCTCACCAGCACCGGGCTGGCGAAGAGGTGGTCGACGGGAATGTTGAAGAAGCCCTGAATCTGGGCGGCGTGCAGGTCGACGAAAAGCGCGCGATTGGCGCCGGCCGTGGTCAGCAAATCGGCGATGAGCTTGGCGCTTATGGCCACGCGAGGGCGGTCTTTGCGATCCTGCCGGGCGTACCCGTAGTAGGGCACCACCACCGTGATCCTGGCCGCCGAGGCCCGCTTGAGTGCGTCAATCATCACCAAAAGCTCCACCAGGTGCTGGTCCACCGGATAGCAGGTGGGCTGCACCACAAACACATCCACTCCGCGCACGTTTTCGAGGAGTTGGAAGTACACTTCGCCATCGGCAAAGCGCTGAATTTTGACTTCGCCCACCGGAACTCCGATGTGGCGGCCGATCTCCTCGGCCAGCGGCTTATTAGCCGTCCCGCTGAAGAGCTTGAAGCGCTTGTCCTCGCTCAGGTTGCGGGTCCGTTTGCGCTCGACTGCCGGTTTCGCATCCTTGGCAGCGCCCTGTTGGGGATCCTTCGCCGTGGAATCCTTGCCGGCGCCGTCCCGTTGACCTTCAGGCTTTTTGTCTTCCGCTGTCGCAGTCAATGTTCCCGCATCCATTTCCGACTACCTCCAAGCTGGTTGGCTTTGGCTGTTCTTCGGGCCCTGAATTCAATTCTCAGTTTTCAGTCAAGGTCTTTTGTGCGAGCCCAAAACTGACGACTAACCACTGAGAACTCCTGCAAAACCTGGCTGGGCGACCAGGATTCGAACCTGGACAAGTGCCTCCAAAGGGCACTGTCCTACCATTAGACGATCGCCCAACTTGAGCAGCCGTTCGCGAGTTTCGCTTGCGGAACGGACGGCTGTCAATGAACTTATTGCATGAGCATTTCGCGCCAGTAGGCTGAGCGCGGCAGGGTACGGGTCAAAGTGCTCCGAACTCCGGCCGGCCGCAAACGTTCGCAAGCCGCTTCCGCATCTCCGCGGGTCAGGTACAACCCGTAGAGTGCCGAACCGGACCCGGACAGCGAAGCCACTAACGACGAGGAAATGCCGGCTGCCTCCGGAGTGCCCGGGCCCGCAAGAAGACGCTTGATTTCTGCAAGGGAAGGATGCTGGGGAAACACGACCCGTTCAAAGTCGTTCTGGATCCAGCTACTGATCCCGGTGCGGACAAGCGCGGACTCTTGTGGTCCGGCCAGGTTCTCGCCAACAGGGAGAACACCGGAGGAGCCTGTTCCCGGCCGTCCCCGCGGAATTTCTCCCGCAAAGGCTCTGGCATAGGCACGGCTCAACTCATTCAGTTTATCTGTACTGGCCTCGGCGGTCAAACCCTCGACGGCGCAGAGCGCATCCCAGTCGCGAAAGGCCTGGGCCGTGGAGACGCCGATTTCCGGCGTGGCCACCACGCACCAGACGGGCTCAATGTCCGGCAGGGGGCGGACTTCCTGGCCCCGGTCGACGCCCAGGACCGTGCCACCGATCAGAAACAAAGGCACATCCGAGCCGACCTGGGCTGCGATTTCCAGCCGTTGGGTCATCCGGGTGCCCCAAGTCTCGCCTTTGAGACCTGGGATTCGACGATCCTCATCTCCCACCGCCTGCCGGGTATCCCACCCTTCGAGCGCTTCTTGCTCGAAGGGTGGGATACCACGAACCCCATTCTCAATTCCGAGTTCCGCCTCCAGACCAACCAGTGCCGCCACCGCATTCGCCGAGCCGGCCCCCAACCCACCCTGAACCGGCAGCCGCTTTTCGATGTGGATCTCAACTTCAGCCTTACGGCCGAACGCCTTCAGCGCCAGCTCGACCATCTTCCAGGCGGTGTTGCGGCTGTCAGTAGGCACACGAATGTCGTCCGAAGTCACACGCAACGAAGTTGTATCTGCGGGCCTCGCCGTCACCGTTACAACGTCGTACAACTCGAGGGTCTGGTAGACCGTGGCCAGCCCGTGAAATCCATCGGGTCGCGGCGCTCCAATGCCGAGGCCAAGGTTGATCTTCGCGTGGGAACGAACGGCGGTGGGCATACCGGTTCATTGTAGGGCCTGCCGCATTTGGAGTGAGAAGCTGAAAGTGGCGCAGCCCAGCACAAAGTTGCCGGCCGCACCTCCAAAAGCCTTATGAAAACAGGGAACTTCGGGAGTAAACTCTGCGTAGAACTTTGGGAACAGATGCGGGAGCTTCCATGCACTTCCTTGTTTTTGCCATCGCACTCTACTTTGTGCCGACCATCATTGCGGCGGCCCGGCAAACGCACAACGCAACAGGAATCCTCTTGCTGAACGTCTTTTTTGGCTGGACCGTGATCGGCTGGTTCGTCGCGTTCCTGATGGCCATCTGCTCTGCCCCCTATTACGCCCACTTCTATCGTCGCGGATGGTGAGGGCAGGAGCCGGCTTGCCTCAGCCGCACTGGACTTTGCGCGACTGGCTCGCCGCAGCCGGACTCTTTCTGGCCACGGCGGGCGTCGTACTGTGGCAAAACGCGCATGTGGCGGTCCTGTTCGATCTGAGCTACATTCTCAACACTGCGGCGCGCATCGCCCTCGGCCAGATGCCGTACCGCGACTTTCCCCTGGCACACGCGCCGCTCACGTTTCTCATTCAGGCCGCGATTATTCGTCTCACCGGCCGCGTCATCTTTCACCACGTGCTCTACACGGTTTTGATCGGCGGCCTGGCCTCGGTGCTCGCGTGGAGGATCGCGTTCGGTTCGCTGCACGGGCGCGTGAGGGCAGCTTGGCCCACGGCGCTGCTCGTTGCCGCGCCGCTCTGCGTTCTGGGCATCTACTGCATCGTGCCCAATCCCGAGTACGACTGCGACTGCGGTTTCTGGATTCTGGTTGCGGTTTGGATGCTGCTGCGGCTCGATGCCGAGCCCGGCGCTCGGTTCGGCTTTGCCGCCGGAGCGGCGCTTTGCGTGCCGCTCTTCTTCAAACAAAACATGGGGCTGCCGTTCTTGCTGGTAGCCGTCGGCGCCGTTCTGCTGTCGCTGGCGCTGAACGGTCGCCGGCACTGGCAAAATCCGGCCACTGGGCCCACCCTGCTCACGCTGTTCTCCGTTCTGGCCGGCGCGTGCGTCACGCTCGCGACAGCCGTGCTTGTGCTCCATTGGACGGCCGGCATCGGCAACTACGTTCACTGGACGATTGAGTATGCCGGGCAGCGGCGCTTGCCCGGATTCAGCCTCATGCTCGGCGTCTATCGCGACCCCTCGCTGCTGGGGACGCTGCCGTGCGTCACCGTTGCCTTGGTGCTTTTGTGGGTGGGACCGAAACTCCGCTGGACGCGCATCGCGGCCTTCGCCCTGATGGCCGCGCCGTTCGTCTTCACGCTCGCCTCCTTGTTCCTTTACGACGACGCCGACGAACGCGGCGACAGCCTGCTGGCGCTCTGGCCGCTGCTGCTGGTTCTCGCCGCGGCACTGACGATCGCGAATCTGTTCCGCCTGCGAAGTGAAACATCTCTGCGCGCGTTTTTGCCGCTGGTTCTATTGGCCGCCATCCACGGCACGTTCATGTCGCAGCAGCTTTGGGGATCGACGTACGCGATCTGGCCGTTGCTCGCGCTGCTGGTGGCAGAGATGCTCGCGTTCCTGAATGGGTCCCTTGACGGGATCAGGGAGGGAATCGCAGCGCGCGCCGCGTCGGCATGGTTTGTGCCCGCGCTTGCAGCGCTCATCTCCGTCACGCTGCTCGTATGCGGCGGGTTCTATACGGCCAGCGAGGAACGGCTCTCGTACGCGTATTTTCCTGACGGGCCGCCTGTGCATTCCGCGTTTCCGCAGCTTGCCGGCCTGGCCACGCCGGGGCCGTACCTGCCGGAGATCGACGACCTTCTGCGCTACACCCAGGCCAACATCCCGTTTGATGACGGGATTGTTCTGCTTCCTGGCGAGGAACCGTTCTACTTTGCTACCGGCCGCGTACCGCGCTTTCCGGTGCCATTCTTCGATCCGACCATCGATCCGTATTCGCCTGCTGAGATCGCGTCGCTGGTGCGGTCACGAAACATCCACTGGCTGATCGCGAAGCGCGACTTGCAGACCAAAGAGGATCCAACCCCGCAGCGCGAGGCAACGATGAATTTGCTGATGAGTGATTTCAAGCTGGCAGCCCGGCTGCATGGGTACGATGTGTACCGGCGGTAGTGGGGAATGTGAGAAGGTGGATCGAGGTTGGTGAATTCAGAGGTCTCAAACGCGGGACCTCGGGCACCCGGCGCTCAATCATAACGCCACTCGCTCGTGCGAATTGTAAAACTTACGCCTTCTTCCCCTTTCGGGATCTCTTCAGCTCTGCCCAATCCTTCTCCGTCTGGTCGGCGTAGAGCGACCCGAATTTTGCCAGCGCTTCAGCAAAGCCGCCGCCGGAGCCCAGGTAGCCGGCAATCACCAGCGGGTCGCCCGAACGCGCATGACCGCGGGCCAGCAACTCGCCGCAAACTGCCGCGTAGGCCGCCAGGCCGGTGCCGGCAAGGTCCGCGAACTCGATGGACCCCTTGTGATCATTAAGCTGGCGCACCAGGTATTGGCGGCTGCCGATGTGCGTCCAGCCCAGGAACGGATCGGACTGCATCTGCATGGCTCGCTGCCCATCGGCAACGCGCTGGCCGTTGTGGCGCACCGGGTGCGCATCGGGCAGATACGGCGTGTAAGCCGATGCCGGCTCCTCTTTGACCTGCAGAAACAGCGGGTCACCCGGCCCGTTGCCCTCAAAGTAGATGCAATAGTCGCGCAGCCCAACTGAGCCCGTGCCCACCACTTTGAAGGCCACGTCCACTGGGCGGTAAAACGACAGCAGGTGTTGCCGCTGCGGCTCCAGCATTTCGCGGTAAGGACCCAGAGAGGCCAGCACGCTCGCGGCCTGGGAACCGGTGACGCGGGTGAGGATGGGCTTCGATTCCTTGAAGCGGCGTTGTGCTCCGGGTTTCGAGGACACAGGTTCGGTCAGCTGCTGCAGCGTGTGCTGCGGTGTGGCCTGCTCGGCCTTTATCAGGGCCGCATGCACTGGTTGGACTCCGTTCAGCCGGTGCACCTGAAATCGACCCACATCGACGCCGGGCATTTTGGCGAATGCGCGCATGCGGACACAGTATTGATTGATGCACTGGACGACAGCTTGTTGCGATGACGAGGCTTTGTGACCCGACTCGCGCCCCGCCAGCACCAGCGAGGCAGCCATGCGCTTCAAATCCCATTCGAAGGGGCCGCGGATGGTTTCGTCGAAGTCGTTGATGTCAAAGACCAGCCGGCCATCGGGGGCTGCATAGGCGCCCAGGTTGCGCACATGCGCATCGCCGCAGATTTGCGAGACGATGCCGGTTGAGGGCAGCACGGCAAGATCCGCGGCCATCACTGGAACAGCGCCGCGAAAGTAGCCGAAGGGCGATTGCGCCATCAACTCGTACTTCAGCTTTACGAGTGCAGGCAGACGGCCGTGCATCGACCGCGCAAGAAGCACAGGCGCCGGCGAACTCCGCGCCTTCGGGTTCAGTTCGTTGTGTTTCTGGCGCCCAACCTGCTTGCGCCGCGCCTGACCCAAAGCACGACGTTCTTCCGGAGTTGTACCTTGCATAGCCGGAACATACTCTGTCCGAGTGCGGCGTGCAATATGGCAGAGCATCTGATTTACACTTTTTCTGGAAGCCCCGCTGTTCTCAATCGCGACCTGAAAAACCATGCCCGGCTCAGCTTCTTGAGGAGTTCCCCGTGTTCCTTGCACCCGTACGCTCGCTCTCCCCTTTGGTTGTTATCGCGCTCGCGACCCTTCCGCTAGCTGCCCAGGCCCCTCAAAAGCCTCTCACCGTGGAGGCTATTTATGCGCATGGATCCCTGATCGGGCACCCGCCCGGAAATCTGACCTGGTCACCGGACGGAAGCCACCTGACCTATCTCGATGGAGGGCAGCTGATCGACCTGGACCCAGGCACGGGCAAGCCCCATGTGCTGGTGAGCCACGCCAAAATGACCATGCTGATTGCGGGCAACGAATCGGAGCAGGACCGCGACCATCGCGAACGCTACAAGATGGCCAGCTATATTTGGGCGCCGGACTCGGCGCATCTCATGTTCGACTCCAACGGCCGTTTGTGGGTTTACGATCTGCACAACGGCACAGGGTTGGACGTTGGTTTTACGGGTGCCGATTCCGGCGACGACCCCCAGTTCTCTCCCGACGGCAAATCGATCTCGTTCGTACGAGGCAACAGCCTCACCGTCATACGGCTGCGCGAGGCCGGCACGCCCATCAGCGTTGTTGCCCCTTCAACCAACGCGGCTGTGTTCAACGGCAAGGTGGATTGGGTCTATGAAGAGGAGTTGGAGACGCGCACCAATTACTACTGGTCGCCGGACTCGACTCGCCTGGCCTATCTACAGATGAATGAGGACGACGTGCCGCAATACCCGATTGAGGATTGGCTTTCCAACCACGCAAAGGTAGATTTCGAGTTCTATCCGCAGCCCGGCGACTTCAACCCCGAGGTGCGCGTGGGCGTTGTGAGCGCGGCAGGCGGCAAGACGGTGTGGATCAAGCTTCCCATTCAGGCCAACCAGGATTACATTCCGCGCTTCGGCTGGGCCGACCACCGCACCTTATGGATCGAGACTCTCACCCGCGATCACAAGCATCGCGACATCTATCTTGCCGATCCTGATTCTGGCCAGTCGCATCTGGCTTTGCAGTTGAGCGACGACAAGTTTATCGACGACAACTACAGCGTCTGGGTTGCCAACGGCCAGATCGTGCTCTCCAACTGGAACGACGGCCACAATCATCTCTATCTCTACGCATTCGATAAGGACCATCCCGGCTCCGCTACGGCCAAGCAGGAGCGGCAACTGACCAGCGGTGATTTCGAGGTGGGCGAGGTGTACAACGTTGATTTCCAAGCCAGGCACATTGAATACGCCTCGAATGAGGGTAATCCGTTGGAGCAGCAGCTATGGCGCGTAGATTTCGATGGCCAGCGCAAGCAGTTGAGCGCCAGCGCCGGTTGGCACATCGGGAACGTTGCTCCTGCAGGCGGCGGGTATGTCGATAGCCAGTCGTCGCGTCTCGAACCGACTGCCTTGCGCCTCTGCCAAGCCGCGGGCAAGTGCAATGTCTTCTGGCAAACTCGCGCGGTGGAGTCCTACCATCTGCGCGCGCCGGAACAGCTTGAGGTGAAGGCTCACGACGGCACCATGCTCTATGCAACGCTGCTGCTGCCCGATGGCGCCACGAATCCGGCCAGCGTGCCGCTCATCGTGAATCCATACGGAGGGCCCGGCACGCAGACCGTTGCCAACCGCTGGGGTGATGCACTGCTCTTTGACGAGCTGCTGGCTCAGCATGGCTTTGCCGTGCTCCACGCCGACAATCGCGGCATGGGCATGCGGGGGCGCGCCTTTGCTCAGGCCGCTTATCACAACTTCGGGCCCGTCCAGTTGGAAGATCAGTTGACCGTTGTGGATTCGGCTCTCGAGAAGTATCCCCAACTGGACGCCAAGCGCCTCGGCTGGTGGGGATGGAGCTGGGGTGGCACCTTCACGCTCTATGCCATGACCCACTCCGACCGTATTCGCGCCGGGGTTGCGGTGGCTCCGGTCACCGACTGGCACAACTACGACTCGATCTATACCGAGCGCTATATGAGCGGGCCCGCGGATTTTGCAGAGGGTTACAAGGACTTTTCCGTGGTGAATTCAGCTGCCAATCTTAAGGGCCGGCTGCTGCTGGTGCATGGAACCGGCGACGACAACGTACACATCAAGAACACCGTCGAGTTTGTGCAGAAGTTGATCGAAGCCGGTATTCCTTACGACCTGCAGATTTACCCGCGCAAGACTCACTCCATCGCCGGGCCGGATGCGCACACGCACTTGTACAACCGAATTCTGGCGCAGTTTGAGATGTACCTGAAGCCTTCGGCAGGGCAGTGACCTGAAGTCGGGATTAATCAGTGATTTGGGTAAGCTGGCCGCCGCAGCTCTTTGGGCAAACGAAAGCCGGGTAGCCCCTCGTTCTGCTCCGATCACAAATGCCGGAGCGCTGAAAGGCCCCCCCGTCCCGTTACAACTCGTGGCGGTGGAAGAGCTCGTCCTTCTCACGGCTGGGGCAGTTGGAACACTCCAGGCAGCAGATGAGAAGCACGGCAACGCCCACCGTGACCAGGACGGCTAGGACGCTCGAGTTGATCTCAAACCAGTGCACGAGACTATTCATACTGATTACCCATCTTGGTTCAATACCCAGAAACTGGTATTGATTTGAACATCGCAGCGGACATAACGCGAGACAAATTTAGACGTTTTTCCGCGGCTTCTGGTTTGTTATCTCTAATTCTTACGAGTTTCTATTTGAATTCAAGAGAACAAAAGGCGAAAATAGACTTCAGGATGGCAGACAATCCCATTCCGGAACAGGCCCTTGAAACGGAAGAGTGGCCGGAGGAACTCCAAAAGCTGGGGCGAGAGGCTGCGCCCGCCCCGCCGGAGCCCGACGTCGGCCCGTGTGTGAACTGGCTTTTTGTCGATTTGAATTCTTATTTTGCTTCGGTGGAACAGGAGGTTCGGCCTGAGCTTCGCGGGCGGCCCGTCGGCGTGGTGCCCATGATGGCCGATACCACTTGTTGCATTGCCGCCAGCTATGAGGCCAAGGCGCACGGCGTAAGAACCGGGACCATCGTGGCCGACGCCAAGCGGATGTGCCCGGATATTGTCCTGGTGGAGGGACGGCACGAAATTTACACCGAATACCATCACCGCATTGTTGAAGCGGTGGAGAGCTGTTTGCCGGTGACGGCGGTTCTCTCGATCGATGAGATGGCCTGCAGGCTCATGGGCCGCGAACGCCCGCTTCTTGCCGCGATGGAACTGGGCCGCAAGGTGAAGGCGCGCATTCTGGAGCGAGTTGGACCTATGTTGCGCAGTTCGGTGGGGCTGGCCACCAATCGCTATCTCGCCAAGGTGGCCAGCGACATGGAAAAGCCCAATGGGCTAGTGGCACTGCCTCTGGACATTTTGCCCGAGGCGCTCAGCCAGCTCACGCTGCGCGACCTGCCCGGTATTGGCGCGAAGACTGAGAAGCGGCTAAACGAGAAGGGCATTACCACCATGAAGCAGCTGATGGCTCTCAACTGCGAGCAGGCCGGCGAGTTGTGGGGCTCGGTGTGGGGCGAGCGGCTCTGGCACTGGCTGCAGGGCGAGGACTTCGACATGGCGGAGACCGAGCACCTGAAGTCCATCAGCCACTCGCACGTGCTGGCGCCAGACATGCGCACCGCGGAAAAGGCATACGCCGTAGCTCACAAGCTGTTGCACAAGGCTGCCATGCGGCTGCGCGCCGGCGGTCTGTGGGCCAGCAGCATCGGCCTGGCAGTGGGCTTTGCGGTGCCGCGCGGAGAGAAGGCGCCGGTGAGCCGCTTCGGCGTACCCACGCGCGGATGGCATGACGAGATCAAGCTGAGCGAGTGCCGCGACAATCCAACGCTCATCGCCGCACTCCGCCGTCTCTGGGAATCCCGCCCGTCCGGCCAGGACTACGACCAGCCCTACTTCATCGGCGTGCAATTGAATGGCCTGGTTCCCGACCGGCTGCACTCGCTGAATCTCTTCGACAAGTTGGATGGCGAGCAAAGCCGGACACGGCTGCTCGAAACCATGGATGAGCTGAACAACAAGTACGGCCTCAGCACGCTGGCTCCCGCCACCATGCTCACCGCGTTCAAAGCCGCGCCCACGCGGATTGCGTTCCACTCCATTCCCGATCTGTTCTGAGCCCAAAACTCCTGGTCAATCCGTCGCTGACCTCTCTGCGGGCGAACTTTTTTCTCCAGATTTCGTAACTCACTGCATCCCAAGTTCCGCATTCCTGCGGATAAGAGAGCAGCAGCGAGAGATATGGCCCACGACTGGCAGCCGGACTTTGAACAACTCGTGGACGAGCACCAGTCGATGGTGTTTTCGCTCGCCGCTCGGATGACCGGCGACCGCGGGTTGGCCGAGGAGATTGCGCAGGATGTTTTTATGGAGCTGGACCGGCATCTGGGCAAGATCGAATCGCCGCTGCACGCAATTTACTGGCTGCGGCGAGTCGCGATGAGCCGGTCTGCGGATGCGCTGAGGCGGCGCAAAGTGCGCGGCATGGATTTGTGGGTTGAGTTCGAAGACGGCCATGGTGCGCAGGCGGAGCAGAGATCCTCTCCGTTGGGCTCCCGCCTGGAAGGCCTGTTGACGACGCTTCCGGAAGCGCAGCGCGCGGCGCTGGTTCTGCGCTATCAGGAAGACCTGACGCCGGAGGAGATTGCGGCTGCGCTGGACGCTCCGCTGGCCACGGTGAAGAGCAACCTGCAGCGGGGATTGAAGCTGCTGCGGGCCAAGGCCACAAGTCATTTGAAGGAATACTTGAGAGTCAAGGAGCAGGTGCGTGGATTTTGAACAGATGGACGACTTTGAGCGCGAACTGAAGCAGGCACTCGAGCGGCGGCCGGCGCCGCCCAGCCTGAAGCGCAAATTGATGGAACAACGAAATCGGCAGCGTACGGAACGTCTGCGAATTCGCACCGTGATGTGGCAGAGGCTGGCAGCTTGCCTGGTGCTGGTGAGCTTGCTGGGCGGGGGGTTCGCCTGGCGCAACCGGGAAGAACAGCGCAAGGGAGAAGAGGCGCGCCAGCAGGTGCTGACCGCGCTGCGCATTACCAATCGCGCGCTCAATCAGATGAAGGCGCAACTCGCGGAACACGACCGCAATACACAGGAGTAAGGAGAAAGCCCGATGAAAAAATACTTCATAGCTTTTGTCTTGGGAGTTGCCGCATGGGCCGCACCATTGTTTGCGCAGACACCATCGTTGCCGTTGCCGCCGGCGGTGGAGAAGGACCTGGCAGCTCGCGCTTCCGACGTGACGGAGGTGACGTTGAACAAGAACATGCTGGGCTTCGCGGCCAAGTTCATGAACGGCAGGGATAAGGACGAAGCCGCGACGCAGCAGCTGATTCAGGGGCTGGACGGCATTTATGTTCGCTCCTACGAGTTCGACAAAGAGGGCCAGTACTCGATGGACGAAATCGACAAGCTGCGCCAGTACTTTGAGACCAGTGAGTGGTCGCCGATTGTGCGCACGCGCGAACACGGCGAGATCACGGATGTGATGGTGAAGCTGGTGAATGGAGAGTCTCACGGAATGTTCATTCTGTCGGCGGAGCGCAAGGAGTTGACGATCGTACTGATTCTTGGGCCGATCCGCATGGAGCAGTTGAGCGAGTTGGGGGGGATCGGCGGCCTGGGTAGCGCATTGGGGTCGATGGGAGGTGTGCAGCGCGGACCGCACGGCAGGGATAAGGACAAAGAAAAAGACAAGAACAAGGACAACAACCACGATCAGAACAAGGACAAGAAGGACGGTGGTCAATGAAGCGTCTATGGTTAATCCCAGTTGTATGTGTTGTCCTGGTGATTCCTGCGACAGTAGTTCTGGCCAGCAGCGGCGAAGGCGCCTTTGACGGCGTCGTTAGCTCAATCGAGAGCAAGTATCACGTGCGCGCCACCCGCATCCCGTTTATGGGACTGGTGAGCCTCATCTCGCACAAGGCCACGCATGGCGGCGTAAGCGGAATGCACGTTGCGGAGATCGAAAATTTCCAGGCGCCGGTGGACGGCGAGGAACTGAACCGGATGGTCGAACAAAAGCTCGGCGCAGGATGGGAGCGCATGATTCGCGAGACCAGCCGGAATGGCAAGGAGCAGACGCTGATCTTTGTTCATCCCGAGGGCAATCTCACGGGCATGTTCATTGTGGACAAGGACGGCAATGAGATGGACGTGGTGCAGATCTCGGTCGATCCCGATCACCTGAGCCAAAGCATCGGCCAGTACGAGCACCCACACCATGACGGCGAAAAGGACGAGGACGCTTCGCAGTAAGAACGTTGCCTTGGCCCAGGCGCGATGCAATTTATTCAGGGAATCAAAGTGTATCTATGCGGAGTGGGAGTTGGCTGCCTACACTTAATGCTGTATGGCCAGCCGTTCCAAAACTCAGAAGTCGGATTATCGCGGCCGGCTTGCACCGTCGCCAACCGGCTATCTGCATGTGGGGCACGCGCGTACATTCTGGACAGCCTGGCTGAGAGCGCGCGAGGCCGGCGGCACGCTGGTTATGCGCATGGAAGATCTGGACCCGGAGCGCAGCAAATCCGAATATGCCGAGGCCGCGCTTGAAGACCTGCACTGGCTGGGGATTCGCTGGCAGGAGGGCCCTGACAAAGGCGGCCCTTTCGAACCCTACGTTCAGAGCAAGCGAATGCCAATCTATCTCGGTGCCTGGCGCAGGCTGCTGCGGCGCGGCTTTATCTACCCATGCCGCTGTTCGCGCAAGGATCTTGAAGACGCGCTCGGTGCGCCGCACGAAAGCTCATCGCCGGGAGCGCCCGGGCAGCAAAGCCAGGACGATCTGGAACCACTGGACGACGAACCGATCTATCCCGGCACATGCAGACGAAATCAATGGCGCGCTCCGCAACTCCCTGGCCCCACGGTGAGCGACATCGAAATGCCCGACGGCATCAACTGGCGATTTCACTTGCGTGACGGCGAAGTGGTGGAGTTCGACGACCTGAATCTCGGTCCGCAACGCTTTGTGGCCGGCGAGGATTTTGGCGACTTTGTGGTGTGGCGGAAAGATGGCATGCCCAGCTACCAGCTTGCCTGCGTGGTCGATGATGCATCCATGCGCATTACAGAAGTGGTGCGCGGAGCCGATCTGCTCAAGTCCACGGCGCGGCAGATTCTGCTGTACCGCGCGCTGGGCCATGACATACCCGCATGGTTCCACTGCCGGCTGGTAGTGGACCACAACGGGCGCCGACTCGCCAAGCGCCACGATTCTCTGAGCCTGCGAGCTATGCGCCAGCGCGGATTGACGCCGATGAATATTCTTGCTGCGGATCTACCGGTGGAGGCGTGAAAGACAGCTTCCAGCTGCTAGAGGCTAGAAGCTGCTTTTCAAGGTATCCTCGGCATCCCTTGCTTGCTGTTCGGGGGGTCAACCGGGTTGAACTTCCGCGCCAGTTCCGGCGTTGACTGCACATCGTCCGCGGGCGGATTATCTGCCTTCGCCACTTCCGCCGCAAATACGTAGCTCGGTCCGAACATGTTGCTGGTAAACAGCACCAGCGACTTGTCGGGAGAAAAGCGCACGTTTGGTTCTTCGCGATAGTAGTGGTGCGACATGTTGACCAGGCGCTCGGAGTGGAAGACTCCCGGCTGCCAAAATGTTGACTCGTTCAACGCATCAGGTCCGCCGGCGATCGTCTGCGGATGGAACAGTTCAATCCACTCGCCATCCTTGGCTCGTGCCACCTGGCCGGGGTCGCCGCCGTCGCCGCAAAACAAATCGAGATCCTTGGTCAGGTTGAAGTGAATGGACCACTCGTCGCGTTGCATGTGGAAGGCAGTGCGCTTGCCGGTTTGCAGGTTATATCCCGCCAGGAAAAAATCCTCGCCCTTGGGATACTGCCAGTCGTACCAGATCGTCTGACCGTCGAGGCCCCAGAATTCGTGCCCCGCAATTTCCATCAACATGGTTCGCTTGTGGATCAGCGTGTTGTGCGTGCCGTCGGTATGGATCATCCAGATTCGGTCCACCTTCTGCCATGGCCCTTCGTGACAGTACATCAGCAGGGTGGGATCAGTGGGTGAGAAGAGCAGATGGTTCACCCAGTCGGTGGAGTGCAACAGAATCTTGATGTCACCGGGCTTCTCGCCGTTCGGTCCCGGCTCAAGGCGAATGGTGAACAGCACCAGCGGAAGTCTCGCCGCCAACCGGCGTTCCATCATCTCGCCTTTGTCCATAGGCTGATAATGCGGCCCTTCCGCATTGCTGGCTACGCGGTTGTCTGGCCTTTGCGCTGCTGAAGCCGGCATATTCTGTCCGAATTCCTTGCCGGTTGCGTCGCCCTCAATGTACGTTCCCGCCGCCAGTGTCTCATCCGCGTTTACGCATACGATCGTCCGTTTCGCCGGCAGGTCCACAAGCTTGCGCACATCCCCACTGTTCGTGTCGGCCTTGTAAACCGAGGTCACGCCTGAGGCCGGATCGGTCTTCGTATAAAACACGCTGTTCGTCTTGTACCCTGCGACCAGGGCGTGCAGCATGCCTGGATACATCGGCCCCTTCGCATCGGACGGACGCGGCGGGTTGGCCACCAGCAGCCTGGTCGTTCGCGTCGCCATTTCCATCACGTGGATGCCGTCCGGCGCGGTGTAAATCATCTGCTTCCCGTCCGAGGTGTAGGCGTTCACGTTGAAATAAAAGCCGCCGGAGTTGGGCTCGTCACTCACGCGCCAGACGCGATGACCGGTGTCCTTGTCCACCCAGGTCTTTGGTGGAAATGGCCCGCCGGGCGTGGTTTGGGCTATAGAGATTAAGGGAAGGCTTATGAGTGCGAACGCAGCTAGTGAGCGGAGGCTCATGGCGGAGTTTCTCCTTGAGGAGAGGATTTGCTTTAAGCGAGTTCGTCCGCCGGTTCACCGGGAGATAGTCTAATTCGCAACGGAAAAAGTACGGGCGAGCAGGCAGGAGTTTTATACACTGCGGAACTATCGATTGGGAAACTGTTCTCATGGGGGGAATTGAGGCGGACGCCCACCAGATCAACCATGCCCGCCTCCCTCCGCAATGAACTCTTGCCGAAACTGATTTCGCGTCAGGCCCGCTTCTTCAACTCCGGGTACCGTGCATAAATCCTGTGCTGGTCGTCCGCGCTCAAATTACCCAGCAGGACAGGCTTGTCCTGTGGCCGAGTGCCTTTCTGGTTCAGCACATTCATTAGGCTCCATTCCCGTTGCAGCCCTTCGGGCTCCTGCGCCTTCAGGTCGTACCGGGTAAAGTCAATCACTGAGGAAGGGCCGCCGGTGGTCCAGTTCCGTAGCAGCGCCAACCGAAAATCGCGGTTCATGAACCACTCTATTTCCAACTCCTTCTCAGAGCCTGGCGCTCCAGTTCCTTTCGCATCGAACCGGTAATTGAGCGCATTGTTATTGGGCGTGTGTTTCCGCCACTCCAGGCCGAACGCTCCCTCGGTCATCACCTTTGTGTCCGGCCATCTCTCTCGCACGGCCTGCAGCCAATAGGTCAAATCTTCATCGTGGCCAATCGATACCTCCCAGATGCCTGTTACAAAGCCGAATCCGTTCAGCGCGTGGCCACGGTCAAAGTGCATCGCCGTCGTATCCATCATTTCTTTTCGCCCGCCAGTGATTCCCAACTTCGGGTTTCCGACGGTTTCGATCGGACCTACGCCCATCCTGCTGTTGAAGCCGCCCTCGAAGCCTTGTCTCCGCGCGGTCAGAAAGTCGCAGGTCCAGCCATCCAGGCACACGCAGTCAATAAAATCTGTCGCACCTTGCGCCGGCTTCAGATAATGTTCGCGGCTGGGGTAATACGGATAGCAGATGCCACCATCGCCATCGCCGTTATCGATTCCGTGCTGGCTCCAGATCTGGCCCTGGCAAACATGGATGCCCTCTTCAGTAGCCAGCAATCTCTGGTTCTCTGCATCCATGTAGCCCGCTACCAGCGACTCCGGACGATACCCGCCGCCCACCATGTCGGTAATCAACTGCAACGCATCGTGAATTTGTTCACGGATTTCGGCGCGCGTGTTGTACATGGGCGCAAAGTAGCCGCCGGGAATGAATGTAATTTCGTCACCGTAGCGGTCATGGTAAGAGGCCAGCAGCCGTCGTGCTTCTTTGTAATCCTGGCGGCCGTCATTCAACGCCAACCAGCTGATCGCCCATGTCATCCGGCCATCCGGGCAGCCTCTCGCAAAGGCTTCCCTTCGCCCACGGATACGCTCAGGGCGATTATCCGCAACTTCATCAAGGCCGATCGAGCGGGTGGGAGTTACCTCAATCTGATTTACGCGCACCACAGAAACATGCGTCAGGAATCTTCCCTGCAGTCCGGATGGAGTCACAACTGCGCCGAGCGCGTTCTTTGCTGTGGATGCCAGGGCGAGAGACCCTGCTGAAGCCGCAGCTCTGTTCAAGAACTGCCGTCTGTTCCAATATCCGTTCATAACTTTCGTCCTCAAAACCATGTGCACTTATGAATGATAAGGAGTGTCTCACACCACTCCCATCGTGCATCCATCTCGCATGTCGATAGGGTTCAGGGGGCGGCTTCTCGGGCGGGGAAGGAATAAAGCCCCGACGCCCTTTCCGCGTTGGGCACGAAAAGGGCTGGGGAAATTTTCTAACGCGTGCCTGATTTTGTTTTACGCGTGTCCGGTTTTGTCTTATGCGTGTTTGATGAACGTTCCGGTCTGCAACTCGCTCATAGCCTGGCGCAGCTCAGCCTGCGTGTTCATCACGATTGGACCGTACCACGCGACCGGCTCTTCGAGCGGCTTGCCTGAGACGAGCAGGAAGCGAATACCTTCAGGGGCCGCCTGGACCACGATCTCATCGCCGCGGTCGAACAACACGAGCGAATGGTTTTTCGCGTCGTACACCAGCGTTGCATTCGGGTCCACTGCCGACTCCGTCAAAACAGCCTGCGGGTTCGAGGCGTCGCGAAAGGTTCCGGCGCCTGCGAAGACGTAGGCGAAGGCATTCCGCGTCGTCTCCACCTGGATGCGTTTCCGCTTGCCCGGCGGAACAGAGATATCCACATAGCGTGCGTCGACAGCCATTGATTCAGTCGCCACGCCCTCCACCGGCCCTCTCTTGCCCCAGAACTCGCCACAGATAATGCGCGCTTTGGTCCCATCGTCCTCCGTGACCTCGGGGATCGCGGTCGATGGAATGTCCTGGTAGCGCGGATCGGTCATCTTGTGCGCCGCGGGCAGGTTCGCCCACAGCTGAAATCCGTGCATGCGGCCGCGTTCATCGCCCTTGGGCATTTCCTGATGCAGAATGCCGCTACCAGCGGTCATCCATTGCACGTCGCCTGCGGTCATTTTGCCCTTGTTGCCCAGGCTGTCGCCGTGCGCAACCTCGCCGGCCAGCACATACGTGATGGTCTCGATGCCGCGATGAGGATGCCAGGGGAAGCCCGCGAGATAATCCGCTGGATTCTCGTTGCGAAAATCGTCCAGCAACAGGAACGGATCGAACTCAGCGGTCTTGCCGAAGCCAAAAGCGCGCTGCAGCTTTACGCCCGCACCTTCGATGGTGGGTTTGGTTTCAAGAATCTGTTTGACTGCACGAAGTGACATGAGTGGACCTCCTGGGGCTTACATACATTTGATGCGCGAGAGTGATATTTGTTGCAACAGGTATTCAGTCGTCATTGGACACTACACAGCGGCCGCGTAAAGCAGCACGGGTCTTTCTCTGTTCACTGACCACTGCCCACTGTTTACTGCTTGATGAACTGCAAATCCAGCGTAATCGCCACTTCCTCGCCCACCAGCACCCCGCCGGTCTCGAGCGCCGAGTTATAGCTCACCCCAAAATCCTTGCGGTTGATCTTCGTCGTGCCCGTAAGCCCGATCCGATGGTTGCCCCACGGATCCTTCGACGGTTCGCTCACGTCTTCCACCTTCAGAACAACCGGCTTGGTCACGCCGCGGATTGTCAGGTCGCCGGTCACCTCATAGCTGCCGCCGCCCGTCGAATCGATATTGGTCGACTTGAATGTCATCGCAGGAAACTTGTCGGCGTCAAAAAACTCCGCGCTCTTCAAATGCCCGTCGCGCTGGTCTTCGCCGGTATTGATAGTGGAGACGGGAATCGCCGCATCGACAGTGGAATGGGCGTAGTTAGTTTCGTCTAGCTTCAACGCGCCGGAAAGGCCGGAGAACTTGCCCTTCACGTTTGAAATCATCATATGCTTCACCTTGAACTCGGCTGCGGAGTGCGCCGGATCAATCTTCCAGGTGGTTACGGTGCCGGGGGCTAAGACTGCTGTCGCCATGGTGGTGGTGCTCCTTTCGAATTTGCTTTCACTTCCTTTGATGCGCGTTTGAGATATTCGTTGCAACAAGTATTTCCTGCTGGGAGGATGGGTTGTCGAACGGGGCGGTTTCGGGCGCTTGCCGGTCCCGCATCCCATGCCTGCCGCGGGCATCTAACCCGGAGGCGCCCAAGGGCGCGAAGGAGTGAAAGATGGCAAATTCGGGAAGAACCTGGTTTATTACCGGCGCCTCCACCGGCTTCGGACGGTTGCTGGCTGAGGAACTGCTCAAACGCGGGGAGTGGGTGGCCGCTACCGCGCGGGACCTGGCAAAAGTGCAAGACCTGCAAACCAAATACCCAGAGACGGCGCGGGCCTTCGCGCTCGACGTGACCAAGCCGGCCGAAATTGAAATAGCCGCGCGGCAGGCCATTGCAGCCTTCGGGCATATCGATGTACTGGTCAACAACGCCGGCTACGGCGTAAATGGCGCAATCGAAGAAGTGTCGGAAGACGAGTTCGAACCCATGTTCCAGACCAATATTTACGGCCTGATCCGCACCACACGCGTCTTTTTGCCGCATTTCCGCGAGCGGCGCAGCGGGCATATCTTCAACTTTTCATCGATTGGCGGCCTGATCGGCGGGGCCGGCTGGGGTTTCTACAATACCACCAAGTTTGCCGTGGAGGGTTTCAGCGAGGCGCTTGCCGCCGAAATGAAGCCCCTGGGCGTGCATGTGACCGTCATTGAGCCGGGTCCGTTCCGCACCGATTTCCTTGGCCGGTCGGGCAAGCTGGCCCAGCGCGAACTGCCGGAGTACGCACAGACTGCCGGCAAGGCGCGCGATTATCTCAGGACGCAATCCGGCAAGCAGCCTGGCGACCCGCAGAAGGCCGTGGAGGCTCTGATCGCGGTTGCAAATTCGCCCGAGCCGCCAGTGCACCTGATTCTTGGCAAGATCGCTCTCAGCCGTTTTCGCGAGAAACTCTCCACCTGGCAAAAGGAGATTGCCGCGTGGGAAAGTGTCACGGCCGGGGCCGATTTTCCGGAAAATAGCTGAGCGCCCAGACCCGGAGCGGCGCCGCCGTTCCGGGCCGACATTCTGTCCGCCTTTCCACACATAGGGCCGGCCTTGCGCCGGCCTTATGCTCATAACAGACCCCCGTGTCCGACTTCGCCCAAACCGTCAAGCAGCAGGCCGACATCGTCAAGGTGATCGAGGGGTACATTCGCCTGCGCAAGGCCGGGGCGCAGAACTACTCCGGACTCTGCCCCTTCCACAAAGAAAAGTCGCCATCGTTTTCCGTGCATGCGGTGCGGCAGTTCTACCATTGTTTCGGCTGCCAGGCCTCGGGAGATGTCTTCAGCTTTGTGGGCAAGATTGAAAATGTCGGCTTCCCGGAGGCGGTCCGCATTGTCGCGCAAAAGATCGGCATTCCTCTGCCCAAGCGCGAATTTTCATCCCCGGAAGAAGCCGCCGGCGCGCGGATGCGCGCCAGACTCTTTGACCTGCACGAGACCGCAACCGCCTTTTTCGAAGAGCAGTTGCGCGGGCCCGAAGGGGCCGTGGCGCGCGAGTACCTGGCTGGCCGCGGATTGACTCCCGAGGGCATCAAGACCTTCCGCATCGGTTACGCTCCAGACAGCTTCAACGCCCTGCGCGACCGTCTCAAGGGCATGGCCGATGACGAAACTCTTCGTGCCAGCGGCCTTTTCAGTTCAAAGGAGCAGGGCGACGGCGGCCACGGCCCCATATACGACCGCTTCCGCAAGCGCGTCATGTTCCCCATTGCCAACGAGAGCGGCCGCGTAATTGCCTTTACCGCCCGCACCCTGGAGACGGGCGACAAGGCTGGCGCCAAGTACATCAATTCACCGGAGACGCCGCTCTATTCCAAGGGCCAAGTGCTCTTCAATATGGACAAGGCCCGAACGGCGATTCGCCAATTTGAGTTTGCCTTGCTCGTCGAAGGCCAGATGGACTGCATCTCCGTCTTTCTCCGCGGAATTCAGAATGTGATTGCCACCAGCGGCACAGCCTTCACCGAACAGCAGGTGGCTCTGCTGCGCCGCCACACTTCAAATGTTGTCGTCAATTTCGATCCCGACGCGGCCGGAAGCAATGCCGCCGAGAAGTCCATCGCGCTGCTCACCGAGGAGGGCTTCACCATCAAGATCGTCACCCTCGACGGCGGCCTTGACCCGGACCGCTATATCCGCGAGCGGGGCGTGGAGGCCTACACGGCAGCGATCCGCGATTCCCGGCGGCAGTCGGACTACCTGATCGAGCGCGCCCGGCAAATGTTTCCCGGCGCCAGCGCGGACCAGAAGGTAAAGGCCATGAACTTTCTGTTGCCGCACATCCGCCGCATGCCAGAGAAGCTGGCGCGCGACCAGTTCGCCGGCGACGCCGCTCAGAAGCTGGGCATCGATTCAGCAGTGCTGCGCGAGGAATTGCGGCAGGCTGCCCTCCGTCGCCGTGACCATGTAGAGGTTCGCGCCGCAGCCCTTACCGAGGTGGAGCGGGTGCTTCTACGCGCCCTGGCCATCTCTGACCCGGAGAACGAACACTCGCGGCGCCTGGCTGCCCAGGCGTTGGCCGAGCAACCTGCATGGTTTGAGCATCTTGGCACATTTCAGGCGTTGCAGTCCCTGGCCAACCGGCAGGCGCGCGATCCCATGGACGTGGTCGAGGACCAGGCCCAGCGGGCCCTGCTGGCTGAGGCGCTTTTGGCCGAGGTCAAGCCGCCCGAGGAGAATGAGGTGCAGAGCGCCGTGCAGGAGATCCAGGAGCGGGCGCTGGTAACCAGGCTGCGCGACCTCCGCTCCTTGATTGCCGAGGCCGAGCGGCGCGGCGATTTTGCCGAACTGGCCCTGCTGACCCAGCAAAAGCTGGACCTTGACCGGGCGCTGCGGAAATTGCACAACCACAGCGCCCCGCGGCCCTGAATGCTCCCTTCCAACCGGCCGAGAATACCGCCTAAAATCGCCTGAATCGTGCGTCGAAATGACCCCCGCCGGCGTCTAATTATTAGAGAAGGGATCGGGTAGCAGGCAAACCTTCCGGCCCGGCTTGAAGACAGTTCCCCAGGGATCAAGGCTTTAGCAACGAATTATTGCTGAGGCGGACCGGGCGGAATGTGGTAATCTATTGATCTCTGTGAGGATGCGCGCCCCTTTGCCCCACACATGAGCTTCGGCTCGCGGGCTAACCAGGCGAAACCTGAAGCGCCGTCATCCTCTTCCGAGCAACTACTTGAAACCGCTACTTTTTTGCGGGTGACCGCAGGTTTGTGTCCGCATGTGTGCGGAGATTTCCTTTCGGAAATCTTTCTTTGCATGCCTGGGTCGGACCACGCACCGGCGCGCAATACGGTGCTGAATCTCGATTGCGCGGCTGCATGGCCCGGGATGATGCATCCCATTATGTAAGGCACTCACGTCCTCGCGACCATCAGGGAGCGGCGACCCAGAACGAAATCGGGCAGGACCCAGTATCCCTGGGCATGCCGTGGAGAGCAGGAAAAACTTGGCGATTGACGACAAATTCGAACACGACATCGACACCATCATCGAAGTGGGCAAAGAGAAGGGCTATCTCACCTACGGCGACGTGAATGACATGCTGCCGGAAGAGATTGGCTCAGGCGACGACCTCGACGATCTGATTACGACCATCGGTACGCAGGGCATCGATTTGCTTGACGCCCCGAAGTTTCCCGGCGACAAGGACTTTGAGCTTGAAGAAGGGGAAGACGTCGAACTCGACCTGACCCCTGGAACGCTGGAAAAGACCAACGACCCCGTCCGCATGTACCTGCGCGAGATGGGCACCGTGCCGCTGCTTACGCGCGAAGGCGAAGTTGAAATCGCCAAGCGCATTGAGCGCGGCCAGCTCCGCGTGCTCAAAGCCATTTCGCGCTCGCCCATCGTGATCCGCGAGATTGCGGCCCTGGGTGAAGACCTCAAGCGCGGCGTGCGCAACGTAAAAGAAGTGGTCATCTTCGACGAGGAGGAACTCACCGAAGAAGTTGTGCTGACCCGCGTCAAGGCCACAGTCGCTCGTATTGACACGCTGGTGAAGCACCAGAAGAAGATTCAGGCATTCGAAGAGAAGCAGGTTGCAACCACGGCGTCCGCCAACAAGGCCAAGCTGAAAGAGGCGCGCCGCCTTCGCTGGATGATTGCCCGCGAGAAGGTTTTCATCTCTCGCATCGTGCGCGAGCTCAAGTACACGCCCATGGAGCGCAAGCGGCTGCTCGACAAGGTAAACAAGACTGTCGACACCATGCGCACGCTGGAGCGGCAGATTCGTTCGCTCGACCAGAAGTTCGAAGCCTCCAAAAGCGAGGAACTCAAGAAGGAATACCGCCGCCAGCAGAAGAACTGCCGCGCCGATCTCGAAAAAATCGAAGGCGACGCCGGCGTATCCATCGGCGAGCTCAAGCGCACACAGCGCGAAATGATCCAGGGCGACATGGACGCCGAGCAGGCCAAGCGCGAATTGATCGAAGCCAACCTGCGCCTGGTTGTTTCGATCGCCAAAAAGTACACCAACCGTGGCCTCCAGTTCCTCGACCTCATTCAGGAGGGCAACATCGGCCTGATGAAAGCCGTCGATAAGTTCGAGTATCGCCGCGGCTACAAGTTTTCGACTTATGCAACGTGGTGGATTCGCCAGGCCATTACCCGCGCCATTGCGGACCAGGCCCGCACGATCCGCATCCCGGTGCACATGATCGAAACCATCAACAAGCTCATTCGTACCAGCCGTCAGTTGGTGCAGGAACTCGGCCGTGAGCCCAGCAGCGAAGAAATCGCGCGCCGCATGGACATCCCTGTCGCCAAGGTCCGCAAGGTCCTCAAGATCGCGCAGGAGCCCATCTCGCTCGAAACGCCCATCGGCGAAGAAGAAGATTCGCACCTCGGCGACTTCATTGAAGACCGCCAGGCCGTCTCGCCCTCTGAAGCCGTCATCAGCGTCAACCTCAAGGAGTACACCTCGCAGGTGCTGCGCACGCTCACTCCTCGTGAGGAGCGCGTAATCAAGATGCGCTTCGGCCTCGAAGACGGTTCCGAGCACACCCTGGAAGAAGTGGGCCAGAGCTTCCAGGTCACGCGCGAACGCATCCGCCAGATTGAAGCCAAGGCGCTGCGCAAGCTGCGCCATCCTTCGCGCAGCCGCAAGCTCAAGGCCTTCGTCGAAGGCGTCAGAGAAATGTAAATCTGGAAGCGGCCGATGCCTTGAAAGGGCACGACTTTAGTCGTGCCGCAAACGAGCTTTAGCTGAAGGGTACGGGCTTCAGCCCGTACATCAAGCCAACCAGATCAACCGAGACTGGTAGGGGTGGGTTTTAACCCACCCAGCTATCTACCCTTTCGGTCTCCACCGGAGCCGAAAAAGAAAGAGCCGCAGCCTTGGAAGGGGCCGCGGCTCTTTTGTATTAAGAGCGTACCCAAATCGGGCTTTGAAAGGGCGCGGCCGGGGTACCCTCTGGGTCGCCGCGCCGCAAAGGCAATCAAAGTAACGTGGGGAGGGAGGCGTGGGTTTCAACCCACGCATAAAGCCAACACAATTCACGCGGGCTTTAGCCCCGGATGCACACCGAATGCCGGGTGCCCCATCCTAAGCGCGCTTTTGCGCTTAGGGTGGGAAAGCACGAACCCCAACTTACGCCGTCTCATCCCAAGCCAAATTTTCTAACTCTGTCATCCCGAGCAAGATTTCTAACTCTGTCATCCTGAGCAAAATTTCTAACTCTGTCATCCTGAGCGAAGCGCTTTTCAGCGGAGTCGAAGGAGCTGCATTTGTTTTTTCAACTAGCACCCGAGCACCCCTCGCCCCCCGCACACCTCGAAATCTCTCCCGTACGGAGAACCCGAGAAGGAGCCCAGGGTGAACCCTGAACGAAGCGAATGGGAAACCCTGGGTCACCGTCCCCAGCATCGCCCCGCCCCGAAGAGCCGGACCGAACCTGCCCAATTCAGCCCGCGATCAGCCTTGAATACCCTCGTCGAGAGTCCGATCAAAGGCAATCCCCGAAGTTGCACCAACCCAGCGAAAACCCTATTCCCGGACCCTGCGGCGTTTACGGGGAGGTATTCCGTGATTCGGTTTCATCCGGGCGGTGGCAACACGCGACCTGCCAGTCCTCGACGCCCTCGAAAAGCCGGTTGCGGGCATATGGAGGGCTCCCAAGGTACGGATAGTCGACATAACCGACCGGAACCCAGAATTCGAGCAGAAGCACCATACGAAGTACTGCGCTGACTGAGCATATTTTAAGCAACGAATGCAGCCCGACCCTCACCAGGATTCTGGCTTGTGTGAGCGACGCAAGGCCCACTACTATGGCGCATCCGTCGCATGTTCAATCAGCATAGTGTTTCGCGCCGGGTCGCGTCGTACCAAGAAAGGATGGGAAGAAGAGTCCGGCAATGATTACCTCAAGGGAATGGACTACTCGTTTGCGACCCTTGTAAGCGGGAGCGGCGCAGAGTAGGATGAATCGTCTTCGAGCAAAGGAGAGAATGAATATGGCAATAGCGGTCAATCAGGCATCAATTCAGGACGTCCTTGAGACTCTGCATAAAGCGGGTGTCCGCTCAAGGTACGACAACTACATTGGAGGGAAATGGGTACCGCCAACGACAGGCCGGTACTTTGTGAGTCAAAGCCCGATCAACGCGGAACCCATCTGTGAGTTCGCACGTTCCGGGCCGGCGGACGTAGAAAAGGCCCTTGATGCCGCGCACGCCGTCAGGGAAAAATGGGGTCACACTTCACCTGCCGATCGCGCAACAATCCTGCTGAAGATTGCCGATGTGATTGAGCAGAACCTGGAAACCCTGGCGCTGGCAGAAACCCTGGATAATGGCAAGCCCATCCGCGAGACACGGGCCGCCGATTTGCCCCTCACGGTCGACCACTTCCGCTATTTCGCGGCCTGCATCCGGGCGGAAGAAGGCGCGCTGACCGATATCGACAACGACACCGTTGCCTATCACTTCAAGGAGCCGCTGGGCGTGGTCGGGCAGATTATTCCCTGGAACTTCCCGCTGCTGATGGCTGCATGGAAGCTGGCCCCGGCTCTGGCCGCCGGCAACTGCGTCGTGATCAAGCCGGCCTCGAACACGCCGTTGAGCCTCATGCTTTTCGCGCAACTGGTGGGTGAATTGCTGCCTCCCGGCGTGCTGAACGTGGTCACCGGACCGGGCGGGGAGATTGGCAAAGCCCTGGCGTCGAACAAGCGCATTGCCAAGATCGCCTTTACGGGCGAGACCACCACGGGCAGGCTCATCATGCAGTACGCGTCGGAGCCGATCATTCCGCAGACCCTGGAGTTGGGCGGCAAGTCGCCGAACATCTTTTTTGCCGATGTGATGGATGCAGACGACGACTTCCTCGACAAGGCGTTGGAGGGCTTCGCACTGTTTGCCCTGAACAAGGGAGAGGTGTGCACCTGCCCGTCGCGGGCGCTGATTCAGGAGTCGATCTACGACAAGTTCATGGAGCGCGCCGTGGCTCGCGTGAAGAAGATCAAGGTGGCTAACCCGCTCGATCCGACGTCCATGATGGGACCACAGGTGTCGAAGGAACAGATCACCAAGATTCTGGACTACATACGCATCGGCAAGGAAGAGGGCGCCCAATGCCTGACCGGCGGGGAGCGTGCGCACCTGGGCGGCGATCTGGAGGAAGGCTACTTCATGGAGCCGACCGTCTTTGCGGGCGATAACAAGATGCGCGTTTTCCAGGAGGAGATCTTTGGACCGGTGGTTTCGGTAACGAAGTTCAAGACACTGGAGGAAGCCATCGAGATCGGCAACGACACCCCGTACGGGCTGGGTTCGGGCGTGTGGTCGCGCAACGTGCACAACCTGTATCGCGTGGGCCGGGAGATCAAGGCCGGCCGCTGCTGGACGAACTGTTACCACGTGTATCCGGCGGGCGCGGCATTCGGCGGATACAAGGAGTCCGGCTTTGGCCGCGAGACGCACAAGATGATTCTCGACCACTATCAGCAGACCAAGAATCTTTTGGTCAGCTACAGCACCAAGGCGATGGGATTCTTTTAGCCCATAGCTGTTTGCGGTCTGGCAGGGCGGCGTGGGGGCGAAACGATGTGTTCGTCGCAGGCGCCGCCCTGCACATTTTGGGCCGGGGAACAGGAGGCGGGGAATGAGCGCTGACATCGAAGTGACGGTAAGAGCGGCGGCGCTGCTGAAGGAACTGAGGGTGCGCCATGGGCCACTGTTGTTTCACCAGGGGGGCGGGTGTTGCGATGGAAGCGTGCCGCTGTGCCTCAAGCGAAGCGAATTTCGAATCGGTTCGAGAGACGTGCTGTTGGGCTTTGTCGATGAAGACACGCCTTTCTATCTGGGATCGGGGCAACCGGAACAGGTAGCGCAGCGGGGCCTGGTGCTGGACGTGGCTGATGGAGACACGGACAGATTTTCCGTGGAAGCTTCCGACGGGGTCTACTTTGTGAGCCGACCGCAGTGGGGTTCATCCTACCGGAAGGAAGGGCCTGGTTTGGCGGGAACGTAAAGGATCGACTCGAAAATGACGAACGATGAATCCGTCTCTCATCATGGCTGTGGAAGTAACGGCGGGTGGCCCACCCAAACGGGAAACTTCGGGTGCCCCATCCTTCGCGATCTTAGCGAAGGGTGGGTGTCGAAGGACCTTTCTCTCCAAACAAACGCATTACGGTGCAAAACCCGCAAAATGGCGTGTTATTGCGTGCACGCGTTCACGAAAACTGTCGTAACCATCTCAAAAAAACATATTTAACCCCAAAACATTAATTCCTGAAAATTGCCCATTTTGGGCTCATTTTCGCGCAAAACTGTCCGTTTTTGGCCCGTAAGTCCAATAGAATCGCAACCAAACTCCGACAGATTTCCTTGGTGTCCAAAATCGCCCAAAATGCGTGTATCTCCGAATGCACATTTGCGCCATCGCTCAGGGGCCAAAAGTTAACTCAACAGTCAACACTTCCGGCCCATCCCTGCTCGCCCGGCGGCTCCGCTATAATCGCGAGTTGATCCCGCATGAGCAAGCAGCCGCGCGGCTATTTTCCTGCCGCCTGCTGTGGCTGTTTTGCTTCGTGCGATTGAAAGGTGAACACATCCATGAAAAACATCACGCGCCGTCAGTTTGCCCAGGGCGTGGCCGCAACCGCCGCCACACTTGCCACAGCTTCGCTCCCGAAACTCGCGCTCGCCCAGCTTCATCCCGTCAGCCGGGAATTTCCCAAGGGCTTCCTCTGGGGATGCGCCACGGCGGCCTACCAGATTGAAGGCGGGGCAAAGGATGACGGGCGCGGGCCATCGGTCTGGGACACCTTCTCGCATACGCCGGGGATCACCGTGAACGGCGACACGGGCGACGTGGCCGACGACTCCTACCACCTGTACAAGGAAGACGTGAAGCTGCTCAAGAACCTGGGCGTGAGCACCTATCGCATGTCGATCTCCTGGTCGCGCGTCTTTCCCACCGGCAAGGGCCAGCCCAATCCGCTGGGGATGGACTACTACAATCGCGTCGTCGACGAGCTCCTGGCCAACAAGATTACGCCGTACATCACGCTCTTCCACTGGGATCTGCCCCAGGCGCTGCCCGGCGGCTGGCAAGCGCGCGATACGTCGAAAGCCTTTGCGGAATATGCCGCTTACGTCACCAAGCACCTAGGCGACCGCGTGCACCACTGGATGACTACGAACGAGTTCGCCTGCTTTACCGACCTCGGTTACAGGGATGGGAAGTTCGCGCCCGGCCTCAAGCTGCCCGCCGCGCAGGTGAACCAGGTACGTCATCACGGTATCCTCGCGCACGGGCTCGGTGTGCAGGCCATTCGCGCCAACACTCCGAGCGGAACGCAGGTGGGCCTGGCGGAAAATGCCAGCGTCTACGTGCCCATGATCGAGAGTCCGGAGCACATTGAGGCTGCTCAAAAGGCCACCCGCAACGAGAACGCTCAATTCCTGACCACGCTGATGGAAGGCAAGTACACCGACGCCTATCTGGCGCGCGAAGGAGCCAATGCGCCCAAGGCTGAGCCCGGCGACATGGCGGCCATCGGCAGTAAGCTGGACTTTGTCGGCCTCAACGTCTACACCGCGGACTACGTCAGTGCCGACGGCTCAGCCCAGGGATATGCGATTGTGCCGCGCCCCGCGTCGTATCCGCACATGACTTCGCCCTGGATCAACGTCACCCCCGAGTGCACCTATTGGACCATCCGCAACGTGAGCGACCTCTGGCATCCGCCCGCCATCTTCATTACTGAGAATGGCTGCTCCTCCGACGACGCCCCGAACGCCTCCGGCCACATAGAAGACACCGACCGCGTAATGTACCTCCGCAATCACATCACCAACGTCCACCGCGCCGCCGAAGAAGGCTACCCCATCAAGGGCTACTTCCTCTGGAGCCTGATGGACAACTTCGAGTGGTGCGACGGCTACAGCAAGCGTTTCGGCATTCATTATGTGGACTTCAAGACGAAGACGCGCACACCAAAGCGCAGCGCCCAGTGGTACCGCGAAGTAATTGCACGAAATGCAGTGGAGTAATCGCAGTCACAGTCCCGCAAGCTCAGTCTGCGCGCGGTCCAGATCTTCGGGCACGCCGATGTCGAGAAAGAATCCGTCGACCTCGTAGGCAGCGGGAGCAAGGCGCTCGATCTGCGGGGCCAGAAAATCGACTTCGAATGAAAATTTCCCCGAGAGATTTGGCGGCCATGGCATTGCTCTGCGCAGAACGTAGGCGCCCGCGTTGATGAACCCGGGACCCGAGCGGCCTTTCTCCTGAAAGCCGACGATGCGTTTTCCTTCGATGAGCACTCCACCATAGCGGGCTACGTCGGGCTGGTGCGTGATTGCGATCGTCAACGGGCCATGTTCGTCCTCATGGAAGCGCAACATGGCTGCGTAATCGGCCGACAGGAATGTGTCGCCGTTCAGTACCAAAACATTTTCTTCCAGTGCTTGAGACAAGGCCTTGCGGATCGCGCCTCCGGTGCCGAGAGGAACATCTTCGATCACGTAATCGAGAGGCATTCCGCGGAAGGACGCGCCAAAGTGATTCTGGATGGTCGCGTGGAGATGACCCACGGATAACAATGCGCGCGTGCAGCCGGCGCGCTTGAGCTGGTTCAGCAGGATCTCAAGAAATGGCCGGCCGGCCACCGGCGCCATGGCTTTGGGAATTCCGTCGAGCTTCGACGCGAGGCGCGTTCCGAGGCCGCCGGCGAGAACTATCGCTTCCATTGCAGGCTATTCCTTCGGCGCGGCGGCAGCGCCGAGATCGGGACCAAAATAATGCTGCTCCACGATCATGCAGAAGATGTGTTCGAGAGCCAGGTGAGCCTGCTGTATGTACATGGTCACATCGGAGGGAATGCGAATGCAGTAGTCGCACAGGGGCGGCATGCCGCCACCGGTTCTTCCGCAGAGACCGATCGTAGTAATGCCCATTTGCTTTGAAAGCTCGAGGGCGCGCAGTACATTGGGCGAGGTGCCTGAGGTGGAGATGGCAATGAACACATCGCCGGTCTGGCCGAGCGCTTCAATCTGACGGGCAAAGACACGCTCGTAGCCATAATCGTTGCCGACCGCCGTGAGGATGGAGGAGTTGGTCGTGAGCGAGATAGCGCGCATCGGGGGCCGGTCATCGCAAAGGCGGCTGACAAACTCAGTGACCAGGTGCTGCGCATCTGCTGCGCTGCCGCCGTTGCCGGCAACCATCAACTTATGGCCGGCCTTCAGCGCGGACGCGGTTGCCTCGGCCGCCTCTTTGAGCGTGGCGTGGAGTGCGGAGTCCGCCTTTACAGCCTCGAGAACGGCCAATCCCTCGGCCAGTTTCTTTTGAATGAGATCGCTTATGGCACCCTCCATGCCTGCACTCCTCCGGCCGTGAAGTGACATCCGTAGGCCATGCCACCATCGTGATTGGCGCGCAGGGCTGCGGCCACTTTGTCTTTGTGAATGGGGTCGGTGAGGAAGATCATGAACCCGCCGCCGCCCGCTCCAGAGATCCTGGCGCAATGCGCACCGGCCGAGAGGGCGCTGGCGTACAGGCGCTCTATGTGCTCGTTGGTAATCTGGCTGGCCATTCGTTTCTTCGATTCCCAACTGCTGCGCATCACCTCGTGCAGTCGATGAAAATCGCCGCGAAGCAGGCACTCCTTCATGCGAAATGCCTCTTCCTTGACGGAATGCATCGCCTCCAGTGCCAGCGAATTCCTGTCGCGCACGTTGCGCGACTGTTCCTCGATGATGTCCGCGGAAGTGCGCGAATTCCCTGTGTAATAGAGCAGCAGTGAGGCTTCAAGTTCCGAGACTACCCAGTCTTTTACTCGCAGCGGATTCACGAGCACGTGGCCGTTCTGGCCAAACTCCATGAAGTTGAAGCCGCCGAATGCAGCGGCGTACTGGTCCTGCTTGCCGCCTTGCAGTCCGGCTTCCACGCGCTCGATGACAAAAGCCGTGTGTGCCAGTTCGTAGTCGCCGAGCGGGAGATTGAGCCATTCCACATAGGCCGCCAGCATGGCTACTACGAGCGTGGACGACGAGCCGAGGCCGGAACCAGCAGGCACATCAACCCGCGTGCTCATGCGCAGGCTGAGTGGTTTGCCGGCATTGAAGCTTCGGACAACGTGATTGTAGACGGCCTTGAACAGATCGAGGTGGCCATCGTTCTGAAGCACAGCCTGCGCGGGGTAGGAGACGCTCTCGTTCTGGTCGGCGGAGACAAACTCGATGGTGTTGGTCTCCAGAGGTTCGAGGGCCGCATAGGCGTAATAGTCGATGGTCGCGTTGAGAATCGCGCCGCCGAATTCATCGCAATAAGGAGAAACGTCTGTGCCGCCACCGGCCAGTCCAAGACGTAACGGCGCTCTGGAACGGATCAACATAAGGTGTGCACTGCAAAGCCAATAGTAATTGTTGAACGCATGCAATAGAAACCGGCGTCAACGGGATGGAAGCTATAGAGGCAACCTGGGCACAGCTACGAATGCGGCAAGTTGACCCACGCTGCACCAGGGTTAGCAAGTTAGCGCAAGACACTGGCCGGGTGCCTCCTTATTTGCTTAGTTGCTTCACGAAGAAGTCGGCCATGATGTGGTTGGCTTCGATTGCTTCGGGCAACTTGGAGTCGTACCAGAAAGCGTGGGTGAGCGCGTCGAAGACCACCAGCCGCGCATCCACGCCCGCGTTGATGTAGGCGCGGTGCAGGTTGACGGTGCCGCTGAGCAGCAAGTCGCGGCCACTGGTGACAAAGAGTGTTGGCGGCAGGCCGTGCAGGTCAGCGTAGATGGGAGAGAGCACAGGATCGCGAGGATCGGTGGTGGTCATATAGTCGTTGTTGTGCGACCCCGGTGTCGGCGGCTCCAGGTGACCGGAAAGGCCGCGCAGAGAAAACAAAGATGCCGAGTCTCCGGCGCGTGCAAAGTCACCCATGCCGCTGAAAATGCCCAGCGCTGCCGGCAAGGGCAAACCCAGTTGCTTTAGCTTGACGGCGACTTCGGCGGTGAGAATGGCGCCGGCCGAGGTTCCGTAGATCACGATATGGTCTGGCTTGTAAGTCTTCAGCAACTCCTTGTAAACGGCGACTGAGTCATCGACGGCGGCGGGAAAGGGACTTTCGGGCGCCAGTCTGTAAAGCACGGCGACGACTTTGATCTTGGTGTAGCCGGCAATTGGAATTGACTCTGTGTAGGACCCTGAGTCGGAGTTGAAGCCGCCGCCGTGCAGGTCGAGCAACACCTTGTCGCGATTGGCTTCAGGCATTCCGTCTGGCGTGACAATTCGTACCGGAACACCGGCGATCTTGTCCTCGACAAGCTGGTTGGGGCAGAGCGCGCTCCAGGCCACGCGGGCGCCGGCGGTATAGGCGTCAGTGCGTGTTCGGCGTTCGGCCAGCGACTCGGGCGGCCCCTGGTCGGGTGTGGCGCGGCCAAGTACCTGTTGCGCCTCGGGGCTAATCGTGGCAGGCAAAGGGACCACGCGCGTAACGTGCGCAGTGCCAGCGGCGTCGATGTAGCTTGTGTCGCGATTGGGCGCTTCGGCTGCGGTGGTGGGCGCCGGAGCGGGCTGCTGAGCTGCCAGCGCCGCGGATGCAAGAAGAAGGAAAAGAGCGGCGTAACGAGGTGTGATTTGCATGGAAACTATTCCTCCGTATGATTTTCATCCAGGTTCGAACTGCCCGGACAGGCCTCGTCCACAATAGCAGGAACTCCCACTCCGTTTCGGTTTGTGGATCTGCACCTGCGTGGCGGCGTTCGCAGTCAGCTCTGCCTCACTTCGCCAGTTCCTTCACCATGAAATCCGCCATGATGTGACTGGCCTCAATTGACTCGGGGAGCGATGCGTCGTACCAGAATGCGTGCGGCAGTGCGTCAAAAACCACCAGCCTCGCGTCCACTCCGGCGCGCAGGTAGGCACGGTGCAGATTGGCGGTGCCGCTCAGCAGCGCGTCGCGGCCGCTTGAGATAAACAATGCCGGCGGCAACCCATGCAGATCTGCGTAAATTGGCGAAAGAACGGGATCTTTGACGTCGGTAGAACCCACGTAATATGCGTCATGCACGCTGCCGTCGGGAGGATCGAGATGTCCGGCGAATCCGCGCAGCGTATAGATCGACCAGGAGTCTCCCATGTGCGCAAAGCTGTCCAGGGAGCTGAAGATGCCCAGAGCCGCGGGCATGGGCAGCCCCAATTGTTTGAGCTTGACGGCAATTTCGGCCGTAAGCGCCGCCCCAGCCGACGTTCCAAAGATCACGATATGGTTCGGCTTGTAGCTTTTCAAAAGCTCCTTGTAGACGGCCACTCCATCCTCCACAGCAGCAGGGAATGGATGCTCCGGTGCAAGCCGGTAGAGCACCGCGACCACTTTCATCTTCGTGTATCCGGCAATCGGAATCGACTCGGCATACGACCCCGAGTCAGCGTTGAAGCTGCCCCCATGAAGATTGATCAGTACCTTGTCGTTGTTTTCCTTGGGCATTCCGTCCGGCGTTACCACATGTACTGGAACTCCAGCGATGGTTTGATCCACAATTGTGTTTGGGCAAAGCTTGCTCCATTCTGCTCTCTGCCTTACGCCCACCTCCTCCATGCGGCTGCGCCGCGCCGCCAGCGGCTCGGGCGGAGCTTCGTCCGGCACCATGCGGCCAATCGACCTCTGTGCTTCCGGGCTCAGGTCCGACGGCACCGGCGCAACCCGCGTAATGTGAGCGGTACCCTGGGCATCGATATAACTAGTGTCTCTGTTGGGCGCCTGGGCCGCCGTGGTCGGCTGCGGAGTGGGCTGCTGCGCGGCCAACGCAACCGTGGCCACAAGCAGAACGAAGGTATATCGGACGGACATGAAACTCATTCGATTGGCGCCTGCATAGCGGGACTTGCTCAATTGGAATGGTCCAAAAGTGGATCACTCCAACCCGTCCACCATAACGAGAAAATGCTCCGACGTCTATTACAACACTTGGTCCGGTGCACTCAGGGGATGTGGCAGCCACCATAAGCGGACTGCGAAATCCCACTCGTTCCGCAGTGACATGCAAACAACAAAGGGGAGCGATTTTGGCGCTCCCCTTTGTTGGTGGATCTATGGCTTATCAGGTATCAACGCGGTAAAACCAGAAGTCCGGATGCCAGCAACTTCTCCGTCAGCCGGTCGAGTGCCTGGGGGAATTTGTAGGAAACGGCTCGCACGCTCATTCCCAGCAGAGTTCCCGCTTCGGCCTGCGTGTACTCCTGGAGCACGATCCGGCTCAGCAGTTGGCGGTCGAGCGAGCCAAGCTGTTCCAGACATTTCTCCAGGTCGAGGACGAAGATGACCGCATCCTCGAAGGTACGAATCGGCCGGCTTGAGGCCCATCCCCGCGACACCGGATCGCCCAGGATCGATGGGGCCCTGCCCACCTGCATCGAAGCGTATAGATAGCGTCTTAACATGCTCTTTGTATGCTTTCTATAAAAGGCCACGCTGGTAACCGGTTCGGAAGCAGGTGCTTTTGCCGGCTTTGTTTCAGGCTTTGCCGCCGGCTTTGGTCCGCAGTTCCTCCGCTCTTGCTGCCACCCTAATTGCTGATTACTTGCTCCCCAAACCGTTGCCAACTGGAGGGCTGCGCTCATTGCGCACCTCCCAGTGCTTCAAGGGCCGTCCAGACCCTGGCATGCGGCTTTCGAGCTGGACGCCCGCGCCGCTTCCTGCTCTCCGGCGACGGAAAATCCTGCAGTTTAACTACACACTCCCGGCAATAAACACTTCCTTGAGTCTGGGCACGGTATCAAAGACAGCCGCAGCCCTCGCAAATCTTCAATTGCACGCGCAATTCCATGACTATTTCTCCGTGGTCGTATCTTTTCCCGACGGACTTTTTTGGTGTCTGTTGTTCCGCGGGGTGAAGGGAACCAGGCAGGGCAACTCAGGTTTCTCATGTCCTGATGGGGGATTGCCGCCTTCGCTCTCTCGTTTTTTGTCATGCTCATAGCGCGCAGATCCTGGAATTCTCGCCCTGGCTTGCCGCCCGGCGCCTCTGGGGGCGCGATGGGATGGAGATGGGACGGGAAACAAATCCACCGGGCGATGTTCTGAAAGACACACGTCCGCCGGAGAATGTTCATTCGCTGCCGAGGAGGACAGAATTACAACCCGCTCAGCCTTGAGCCGATGAAGCATTTCCCTAAGAATTCCCACAAACCAATACGAGATTAAGTAAACCCAATCTAGAAATATGTATCCCTTGCGTCAATGTCCCCACGCAGTTTTAGCGGCATGTGCTTTTCATTCGAAGTTAAAGCGCTGAGAATGAAGGCCAATCGACCAAGATAGCTTTTCCTGGGGCAAACGAGGAGCTGTCACCCCGATTGCTGGTGGCGAATTATCCACAAATGAATTTTACCCAGATGCATGAACGTCTACGCCTGGAACTGCTGCGTAGGATACAGCGAGGGACGCTCAGTGTCTCTTTGCTGGCTCGCCAAACCGGTTTTGGGCAAGCGCATATTTCCAATTTCCTGCACAGCCGGCGCCAACTGTCCCTTGAGGCGATGGATCGAATTCTCGCCGCCCAGCACCTGACGGCTGCCGATCTTCTGCCAGTAATCAACCGTGCCGGTGGTTCGTATGCCGAGGGAGAGGGCAACTCCGTGCCGATCGTCTCTCACGGGGCGGCGCTTTTTGAGCCGCATATCCGCCCTTCCGCAATTCAATCCATGCTCCACTTGCCCGCCGGCGTTCTCGAGTCTCTCCATACGCGCGTTTCGAATCCCCGCCGCGCGTGGCAGCGGTTTGTCGCGGTGCGCATACCGTCTGCCGACGCACTGGCGATGGATCCGCTGGTGCTGCCGGAAGCGATCGTGCTGATCGATCGCCACTACAATCAACTTGCGCCTTACCGTCCCAACAGGCCCAACGTGTACGCGGTTCGACATGGGGCCCACTTGAGCTTGCGATATGTCGAATTTCTTTTGAATTGGCTGGTCTTGCGACCGCACAACAGCGCCTTCCCGGTGGACCTGGTCGAGGTGGATCCCGGCGAGTCCCCCGGCGAGCTGCTGGCTGGCCGCATCGCGCTGATTTTGAACGAGCCCTAAACCCCGTGTCCCGAGTCCCGATTCTCGAAGCGGGTGAACTTGCCAAGCCAGTTCAGATAAACCGTGTCGGTTGGGCCGTTGCGCTGCTTGGCCACGATGATCTCGGATTTAGCCTTGTCGGCTTCTGACATCTCTTCGTCGCGGTTGTAATATGCCTCGCGGTGGATGAAGGCCACCACGTCGGCATCCTGTTCGATGGACCCCGATTCGCGCAGATCGCTCAGCATGGGGCGCTTGTCTTCGCCACGGCGCTCGCTGGCTCGGGAAAGCTGCGACAGGGCCAACACTGGAACATGCAGTTCCTTCGCCAGGGCTTTCAGGCCGCGGGAGATGGCGGAGACTTCCTGGGTGCGATTTTCGTAGCCCTTGCGCCCGCCCGACGGCAGCGTTGCGGACATCAGCTGTAGGTAGTCCACCACGACCAGATCAAGGCCCCCGGCGTTCTGCCGGAGCCGCCGAGCTTTGGCACGCATTTCGGCCAGCGAGATGCCCGCCGAATCGTCGATGAAAATGTGCGAGTCGACCAGTTCGCCGAGCGCCTTTTGCAGTTTGCCGTGCTCTTCCTGGCCCAGGAAGCCCTTCTGCAGCATCTGCTGATCTACCCATGCCTGCGAGGCCAACATGCGGCGCAGCAGTGATTCCTTGCTCATTTCCAAGCTGAAGATGGCCACGATGGATTTGTGGTTCACGGCAGCATTCTGGGCGATGTTGATGGCCAGCGCGGTCTTTCCCATCGAGGGGCGGGCCGCGATGATGATCAGTTCGTCTTTCTGCAGGCCGCTGGTCAGGCGGTCGAGGTCGGTGAAATCCGTTGCCAGACCGGTAACCTCGCGGCTCTGTTTATAGAGATTGTCGATGGTTCCAAAGGAGTTGGCGACGATCTTGTCGAGGCTTTCGAGCCCCTGGGCCAGCCCCTTTTCGCTCACTTCGAGCAACTGGGATTCGGTTACGTCCAGCACTCCGATGGCGTCCTCGCTCTGGTCGGCGGCGCGGGCAATGGCCGACGAGCATATGAGCATGAGCTTGCGCAGCAGGCTCTTGTCCTTGACGATGCGGATGTACTCTTCGATGACGGGCCGGCGGGGCAAACCCTCGGTGAGGGAGGCCAGGTAGGCGACGCCGCCGACGGCTTCGATCTCCTTGTAGCGCGCCAGTTCATGGGACAGCGTGACAATGTCGACGGCTCGCTGCGCATCCATCAACTCGCTCATGCGCATAAAGATACGGCGATGCGAGTCGAGGGAGAAATCGTCCGGCTCGATTCGTTCGGCGGCCTCGGAGTGGGCAGCATTGTCCAGCAGGATTGCGCCCAGAATAGTCTTCTCGGCGTCTATATTTGCCGGCAATCCGGAGTCGAGAGTGATGTCAGGGATAGTGGCCATATCAAGACGAGTCTAGGCTTAAGGCCGGTTTCGTAAAAGAAAGGATAATGCGGAAATCGAGGAAAAGGCGTCAGAAAAGACAAGGATGGTTCAGGACGGCATCCCGGATATCAACGGCGTGATTTGGGATGCCGTTTGTTTTCTTAGTGAATTTCTCGCATGGCTTCGTTGAGACCCTCGAAGATGGCGTCGAATTTGCCTGTCTCGGCGGCGAAGCGCAGACGCTTCACGTTCTCCACGCAGATTTCGGCCGGAGTGGGCTGGATCTTGAAAATCTCCATGACCTCGGCGATGAACTTGCCGAGAGGCATCGCGCGCGGATCGGAGGCCCCACCCATCAGGTCGGTGGCGACGTAGGGAGGAATGAGTTCGAGCACTTCTGTAGTCGTGGCCCGGAGCTGATAACGGAGCGACAGGCTGTAGGAATGCATTGCAGCCTTGGTGGCGCAGTAGGTGGGCGTTAGGGCGAGAGGCAGAAAGGCCAGGCCGGAGGAGACGTTGACGATGGTGGAACTGGGCTGCCTTTGGAGCAGCGGCAACAGCGCCGCGGTCAGGCGGATGGGGCCTAGCAGGTTAGTCGTGACGATGGCTTCGGCGTCGGCCAGATCGGGTTGCTGGGCAAGGAGTTTTTCCGCTCGCATGATGCCGGCGTTGTTTATCAGGACGTTGAGCGAGGGAAACTCGGCGGCCGCCTGAGAAGCAAAGGTGCGAATGGCGGCCGGGTCCTGGACATCCAGGGTGTGCGACTTCATGCCGGGGTTGGCGGTGGTTGTCTCGTCGAGGGCTTGTTTGCGGCGGCCGGCGATGACGACCTGGTTGCCGAGAGCGTGGAAGGCCTCAGCCAGCCCGCGGCCGATGCCGGAGCCGCCGCCGGTAATCATGATGGTGTTGCCGGATAGTTTCATAGTGTCTGAATGCCTCAACGATGAATTTTAGAATATGGATGAATTCTAAAGGCCTGGAGCATACATGTGGTTTGAGGGCCGAGTCCCGAAATGTTGCCTGGTGGTTCTGAAGGCTTTTATCTGGCAGATTGCGCTTTAGTTGTCTCCATTCCCCCCTCTGCCTGCGAATCCTGCGAAGATAGAAGGGAAGGCCGGAATGGCCTGCCCGGCTTTGGGCAAAACCGCTCCAGGTGAGATTCCCCATGCAACGTGTTGCGTTGATCTACAACCCTGCTTCAGGCCAACATTCCGCGCGGCGCAAGGCGGCCGTCGAGGAAGCGATGGCCGTGCTCGGCGAAGCTGGCATTGCGGCTGAGGCGTTCGTCACCGTTGGGGTTGGAAGCGCCACACTTCATGCGCATGAGGCGATCCGCAAAGGTTGCGACACGATCCTCGCCTGCGGCGGCGACGGCACGGTACACGAGATTCTGCAAAGCATGGTGGGGACGGATGTTGTTCTCGGAGTGATTCCGCTGGGAACGGCCAATGCGCTTGCCGCCGATCTTGGATTGCTTGCTTCTCCGGCCAAGGTAATGCGCAAACTCCTGGACGCTGCACCAGCGAGAGTCTCCGTGGGGCGCATCCACTTCCACGACAAAACCGGCAACCCCGCATCGCGTTATTTCACCGTTGCTGCCGGCGTGGGAGCGGACGCGCTGCTGATGTCGCGGATGGACGCGCGGCTCAAGCGGCGGCTGGGTTATGTACTCTATCTTGTCGAGGCCTTCCGCATCTGGGCTACACACACGTTTCCGCTGTTCGAGGCGGTTCTTCCGGCCAACGGGAATGGCGACAAGCGCGTAGTCGAGGTCTCGCAACTGCTGGCAGTGCGCGTGCGCTCGTTTGGAGGGGTTCTGCGCTATCTGGCTCCGGGCGCCAGCTTGCGCAACGGAAGCCTCAGCCTATTGGCCTTCAAGACTCGCAGCCGCTTTCGCTACCTGCTTTTCCTGCTTGCGGTGATTGCACGGCGCCACACCTTCGCCCGCGAAGTTGAACTCATTCGAACTGAGTCGATCGAATGCCGCGCCCTTTCCGGTTCAAACGAATCGTTCTTTGTGGAGGCGGATGGCGAAGTGCTGGGACTGCTGCCGGTGCGAATTGAAGTTGTGCCCCACTCGCTCAGCCTGCTGGTCCCTCATGGCGCGCAGCCTTAATCCTGCAACTCGTCACTCTTGTCCGCCACCCGTTGGCAGCTTTGCCGCAGCCTGCTCTCCCATTGACTTCTGAGTTGTGCCATCTGATGCATTCGCCAGGCTTGGAAGAGGCTGCGGCGTAGGTTGCGAATCCAGCAACGCCAGCCATGTTCTCGCATTTTCGTTTCCCTGATCGGCGGATTTCACGAGCCATGTGCGAGCCTGTGCCCGGTCCGGTGTCACACCAAGGCCCTGCAAATACATGCAGCCCAGATTGCTTTGCGCGGTTGCCGACCCTTCCTGCGCAGCCTTGCTGAACCAAATGAGGGCCTGCGCGTAATCCTGTGGAGTTCCCAATCCCTTGTAATACATAAGTCCGAGATTGTCTTCGGCGGCTGCGAGCCCTTGCTGCGCAGCCTTGCTGTACCATTCGAGCGCCTGCGCGTTATCCTGCGCCATGCCCGCGCCCTCCTGATACATCCAACCGAGATTACGTTGGGCGTTCGGATTGCCCTGATTGGCGGCTTTGCTGAACCATGCAAACGCCCGCACGTAGTCCACCGCCGTTCCCTGGCCGCGGAAGTACATGGAGCCAAGGTTATTCTGCGCCGCCGCTAATCCCTGGTCCGCCGCTCTGCTGAACCATGCAAGCGCCCGTGGATCGTCCTGTGTTGTGCCAAGGCCCTGGCTGTAGAGAATGCCGAGACTATTCTCGGCATTCGGATTGCCATGCTGCGCGGCCTTGCCGTACCAGATGAGCGCATGTGCGCAATCTTGCGCTGTTCCTGATCCGTTCTGGTACATAACGCCGAGAAGATTTTCCGCTTCCGCATAGTCCTGCTCTGCCGCCTTGCTGATCCAATTGAATGCCTGCTCGGGATCCCGTTTGGTTCCCTTTCCGGTTGCATACATCAGGCCAAGGGATGTCTGGCTCTTGGCGCTGTCCTGGTTGGCTCCTTGCTGATAAGCCGCAATGGCTTCGGAGTATTTTCCCTTTTCATAGAGTGCGGTTGCTCGACCCTCAATTGCGGCAATGGGGGTTTCGCGGCTCTTCGTGCCGGCATGGGCAGCAACAGGGATAAGGCAGATGAATGCGCTCCATAGAGCACAGTGGCGCAGTCGTAGCATGACGGGGACCTCCGCGTGCACGGGGACGAATCAGTTGTGTGAGGCGCCGGCGGGTGAAGGGAAGAGCCAGGCCAGTAAAAGATTATTGGGACACACCTTTCTTAATGTCAAGAACAATGTTGTTGTTCTTCTTAGTACATACAAGTTATGCGGTGGAAATTAAAGGGACCCGGATCTCTAAGCCCATCCAACGCATCCGCTCGAGTTGATCCAGGACGTGCCGACCCTGCTTATCATTCGAGTCAGTGATGACGGTGAAATGCTGGCTGCTGACTTCGACCCACTGCTCGGGCGAGGCGAAGGCCTGGCCGCAAAGCGGAGCCGCCACAATCAATAAGATTGCAAACCTGTGTAGCATGATGCAGGCTAGTCTGACAGGAAATTCTCCCGGTCCAAGCTCCTCGTAATCCTACGGCTCGCAAGAAACACGAAGGATGTGGCATCCTGCAAAGGACCGTGCGAGACGGGGAGAACCCCCAGATCTCATCCGCCGCGGCGGACGAGACCTGAGGCGCCCATTCGTTCGAATTTGTGGGGATGGAGCGCGCCGCGATTTATTTCTTCAGCGGCTTCCTCGCAAAGTAATACAGCGAAAACGCCAGCATCAGGAACGCCAATACCGCGACCCCATTGTTATAGAAGATCGTATGCGGCAGGCCGATGGGATTGTCCTTGTTCCAGGTGGTTTCGTAGAACTTGAAGGCCACTCCAATCAAGCCCATGATGCCGCCCGCGGCGATCAGTCCCGATGCGAATAGCGAGCCCGCCGATACGTCGCCTTCGTCGGAACCGCCGGCCTTCTTCACGGCCGAATCTACCAGCCAGCGCACAACGCCCCCCGTGAAAATGGCCAGTGTGGTCCCAATGGACAAATACGCGCCCACGGCAAACGAGAGCGAACGGACGCCGAGCAGTTCGACACCGATAACAAGGAAGACGCCCAGCATCACCAGTCCCCAGGGCAACTTTCTGCTCAGGATTCCGTTGATGACCGTGGCCATTAAGCGTGCCTGGGGTGCCGCGGCCTTTTCGCTTCCGATGCCGGGGATCCACTGCACTTCAATGCGGCCGCTGGTCGGCGAGTAGAGGTATTTTCCGTCGGCCAACTCCGAAGAACCGAGCGCGTTCAGCACCACATATTCGCTCTTGTGGTGGAGCGTGGAAGTGTTCGGCCCTTTCACTGTGAATTGATCCATCAGTCCGTGCGGGTTTTGCTGGACCGCTACTCCGGGATGTGACGCACTCAGGTCCCAGGCCCTTGGAGCTTCCTTGAACTCCTGCAAGCCCTGGTTCATCAGGTTGAGCGTAACGCCGATGGCGATGGTGGAGACGGTGATGCCAATGAGGAACGCGAATCGCTGCTTGATTGGCGTTGCCCCCAGGAGATAACCCGTCTTCAGATCCTGCGAAGTATCGCCCGCCTCAGCCGAAGCGATGCAGACCACGCCGCCGATGGTGATGGCCAGCGCGCCGAAGGCCGGTGCGGTCCATCCGTTGACCAGAAAGATGGCCGAAGTGGCCATCAGGGTGGCAATGGTCATGCCCGAGATGGGGTTGGCGGAACTGCCGATGAGGCCGACAATGCGGGAACTGACGGTAACGAAAAGAAAGCCAAAGATCACAATGAGCAGCGATGCGCCCAGATTCGCCAGCAGACCCACCTGCGCGCCAGGAACCGGTTTGAAGGTAAGAAACAGAAACATGATAACGATGAGGGCAATCGAGCCGGCTACCGCAAAGCCCATCGAGAGATCGTGTTCCGTGCGCAGCGGCGCGGCGCTTTCAGCAGAGCCAGTCCCGCGCATGTTCTTGAACCCGGAACGCAACGCGCCGATGATTGTCGGCAACGTCTTGAAGAGTGTGATGAGCCCGGCCGCGGCTACGGCCCCGGCTCCCATGGGCCGGATATACGTCGCCCACAAATCGCTGGGGCCCATCTGCGAAATGGGCACTGTGCCCGGATAGATCGGGGTGGACAGATTCTTGCCGAAGAAATAGAGGAGCGGCATGAGTACCAGCCACGAAAAGACGCCGCCGGAAAAGATGATGCCCGCTGTCTTGGGGCCGATGATGTAGCCCACGCCCAGATACTCGCTGGTTGCGTCCGCCTTGATTGAAGCGCCCTTCAGTACGTGGTCGGGGCCGAAGTCAGGCCGATACTCCGGCGTGCCAGGCCAGGCGCCGAAGAGATTCTCATTTTGGAACGCTGCATAGACCGCGCCCAGGCCGAGGCCGAAGAAGACGCGGCTGGCCGTCGAGCCTCCGCTGGCGCTCGCCTTGATAACGTCGGCGCATGCCGTTCCCTCGGGATATTGAAGGGTCCCATGCTCCTCGACGATCAGTGGCCGACGCAGCGGCACCATGAAGAGCACTCCGAGGTAGCCGCCGATGAGCGCGAGCATGAAGATCCTGAAGTATTCCAGATCGAATCCAAGGAAGATCAGCGCTGGCAGGGTAAAGATGACNNTCAAGTACAGATGAGCGGCCTTTATGGCGAAGCAAGCTGCTGGAGATGACCGCAATTGGAATGGATGCAGCCACTGTGAGCCCGGCCTTGAGGCCTACATAGACGGTGACGCCACCGAAAATGATGCCAAAGACTGCGCCCAGCAATACGGCGCGCAGGGTGAATTCCGGACGGTCTTCACCGGCAGGGACAAAGGGTTGAAAGTCGGGCACTGGCAGCCTCCAAATGATTGCTTATGAAACTCGAAAAGAATTCCCTGAATGGAAGAGGATAGAGCACTGGCCCCTGTATCCGCCAGCAAACACGGGCAGTAGCGGCAGTATTCTAACCGTGGAGCCACTTGGTTTTATCGGGTTACCGGTCCTGACACCAGAACTCTGCGCCAGGTTCAGGTAATCTCTCCTAACACCAAAGTGACGTGCATCGGGATCTTCAACCATTTGATTTCTGTAGACATGTGTACTGCACGTACACCAGAATTCTAGCCAAAGATATTTGA
>PKXI01000122.1:91568-91712 GCA_003133425.1 Acidobacteriaceae bacterium
AGGCATGGGTGGAGGCGTTTGCTCGCAACCACGCCCCCATCGAATGGGCCGAGCCGAAGGTACGCAAGGAGGATTATGTTCGTCCCGCCCTGCGCCGCATGGAACGGACCGGGCAACATGGCGTGTACTTCATTCTGAAAAGCA
>PKXI01000128.1 GCA_003133425.1 Acidobacteriaceae bacterium
GGTGGCGCCAAGGGCGGCGTCATCTGCGATCCCAAGGCAATGAGCCAGGGCGAGTTGGAGCGGATGACCCGCCGTTATACATCCGAAATCATCGATTTCATCGGACCGGAAAAAGACGTTCCAGCACCGGACGTCAATACCAACGATCAGACCATGGCTTGGATAATGGACACCTACTCCATGCACGTGGGCCACACTGTCACCAGCGTTGTCACAGGCAAACCTCTGAACATCGGCGGCTCGCGCGGGCGCATCGAGGCCACGGGGCGCGGCGTGCTCGTGGTTTGCGGCGAAAGTCTGCGCTACCTCAACATGCCCATCGAGGGTTGTCGGGTCATTATTCAGGGCTTTGGCAATGTAGGTTCAAATGCCGCTCGCCTCATGTTGGAGCAGGGATACAAGATTGTCGGTATTGCCGAGAAAGATGGCGGCCTCTACAACGCGGCGGGTATCGATATTCACCAGCTCGTTGAGTACAAGTATCGCAACGGTACCACCCTTGGTTTCCGCGGCGCTGAGGCCATACCAAGCGAAGAGCTCCTGGTCTCCGAATGCGAGATTCTCATCCCAGCCGCAACCGAAAACGTAATCACCAGCCGCAACGCCGGCCAGATCAAGGCCCGCATCGTCGTCGAGGGTGCAAACGGTCCCACCACCGCAGTGGCCGATGAAATCCTCGCCGAAAAGCGCATCTTCATTGTGCCCGACATCCTGGCTAATGCTGGCGGCGTTACAGCTAGTTATTTTGAATGGGTGCAGGACCGCCAGGGATACTTCTGGAAGGAAGCCATCGTCAACGAGCAGTTGGAGACCATCCTCCGCGACAGCTTTGACGATGTAGTGCGCTATGCTGAGGCTCACAACGTGAACAACCGCATCGCCGCCTACATGCTATCCATTGATCGTGTAGCCTTCACCATCAAGCAACGTGGCATCTACGCGTAGGTGCTCATGAATTGCTGACCTGATTGTCAGTGTGCTGCAACAACGAGAGCGGGACCGGCTTCGAGCCTGTTCCGCTCTCGTTGTTTTGCCAGGTGCAACTATCAACCCACTGGAACATACCGCTGACCAGCGGGAACGCCGGTAGAGAAAGAGTCGAAGGCAGATCGCCAAAGGCCATTGCATCTCGATAACAACTGTTCAACCGGTGCACCGGAACTACCTGCGCCAAACACAAACGCTGAATGTAGTGGATAAGTCGGCCTGAACCTTGCCTTGCCGGCCCTGTCGCAAAATGGGCCAGTCCCTCGTCAACCTCAAAAAATAATTAGCTAGATCTCCCCGATCCGGCCGTGTCAAAAGGTGCGGGTGCAGGCACAGAAAGTGATGGAAGAAGGCAACACCGTAACGGACAAACCAACTCTTCCATGGACTGCAGAAGGAAACGAATCCGAAGCAGCAGTCTTGGTATGAAAGCTCCAAATCACTGCTTGAAACTAGGTCATTGAACGTTCGTGACCTGCATGGATTGTGCCCGGGCCTTCTGGTTAAGTGAGAGGTACTGTTCTCGATCAAGAGACAAACTATCTTTTTCACCCGATGAGAGCGTTGATTCTACCTGTTGGGACTTTCGTACAACTTTGGTGGGTCGCAAGTTGCATAGGTGTCATTGACGGTAGCGCTCAGTGCTGGCTATAAAGGCTCGTACTCAATGTCTCAATCTATGCCTGAAAGGCACGAAATGTGCTGTGGCTTATTGCTTTGAGATAGTAACTCCGGAGGATAAGAAATGCTGGGTAAAAAGTGCGGCTTGCTTTGCGTTGGATTTCTTTCCATTTGTCTGTTCTGGATAACTGGATGTGGCGGCAGCGCAGCAGCCATCGGCATTTCAATTACTCCCTCAGCGAATACTGTAGATGGAACCGACTCGATCACTTTGACCGCAGTCGTCGCGAATGATCGCAATGCCTCGGGTGTGACCTGGGCAGTGAGCGGCGGGGGAACCCTGTCGAACACGACCGCAACTTCGGCCACCTATACGGCGCCAGCCGCCACGAGTTCCACCCAGGCAATAACCGTGACGGCTACCTCCGCGGCGGATGCCACCAAGACCGTAACCGTGACGATTACGGTTGCTGCGAAGCCAACGATCACGACGGTCGGCACGAGCCTTGCAGCGACGGTGGGAGCTGCGTATTCGGTTCAATTGTCGGGGAGCGGCGGTGTCAGCCCTTACACCTGGACCGTGACCTCCGGGACACTGCCTCCGTGCCTGAGCATGAGTACAGGTGGCTTGATCACCGGCACCATCACTGCAGCCTGCGCCGGAACATACAGCCCGGTCTTCACGATGACGGATTCCGGGACGCCAACAAAACTGACCGTGACTACGACGCTCAACGTGACAATTGCAGCGGCCCCAGCAATCGGGTTTACCGGCGCGGTTCCGGCCACCGCGACCTATAACGCGGCCTATGCAGGCAGCGCAGCAGCCAGCGGCGGCGCAGGCGCGCTCACATACAGCCTGGCAAGCGGCTCCTTGCCCACCGGCCTGGGCCTGAACGCAGCCAGCGGCGCAATTACCGGAACTCCCACAGCAGCCGGCACATTTGCCTTCACTGTCGCGGCCGCCGACGCCTTTGGAGACTCCTCAACCCAGGGCTACTCGATCACAGTGAATCCGGCGACGCCCACACTGGCCTTTACGGCGATTCCAACCCACACTTATGGCGACGCGTCATTTACCGTCAGCGCCGCCTCGGCTTCGACCGGTGCGGTCACCTACTCGGTTACCAGCGGACCAGCAACCATCATCGGCAACTCGGTGACGATCACTGGTGTGGGCACGGTAGTATTGGGCGCCAGCCAGGCAGCCACCACCAATTACACGACCGCGACCGCGAGCACCAGCTTCACGGTTAACGCGGAGACACCGACGCTGACCTTTGCGGCGATTCCAGCCCACACTTATGGTGACGCTCCGATTACCGTGAGCGCAACTTCAGCTTCGACCGGTGCCGTCACATACTCGGTCACCAGCGGTCCGGCCACCATTGCCGGCAACACGGTCACGCTGACCGGCGGCGGCACAGTCGTGCTCGGAGCAGGCCAGGCAGCCAACGGCAACTACGGCACCGCGATGGCGTCCGTCAGTTTCACCGTGAACCCGGCGACGGCGACGCTGACCTTTACAGCGATTACGACTCATACATACGGCGATGCTCCGTTTGCTGTGAGCGCAACCTCGGCTTCGAGCGGTGCTGTCACCTACTCGGTCACCAGCGGCCCGGCAACCGTCACCGGCAACACAGTGACGATCACCGGCGTGGGCACAGTCGTGCTCGGCGCAAGCCAGGCGGCCACCGCCAACTACACCTCGGCAACCGCATCCACCAGTTTCACGGTCAACATTGGAGTACCGACGTTGACCTTTACTGCGATTCCAAACCATGCCTTCGGCGACGCTCCGTTTACCGTGAGCGCAACCTCGGCTTCGAACGGTGCGGTCACATACTCAGTCACTAGCGGACCGGCAACCATCGCTGGAAACACAGTGACGTTGACCGGCGTGGGCACCGTCGTGCTCGGCGCCAGCCAGGCAGCCACCGCCAACTACACCTCAGCAACCGCATCCACCAGCTTCACGGTCGGCATTGCAGTACCGACGCTAACCTTTGCGGCAATCCCAACCCACACCTATGGCGACGCGCCCTTTACCGTGAGCGCAACCTCGGCTTCGACAGGTGCGGTCACTTACTCCGTCACTAGCGGTCCTGCAACCATCCTCGGCAACACGGTGACCATCACCGGCGCAGGCACAGTCGTGCTCGGCGCAAGCCAGGCCGCCACTGCCAACTACACCTCGGCAACCGCATCCACCAGCTTTACGGTCAATGCGGCAACGCCCACACTCACCTTTACCGCGATTCCAACTCACACCGTCGGCGACGCCTCATTTACCGTGAGCGCAACCTCGGCTTCAAGCGGTGCGGTCACATACTCGGTCACCAGCGGACCGGCAACCATCCTCGGCAACATGGTCACGCTCACTGGCTCGGGCACGGTTGTCCTCGGCGCCAGCCAGGCGGCCACCGCCAACTACACCTCAGCCACCGCATCTACCAGCTTCGCGGTCAATCCAGGGTTGAGCATCACCACCTCAACCACGCTCCCGTCGGGTAGCGTCAGCACTCTCTATTCGCAATCGCTCGCAGCCACAGGCGGCTCCAACACCGGGTATACCTGGACGGTTACCGCGGGAGGCACGCAACTTGCGGCTATTGACCTGAGCCTCTCCACTGGCGGTGTCCTGTCGGGCACGCCCGCTACCAATGGGAGCGCAGCATTCACAGCTCAAGTAACCGACTCGCAAAGCCGCACCGCAACGGCCAACTTCTCAGTTACTATTTACGCCGGCTTAACCGTGACAACAACCACGCTTCCCGCAACAAATGTGGGAGCGCCCTATTCGCAGACGCTCGCGGCCGCAGGCGGCACGGGCACGGGCTACACGTGGACCGCTACATCCAGCAACCTTGCAACCTACGGTCTTAGCCTGTCGACTGCGGGTGTTGTTACCGGCACGCCAACTCAGGCCGGGCCCGCCAGCTTCACCGCAAATGTGAAGGATTCGAACAACAACACGGCAACCCAGCCATTGGCGATTACGATCTACAGCGCGCTATCGCTGCCCACGCCGGATCCATCCTCACTGCCTTCCACCGGGTACACCAACGTAGCCTACTCCGGGACCATCAACCCTTCGGGCGGCAGCGGAAGTTATTGCTGGAAGGTTACTGGCTTGCCTTCCGATGGCTTGAGTGCACCCCTTTCGAACTCCCCTTGCGGTTACATGGGCAGCTCGCTGTTCATCGGCGGACTGCCGGGGCCAACGCCTGCCGTGGTCACATTCAACGTCACATTGACCGATACCACGACGAACGCCTCAGTCACCATAAACGGATATAACATCACGATCAGCACTCCGACCCCGGTCACGCTGCCCACGCCCAGTTCCACTGTTCCGGGAGCGGCGACCCAGAACCAGCCCTATACCGGGTCGATCGCTGTATCGGGGGGCGTAGCTCCCTTTACCTGGTCAATCAACGGGGCTCCTGTTACCGCAGGGGGACTCGCTCTGACGAACGGCCTGACCGCCAACAACTCGGGGGACTTGCTGACCATCACCGGAACGCCAACCACCCTTACTATAGTGAATTTAACCAACGTAAAGGTGACCGACAGCATCGGCTCCAACCAGACCAACTCTTACAGCATCGCGGTCAACAGCGCCGGCTCCAATGTCAGCGGTCAGATCTTCCTGAACAACAACTGCAGCGGAACCCAGCCCACCTTCACGGTGAGCATCAACACCACACCCACGGCCACCACCACGACCACCGACAGCAGCGGCAATTACTCGTTCACCGGCATCCCCAACGGCACGTACACCATCACGCCGTCGATCGTTGCAGCTTCAAGTTCGTTGTTCTATCCCGCCAGCTACACCGGCGTGACGTTGAACAACATCTCCAACAGCAATGTCACGGGAGAAAACTTCAACGCGGCGGTGGGTTACACGGTCTCTGGCACAGTGTCGTACACCACCGGCGGGGCACCACAGACCGGGCGGACCTACCTGGTACTGAACAACACCACCTGCGGTGGCGGGAACGGCGGACCGGGGACCAGCATCTCACAGGCCACTCTGACTTCTGGTGGCGGATTCACCATTCGCGGCGTGCCGCCGGGCAGCTACACGCTGAAGGCATGGATGGATCCGATCGGCATGGGCCTGCAAAACGCAATCGACCCGACTGGCAACTCGACCGTGACGGTTTCGAACGCCAACGTTACCAACGCTGCCGTCACAATGGCCAATCCAACGTATGCGACCCCGAGCTCGAACCCCTCAATCAACGACATTATTCCCAACGCACAGGGCATGCTGATTGAGTACGGTGTGAGCAAAAACAGCAATAGCGTCGAGGACGCGAATCAATACGTCGTGGAATGGAGCACCAGCCCCACGCTTGGCGGCGGGTCCGGCGGTGGACAATTTGCCAGCGTCGCTGGAAGCCACACGTTCACGGCGAATGGGGACAAAGGTGTCTGGATCCTCACCAATTCGGTGGCTGGCGCGGGCTCTTTCGCCAGCGGCACAACCTACTACTTCCAGGCCCGGTCCTTTAACACGCTGGACACCGCCAATCCCCATCCCTCGGGGTGGTGTAATTACACATCGAGCGGGTGCAGCGGGACCACCGGCTTTACCGGCGTGACCATCGGCACGCCTTCGTGCACCGGCACTTGCACCTCGGTTTCAGGTTCGGTGACCATTCCGGCCGGCATTACCATTCAATCGGGCGCGTCGTTATACCTGGGCATGATCGAGTTGTCGGGCCCCGGCGGCGACCCGATTGGCATCTATGCCACCGAGATTACGAACCCGGCGACCGGAGCGAATAACTTTACGGTCACTGTTCCGAGCGGCCCCAACTATGCGGTATTAGGGATCCTCGACCAGAACAACATCGGCGAGTTCGCTCCCGGGGTCATAAACAATGTGGGAGATAATATCTCCGCCAACATAACTGTGTCGGGCAGCACGATGACCGGGCAAAACGCCACCTTGCCCACTACCGGCAGCTCGGCTCAAGTGCAGACGACTTACTATCAAAGCACATATTCCGGCGGCACCTCGTCAGCGTACCAACTCAATTTCAGTCTGAGGGAGTCGGATAAGTTGCCGGTGGCCGTTACCTTGTCCTCGGGTCCCAACCTGCTCAACAACAGTGGGGCCGTGGCCATTGACATGAGCAATTGCACCGATTGCGGCAACACTCAGTTCGATTACTACTTCACTCTCCCCGGCGGAACGCCGGCCTTGAACGACACTTACGGCTTCACCGTGACCTACAGCGACGGGAGCCAGGATACGGGCAGCACAGTCAACGGCGCCGTAACCGCGTTTGGAAGCACGGGCGCGATCACGGGTCCAAGCGACCTTGTCACGAATCTTTCACCGAGCGCGAATAGCAGCACCAGCCTGACGCCGACGTTTACCTGGACCTTCCCGTCCGGTGCCAGCACTGCCAACTACTATTACTCGTTCTATATTTCGCCAAGCACTTGTTCGGGGCCCTGCAACGATATCTGGCAGATACCGGGCAACAACTCCAAATCCAACGGCTTCACTTATGCCGAAACAGGTTCGGGAACTACCGGGACCCTTACCTGGGGCACCGATCCTATTCCTGGGGACAACAGCACGCCGACGGGAAACCTGATACTTAATTCGGTCTACAACTGGCAGATTCAGGTCCAGGATAGCAACGGCAACCAGGCGCAGACCATGACGTGGTACCAGCCGTAAGATTCAAGCCTGTTTCAACAAAGAAGGCGGCGTAAATCTCGCCGCCTTCTTTGCGTTTGCAAAGCTCAGTGCACCGTATCGTTGTCCAACCCACCCTCTCGGCCAGTCAGGCTCGCAGAATTCGCTCAAGCACATACAAATTGAAAAGCCTAAAAGATCTGTACCAGTCAAATGGTTGGTTCGCGGCCGGTTTTTGTTTCGGCCAGATCCCCTCGGCGGCAATTCTGGCCAGTTCCCGTTTCAGCGGGTTGCGTGGGTCCAGTCCTTGTAGGACCACTTTTTCTGCCTGTTCTCGCGGCCTGGTCCGAGCGGAATGCTACTTAACTTTGCCATCTTCATAGATGTAGAAGGGTTTTCGACACCGCCGCTTCTTTCATTGAGGTTTGTCATGTTGCTTGCACTCTGGCGAGTCTCCAGTCAACACGCTTATAGTTATCGTAGTGACCTAAGTTTTCGGCATGGCCAGGATTGAATGACTTCAGCTGACTTTCAACACTTCGTGATCCAAGCACAGGACGAAGAAAAGCGTCTGTTGATTCCACAGGACTTAATGTGAACTTACCAAATTCAATCACGATGAGCCGGATCGTCATGATCCCGCTTTTGTTGTGGATTCTCTCGCCGCATTTTCCTTGGCAGGCGTACGGCGCGCAGGAGATTCTGGCCTCTGTCCTCTTTGTAATGGCTTCCATCACCGATGGCCTCGATGGCTATCTGGCCCGCAGACGCGGCCAGATTACCACCATGGGCATGTTGCTCGATCCCTTGGCCGATAAGATCATGGTCACCGGAGCGATCATTGCCTTGGTCGCCTACAATCCTCAAGTCGTCAAGGTGTGGATTGCCGTTGTCATCGTGGCGCGCGAATTCCTCATCTCCGGCCTGCGCTCAATCGCTTCGTCTGAGGGCTTCACCATCCAGGCCAGCGACCTCGGCAAACTGAAGACCGTGGTCCAGATCGTCTCTGTCACCTCTGCCATCCTTGCCCACCGCTGGGACCACTGGCAGATCGGCGTGCTCGTCATCCCGGTAATGTGGTACGCGGTTGCAGCTATCTACTTCACCGTGCTGGTTTCCACCATCTCTGCAATCGACTATTTCATAGGCTTCTGGAAGCAGATTGACCGAGCCTCCAAGGACCGCCGGAAAGCGGCTGTCCTTGGCAGGCGCAAGAGCGCCAGCATCCTGTAGTTCAGAGAGCGTCCGCAGATTGCTCCCCAAGGTGCGGAACTTGCCGGCTGTGGCCGCTTGGAAATACTGGATGAACGTCAGCTATGCGCCGCTGCTACCTCGGCAATCGTCAGCTCAATCTTGATCTCAGGCAGCGATAGCAGGGTGTTGTGAATCAGACAGCAATGCACAGAACGCCTCAGCCCCTCCGTCTGTTCCTCTGTGAGAGCAACAGGGCACTCAACATGAATGTTGAAGTTGCCAAGCCGCGCGGGCTGCTTCAGCTTGTCGGCAGTCACCGACACTTCCACACCCCGATCAGCGAGGTTGCGGGCTTTGAGGTATTGCACAGCGTAAAAGGCCGCACAGGAACCCAATGACGCCAACAGCAACTCTGGAGGCGTCATGGCAGAGTCCTCGCCGCCATTCTCCATCGGCTGGTCGCAAAGAATGGAATGAGACCGTGCTTGGATGTTGAACCTTACCTGACCAAGATGAGAAACTTTCACTTCCATATCAACCCTCTTTCTTCTCCAGAAGAAATCCATGAGGCGAAGCGTTTGTTACAGAATTGCGCATATTTCTTACGGACCCCATACCCAGCATGCGCAAATACTCCTGGGTCAGGATGGAGCGCAAACGCGGCGCAACTGCGGAATCGCACGGAATGTCCAGTGACCGGCATCGATCGATGGCCACGCGAAGCTCGCGAAGAAATGCCACGCAGGTCGGGCACGCCTCGATATGTATGCGCATCTGGTCGCATGCCGGCGCTTCCACTCGGCCGTCCATATACTCGGAGAGGTTAGCAAACAGCTCACGGCACTCGGCGGGGCGCTCGTTGTCTTTCGTTCGGGCGGTCTTGCGCGCCTTCTTTGCCGGCTTCGCGCTCCGCTGTTCCGCGACTGTCCCATCGAGTATCCGCGCCATCTCCTTGCGAACGCAGAGACGGGCTCGATGCAGGCGCACCCGCACAGTTCCCCCTTGCAGGCCAAGGATTGTGGCAACCTGCTCCGTCGTCAGTTCCTCCATGTCGTGGAGCACTAGAACCATCCGCAGCGGCGCCGGGATGCGCAGTACCGCATGATGCAGCACCTGGGCCTGCTCGGCGTGAAGCAGATTGCCCTCTGGACCCTCCGACGCATCCTCGAGCAACCGTCCCAGCTCCGCGTCGTCCGGCATCAATTCATCCAACGCGACGGTTGCCTTGGGTGCGTTTGCGCTCTTGCGGCGCATCCGCCAGCATCGATTTCTCGTTACCGTGTACAACCAGACTGCAAGAGCCTGCGGATCCTGGATTTTCGCGAGATGGCGCAGGGAACGGAAGAGCACCTCTTGCATGGTGTCTTCCGCATCTTCTGGATGGCCGCAGACCTTCATGCTGAAGGAGTAAACCGTGTTCTGCAAGAGACCGAGTGCCTCTTCAATTGCCTCAGGAGTGTTGCTGCGCAGCAGTTTGGTCGCCTGAGTCAATTCCGGTCGCATTTGAGGCTGTTCCTGGAAACCACTTTATTATATCGTTTCCTGCGATTGAGAGGTGCGCAACACCGCTCAATCCCTTCAGAACCGGGCCCGACTACCGTGTCATGAACAGCGCGTACCACCTACTGCATACAAGGCGCTCCCGGTTCTCCTGCCTGCACAGCCGCCTCAATCATTGCCAGGCAGATAGGACAAATCTTTTGCAGCCACTGCCTATCCACTCCAACTTTGGGTCCGGAATCCGAAGCCATCCACGCGCGCAGCAGTGCAACTGCAAGATCCCTCGCGGCACCGCGTCGCTGCGCCTCCAGCCGGAACATTTGACGATACACCTCATCCTTCAACTCTTCGCCTTTTTGAGGACGAGAGTTCGGGGAAGCCGCAATTCGCCTGTTCTGCATGTTCGCCTCAGTTGCAGGTTCCGCATTTGACGTGCTTCAGCCCCATGGCGCGAAGGATACTCACAGCAGGGCACCAGTTGGTGAATGCAGACTGCAAAAGATTAAGTCCGACAAATGCAGTAAGAAAAAGCCAGTAGTAAGAAAAAAAGTGAGCAAGGCCGAGCGACACCAGCACCATGACGCCCGCCATCAGGCGCAGTCCACGTTCAACGGTCATTGAGATTCTCCTTTGTTATTCATCCGTGGTGGGTTCACCGGCGATCTCCGATTCGCGTCGCGAGTGAACCATGTAATAAAGAATTGGAATCGTCGGCCACGATAGGAAAGTAGAAGCGACTGCGCCCGCAATCAGCGATACTGCAAGCCCCTGGAAGATTGGATCGGTGAGGATCACGCTTGCTCCCACCACTACCGCGGCCGCGGTCAGCAGCATAGGGCGGAAGCTAATTGCGCCGGCGTCGATGACCGCTTGACTGAGGGGAATACCCTGGCGACGCCTCAGCTCGATGAAGTCTACAAGAATAATCGAATTGCGAACAATGATGCCTGCTCCAGCAATGAAGCCAATCATCGAGGTTGCCGTGAAGAACGCACCCAGGATTGCGTGCGCCGGCAGAATGCCCACCAGAGTCAGTGGTATCGGTGCCATGATAATCAGCGGCACAATAAACGACCGGAACCATCCCACGACGAGAACATAGATAAGCACCAGCACCGCGGCAAACGCAAGCCCGAGGTCACGGAAGACCTCGATTGTTATTTGCCACTCACCGTCCCATTTCATCGAGAAGTGATCGGTCGATTCCGGCATTACCGCGTTGTAGCGGGCCAGCGCGTATCCAGCGGGAAGCGTGAGATGGTCGAGATCCTTGTTCATCTTCAGAATCGCGTAGACCGGGCTCTCTTCCGCCCCGGCTACATCTCCTGTGCCGTACACCACGCGGCGCAGGTTCTTGTGATAGATGCTGGGCTCGATCGTCTTGTGTTCCGTCGTCAGCAACTCGCGAAGGGAAACCATCGCTCCGTCTACGCCAGGAAGCCGGATATTTTCCAGCCCCTGTTCGGAGGAACGGTCTGCACGGTCTACTTCAACCACTGCGGCAACAGGATTACGTGAACTCTGGTCGTGGATCAATCCGACTTCGGTCCCCGACGTGGCAAGCGCGAGCGCATGGGCCACATCCGCGACTGCAATACCGTGCTGTGCGGCCTTCACGGCATCCACGCTCATCACCAGTCGCGGCTGCGGGTCTTCGACATACCAGTCCGTATCGACAACGCCCGGAGTGTGCTGAAAGATCGACTTGATTTGTCCGGCGACACGCTTCTGGCCATCCAGGTCGGGGCCGTAGACTTCAGCCACAAGTGTTTGAATCACCGGCGGTCCGGGCGGCACTTCGCTAACCTGAATGCGCGCGCCATATTGGTCGCCGATGGCGTCAAGCAAGGGTCTCAGCCTTTTCGCGATGGTGTGGCTTTGATCGCTGCGCTGCTTGGCGGACAGCAAATTCACCTGAATATCCGCCTGGTTCGGCAACCGGCGCATGTAGTAGTGGCGCACCAGCCCATTGAAGTTGTAAGGCCCGGATGCCCCCGTGTAGGTCTGGTAATTCAGCACATCCGGCTGACGAGCAAGTTCATCGCCCCGCGCTGCTGTTACGCGGGCCGTTTGCTCCAGGGGTGTGCCGTCCGGCATGTTGACAATGACTTGCAATTCGCTCTTGTTGTCGAATGGAAGCATCTTTACACGCACCAGTCCCAGAGGCACCAGCGCCATCGAGATTAGTAGAAGAACCACCACTGCGATGAAAAAAAGTGCGCGATTGCGCCCGGAAGCAATCAACGGCGTCATGACGCGCCGGTAGATACGGGTTCTCCAGTTTTCGTGCTCCGGCTCCAGGATGCGAGTTCCACCAAGATGCTTGCCGAGAAGCCGCAACGCGGCCCAGGGAGAAACTACGAAGGCCACTAACAGGGAAAAAAGCATGGCTGCAGATGCGCCCACGGGAATTGGCCGCATGTATGGCCCCATGAGTCCGCGCACAAATGCCATGGGCAGCACAGCGGCAAGAACAGCGAAGGTAGCAAGAATGGTGGGGTTGCCTACTTCGGCCACTGCCTCCACGGCAACATCCATGCTCGGGCGATTCTGACTTTCAGGCAATCGGAAGTGGCGCACGATGTTTTCAACCACTACGATGGCGTCGTCCACCAGGATGCCGATACTGAAAATCAGCGCGAACAGCGTAACCCGGTTGATGGTGTAGCCCAGGAAATAGAAGACCGACATAGTCAGCGCCAGCGTCACAGGAATCGCTAGCAGCACAACTCCTGACTCGCGCCAGCCTAGGAAGAGCGCAATCAGCAAGGTCGCCGACAACGTCGCCAAAAGCAGGTGCTCAAGCAGTTCGTCCGACTTGCCCTTTGCTGTCTCGCCATAGTTGCGCGTAGTGGTAATCGTCACATCGTTGGGCACGGAGACGCCCTGCATCTTGTGAACGCGGTCGAGAACCGCATTCGAGATGTCGGTAGCGTTGGTGCCTTTGCGCTTGGCAACGGTGATAGTAACCGCTGGATACTGGTGCGCTGCGGTCGATGTTCTGTTGCCTCCGGCCGCGGTACCGAACGCCACATAGTCCACCGGATCGGCAGGTCCGTCGACAATCTTTTCGGCTACGTCGCGCAGATACACGGGACGGCCGCGAACCACGCCTACCACTACGCCCTCAAGATCCTCGCGGCGCGTGAACAAGTTGCCGGCGTCCACGCGAATCTCCTGATTGTTCTCCGAAAAGCTCCCCGCCTGAACGCTCGCATTTGCGGCCTCAAGATGCCCAACAATCGCCATCGGCGACAAGCCGTAGCCACTCAGCTTCTCGGTGCTCAGCACCACCCGCATGGCGCGCGGAAGACCGCCAATAACTGTCGTCTCCGAGACGTCGGAGATCTGTTCGATATTGTGTTGTATCTCCTCCGCGATTGCGCGTAGCTGATAGCCGTTGTAATGCTCGCCCCACAGCGTAAGGGCAAGAATCGGGACATCGTCGATGGAGCGAGCTTTGATAATCGGCTGCAGAACTCCCGGTGGCATTCGATCGAAGTTCGAGTAGAGTTTGCTATAGACCTTGATCAGCGCGTCTTCCTGGGGGTGCCCACCAGAAAGCGCACGATCACCAGGCTTTGTCCCGGCGATGAAGTCGAATACACATACTCGACCCCCGATATCTGATGTACCAGGTTTTCGATCGGCAGCGTTACACGCTCTTCAACCTCCGCCGGAGATGCGCCCGGCATGGCGGTTGTGATATCGAGCATGGGAACCAGAATTTGTGGCTCTTCTTCGCGGGGAATGATGGCCACGGCGAAAACTCCAACCGCCAGTGATGCGGCGATGAACAGCGGCGTCAGTTTGGAGTTGATGAATGCGTGGGCCAGGCGTCCGGCGATTCCAAGTTCCTGCTTCATGGCTGGCCCCCTGTGCGAGTCTCAATACGCTTGCCGGCAAGGTCGCGGTCCGAAGGTGCGTCAACAAGCTTTTCGCCAGAGGAGATGCCCGAAAGGACCTCGACTAAATTGCCTTGCGCCGCTCCCAAAGTCAGGTAGCGGAGTTGCGCGATTCCGTTGTTGTCGAGAACGTATGCGCAGACCAGTGAGCCGCGCTGGACTACAGCAGAACGGGGGATGACAATTGCCTGCCGCGTGCCATTCGAAAACTCCGCCGACCCGAACATGCCCGCGTGTAACTGGCTCGAGGAAGGCAGGTCGATTTTGACCAGAAAGCTGTGACTGGCCGGATCGGCAGCTGGGACAAACTCCTGAACCGTTCCTGCCAACTTCGCGGATGACGCACCGTCGACTACGGCCTGTATCTTCATCCCCTTGCGGATTACGCCGATTGCTGACTCATCGACCGTTGCTTGCAATTGCAGTGCACCTGCCTGATCCACCTGCAGAGGCGGCATTCCTGGCGAAGCCAGCGTTCCCGGATCGGCCGTCCGCGCCGTCACTATACCGTTGAATGGCGCCAGCAGACGCGTATAACCCAGCATCGTCCGCGCGCCGCTTTCCTGGGCCTTGGCTGCATCGGTCTGCGCGCGTACGGCATCCAGCCGCGCCGCAGCGGCCTGAGCGTGCCCCGACACCTCATCCATCTCCTGGGGACTCACACTCTTCTGCGTTTCCAGTTGTCGGTAGCGCTCAAGTGTGCTGGCCGCCAGTTTCGCGTCGCTCTCTGCCGCCGTCTGTTGATTCTGCGCAGCCCTTACACTAGCCTCGGCCTGCCGCACCGACGATCGCAAAGTTGCATCGTCGAGCAAGACCAGTGTTTGTCCCGCCCGTACTCTGTCTCCCTCATGCACCAGCACCTGCTGGATGCGGCCCATCACCTGCGCGGATACGATTGCCGTCTCCCGTGCGTGAACCGTTCCAGTGGAATGCAGGTTTACAGGCACCTGTTGCTGCTGGCTCTCCACCACCTGCGCGGTCACGGTTTCAACGGCCGCCGGCTGTGTGGATTCACCACCGCGGCAACCTGCCGGCAATACTGGAAAGACGGCCGAAAAAACGGCAAGTAAACAACCAGACAACTGAATCTTCATTGCAATTCCTCCGCCCCGTCGGGAGTCAACGTCCCTTGCGCGTAAAGCAGTTCGGCATAAGCGACGGCGTTGCCGTAAACGGCATGCCAGTAGCTTGATTGGCACTGCCCCTCGGCATCCTCGGCCCTCAGCAGATCGGTGACAGTCGCAAGCCCCGCGCTGTAGCGGTTCTTCAGGATGCGCAGGCTCTCGGCGGATTGATCCATCGCAGCGTGTGCGGTCTCCAACTGCAAAGCCGCTGTCTTGCGATGAATGTGTGCGCGGCTTACCTGCAAACGGGCCTCTTGTTGTGAAATCGCCAGTTGCCCGTCGATGCGTTGCTTAGCGGCGCTTGCACTTGCAAGTTGAGCGCGCTTGCCCAGTGGAAGAATGTCCACACTGATCTGGATCCCGGCAACCCAGTTGTTGCCACCCGAGTTCGTCAGTGAACCGCGGTCTTCTTCCCAATTTCCATAAGTGCTGACGCGAGGGCCGAACTCCGACCTTGCCGCACCTACGGCCTCAGACTGCGCAGACCGCGCCTGTCCCAACGCCATCAGGTCCGGCCGCATCTTCGCAGCTGTTGCAATTTCTTGATCGAGTGAACCTTCTGGAAATGCATGCGGCTCAATGGCCTTTAATTGCGTAGCCTGCAACTCAGGCGCCCCTATTGCCTCGCGCAACTCTGCCCAGGCCAACTCCAGGTCACCTTGGGCCGCAATCAGCTCTTCCTTGCGCGCCGCCGCTTCCACATCGGCCGACATACGGTCGGATTCCACCGCGAGGCCGGCTTTTACTCGTCCATCCACTGAAGTCAGGAGCGCTGCCGCCGTCTCCTGCTCATGGCGGGCTACCTCAATTTCGCGCTCGGCATAGAGCACTTGCTGGTACGCCGCCACAACGTGGAGCACGATCTGCTGGTCTATTGCCTTTGAGGATGAGGAGGTGCTTTGCTTGAAGAGATCTGCGCGACGAATCGCTCGCTGCGTCTTGAACGAATCGAATGCCATCCACGAACCGGAGAAGCGGGTAGAAAAGTTGCCGATTGGCTGAGGCCGGTTCAGTGCATTCAGCGCAAAGTCAGCCTGCGTGAATTGTCGCTGCCGCAGGCGTGAGCCAAACACATACACCGGGTCGTCTCCGCGCGAGATGTCCTCAGTGAAGCTGAGTTGGGGCATCAGTTGTGTGCGCGCCAGGCTTGCCGCAGCCCCCGCGTCTTTCTCTTCCGCGCGGGCAACTGTGACTTGCGGGCTCTTCCCAAGCGTCAAATCGACGGCCTGGCGCAGGCTCAATGGCTCTTGCGCAGCCGATACGGTGGCGCCCAGGCAAAGCAGAGAAGCAAGATACAGCACCTTCCAATATGGGGAACTCATCGTTGAAACATCCTCGGTGTGTGCATTCAATGGAATAAAGTCACCGAGTCGACGATTCGTTACAGAAAGAGCGCAGTTTAGTCCTTCAACGTCCCCACGGCTTGTCAGCGCATATGCTCAACGAACAGGCGAGTTCCTGGCAGCATGAATCTGCTTCGCAAATTTGCGCAAGGCAGCGGATGCCAGGAAGTGTATTTGTATGGATGGGACGTGGCCCAGAATTCAGACGGGAGAGAGTTTGACCGCTAGACCGTTGCCGCAACGGTCTCAGAGGCGGCAGCAGTCACCATGGTGCGGATGGAACCAATCACCAGATCAGGCTCGTCGAGATGAATCCAATGCGCGCTCGCCGGGGCAATCACCTGCTGTACGTTGTCCCCGATGCGGCCAAGACACACTTCCGAAAGCGGTGTCGAATCGCCCGGCGTCAGCACTATCACGGGAATCTCCTTGATGGGTTCCGCTTCGTTCATTTCTCTTACGGTGTCTGGAATCGAATCGATATGACGACGCATCCCGGCGTAGAAACTTGGACGTGACCAGTGCGAAGCCACTATCGGCCACACCTCGCGCGGCATCTTGCCGACTTCGCTCGTAATCCGTCCGATGACATGGCGGCCACCGGAAACGGTTGCACCGTCCAGGTTTCCTGAGAGTTTCTTTATGCGGCGGAACAGGGAAGTGACAGCCAGCCGGGTGAGTCCGCAATAGGCGATCGGCGTCGCGCAACGGATCAGTTTCCTGCCCAGGTTAATCTGTGACTGCTTGCTGGGGTTCAGCGGCGGCCATTCTTCGCAGCGCATCGGATCCACCAATACAACACCGGCAACATCTTCCGGATACTCGAGCGCATAGCGGCGCATCACCAGGCCGCCAAATGAGTGTCCGACCAGGATGTAGGGTGGCTTGATCCCTGCGCGCAGCAGCAGTTCGTGCAGCTCCACGGCAATGTTGCCAGGAGTGCGTGCCGTACGACAACGGCTGCTCCAACCCAGCCCGCTGCGATCGTAAGAAGCGGTTCCAGTGAAGCGCGAGACTGCCTGCTGGATACGCCGCCAATTCAGATTTGTGGCGCCAATGCCGGCCTCAAAAAGCACCGTTGGACCGCCCGACCCCTCCTCCAGCAGGTAGAGCTTGCATCCACGTCCGATCGTTACCCAGCGACCGGAGCCGGTATAACGCAAGCGGTCTCGATGGCTGCCGACTGACTGATAGATATACCCGGCTGAGATGAGGATTGTGGCGGGCGACAGGATCCAGAGAGCTATATGCATGATTAATCCCGATATCTTGAGGGCTGTTCCGGGGTTAGGTCCCCGTGGCAGAGCCGAACGTTCTCGCTTTTACCAAGCCTACCAGCCATACCCCATCCGCAAGGCAAAGGCCAAAGCGGGCGAGCCCGTGACATCTCCCGTTCCTTTCCGCTTTTTCTTAAGATATACAGGAAAGTGGATGCCGCGGTCCAGCCAATTCCGAACCCGGTATTTGGTCAGTTATGAATGGGGATGAGTTCTGCGCGCTTCCGAGAAGTACCTTTTCCGCATCAGGGCGCGGCGTCCTGGCACGCTCAAAGACCGCTGTAAACAATATGGAATCAATGCGAAAGTAGTATATGACGAGAACGTTCTGGACCTGGTCCAAGACTCATTCGGCTTCAGGAGAATCGGCCGAAGCTTGGTGGGCAGCGGGCTCTCCCAAACGCGGGTCAGCAGATCCTTAAGTTGCGTAAATGCCTTCGATCCAAGCTCAGCGCTCCATTCGCGATCAATCTCCTGGAGTATTTCGTAGATTTTCTCGTATGCGGCATGTCCGCGTTTGGTAAAACGGACAATACGCATCCCTCCCTCGTCGGGGGAGTCGGAACGCGCAATATACCCCAGGGCTTCCAGGCTTCCGAGCAGCTGGTTCATGGCCTGTTTGCTCATCCCGGCACGTTCGGCGAGTACTGTCGGGCGGACTCCGTCCGGCCCTGGAAACTGGAGAACCGCGATATGCGGCAAACGGAGCTCGTCATAGCCTGCGGCATTGAGCTCGGCGATGATGCGGCGATGAATTGCCTGGGCCGGAACGAGCAGCAGGGCGCCGATGAGTATGTCTGCGGCCTTGACGGAGTAATGACCTGGACCGTCAACGGAAAACGGATCGAAGTAGGGCCGGGGCAGGCGCTTTGCATTCCTCGCGGCGCAATTCACCGTTTCGATAACAACACAACCCGGGGTGTGAAAGCTCTATGCATGATCACACCGGCCGCCATTGGTCCGCAGTATTTCCGCGAAACAGCCGCAGTCTTCAATCTCTTCGGGTTTGATTNNTGCGGCGGGGTAGTTCATTGAGGCGGTAGGCGGCCCGCCGGACCGCGCAAAGTTGGCGGAGATCATGCGCAGGCACGGTCGCCCTCCGGTCCCGCCTCCGCCGCAAGCATAGGGACTCGATTAGGCTCAATAAGCCTGAACGCAAAAAAGCAGCCACGTTCCGGTGGCTGCCTTTTGGTGTTTATCAATTGAAAGTTCGCAAAACATGAGTCAGGCAAAAAACCAACTACCAGAGCTCGCCAGTGGCGAGCAGAGCCGAGTCAGTCGTTTCTATGGGGCTTCGCTTGAAATCCCGTGCGTAAATGTAAGAGCCCAATCCCAGATGCTCGCATCGGGAATTGGGCCACCTGAGAACTAGAAACGACCGCGACCGCGTGAACTGCCGCCGCCACCACCGCCGCTGCNNGCGCCTGGTAGCAATCCCGGCAGAACACCGGACGATCGCCACGCGGTTCAAAAGGCACTGTTGTAGGCTGGCCGCAACCCGAACAAATCACAGGTGTTCCCTGTGCCGGAGCCGAACGGTAGCCGGACCCCCCCTGGTCGTTCTTCTTTGCCTGACGGCAATTCTTGCAACGCTTTGGGGTCGAATAACCACGTTCCTGAAAGAACGCCTGATCAGCAGCGGTGAAGGTGAAGTCCTGCCCGCAATCGCTGCACGTAAGTGATATATCTCCGGCCATGGGTCTCCTCGTGGAGATTGTACAGCCCAATCCGCGTTTTGCACACAAAGATTGATTTAAATTGCAAAAACTTAGACGCGGCGGAGCTTTTTCTTCCGGGGTTGTTCTTCTGTCTTCGAAGTCCCCGCTGGCTTCTGCGACAGATTCCACACCAGGCTGGAAAGGGAATTGAGCCCAGACGGACCCTCAGTCCGCACCGTGCCCTGAGCCCTATTTAGGGTTGCTTGAGGCAGTGAACTGGTGCCAATCCAAAAATCTGCCCGCTGCGTACCCATCACAGTGAGTCGGACCGAGGAAAAATTTGTGCAATTTGAATCTCCCCTCATGTAACCTTTCTTCGCGAGCCGCCACTCTTAATGTGCGTGACACGAAAAGTGAGGAATTACCCACGGGCAAATCCGCGATGCCACAACCGGCGGACCCCTTCCGCCCTAACCCCCAAAAACGAGGTCAAAGAGTCATGAAGAATCAATTGAATGCACTGCTCCTCACAGCAGCTCTCTCCGGCCTGGTCGGCGGAACTACCGTCGCAGCCCACGCATCCACTCAGGGTCCGGCAACCGCGCACTCCGCCAAGGTCCTCAAGGCCGGGTTGCGCAATAGCGGTTCGAATGCCGATAGCGCCAAGCACTCCTGTAAAGGCAAGAACGACTGCAAGGGCCAAGGCGGCTGCAAGGGCAAGAACAGCTGCAAGGGAAAGGGCGGCTGCGCTACCGACGGCTCAAAGATGCCCGACGCCATCTAGTCATACCCCAGCCAGTGGCGCGGCAGCGAATTGCAATCCCATTCCTCCGCCGCGCCATTGCCTCCCTCACTGCCCACTGTTCACTGTCCACTGAGGACTATCTTTCGATGCCCGGCAATCGCTTCAATGCGTTTCAGAATTACGGCGTCGGAATCGGCCTCCGAATTCCGCACTACCAGCACATTTTTTCGCGCAAACCCGTGGTCGACTGGTTCGAAATCATCTCGGAGAACTTCATGATCGACGCCGGCCGCCCACTCGCCGTCCTTGATCAGATTCTCGAGCAATACCGCGTTGTCCAGCATGGCGTTTCAATGTATTTCGGCTCCGTCACTGCGCCCGATCCCGAACACCTGCGCCGCCTCAAGAATCTCGTTCGCCGCACCGGAACTCCTTGGCTCAGCGATCACCTCTGCTGGGGCTCGGTCGATGGAACCTACACACACGACCTTTTGCCGCTGCCCTACACCTGGGAGGCAGTCGAACGGACAGTCGAGCGCGTCCGAATGGTTCAGGATTTTCTCGAAATTCCTGTGGCCGTCGAGAATGTCTCCAGCTACGCCGCCTTCACCGGCTCCGAGATGACCGAATGGGAGTTCTTGACCGAAGTAGTCGAGCGCGCCGACTGCGGAATATTGCTCGACGTGAACAACATTTATGTATCCTCTATGAACCACGAGTTCGATGCCATGGAATATGTCAATGCAGTGCCCGCGCACCGCGTCGCGCAGATGCATATCGTAGGACACTCGCGGTATGAGAAGTACATTCTCGACACCCGCGACCATCCCGTGATCGATCCCGTCTGGCAGCTCTACGCGCGTGCCATCGAGCGCTGTGGCCCCACGCCCACGCTGCTCGAGTGGGACGACCATATCCCGACCTTTGACGAGGTTCATGCAGAAGCAAAGAAGGCGGAGAAATACCTCCAGCGCCATGCAAACTCTCTCGCAGGAGCAGCCCAATGAACCGGAGCCCGTATCGCCGAGCACCGCCGTGCCCCATCCTTTCTGCGTATTTTGCGGAAAGAGTGGGAAACCTCGAACCATAACAGTCCTTTTATAACGAACTCATGGATCTAGCTCAGATACAACGCGAAATGGCTGCGGCCGTGATGCAACCTCTCACGCCCCATGAAGAGATGCGCACGAACACTCCCGACGGTCGCTCCATGCAAGCAATCGCCGGGTCTTTCATTGCACCCAACAGCCGCCTCAGCGCCTTCGAGCGCCTTGAAATCTACAACCGCCAGTACTGGTTCCGCAGTCTCGGATCCCTGGCCGAAGACCTTCCAGCACTTCGCACTGTCCTCGGCGAACGGAGATTCGAGGCCTTGTCCGTCGCCTATCTTACTGCGCATCCCAGCCGATCCTTCACGCTGCGAAATCTTGGGTCGAAGTTGCCGGATTGGCTTGCCATCAATCCGAATTTCGCCGGCCGTCGCCATCGCCTCGCCGTCGATGTAGCCCGCATCGAGTGGGCGTTCATTGAAGCGTTTGACAATGCAGATCGCACGCCGCTCACACTCGATCAGGTCGCAACACTCGATGCCAACACGGGTCTCGCACTCCAACCACACCTGCGACTCATTGCCTTGGATTACCCAGCTGACGATCTGGTGCTTAACCTCCACAACCGCGAAAAGCGCCAGACCAGTGAAGCTGGGGTTAAGCACGAGGATGCGACAGGCACTCCCGCAAAGCTGCCTAGGCTGCGCCGCCTCCCCACTTGGCTCGCTGCACATCGCGTCGACCTCACCGTCTTTTATCGCCGTCTTCAGCCCGAGGAGTTTCTGACCCTCGCAGCGATTCGCCAGGGATTGCCGTTGGCCGAAGCCATTGCTGCAGGATTTGCCGGCTCACGCATCTCCGAGTCTCATCGCGCGAAAAGTGTCAGCCAATGGTTCGCCAACTGGGCAGAGCTCGGCTGGATCTGCGCCCCTGAGCTCGAATCGCTTCTCTGAACAATTCTCTCAACAAGAGGATGAGAGACATGCGGAAATTCATACGCCTGGTTGGAGTTATCTACGGGAAATTTGCGTTGCTCTTCACGTGGCCACAATGTGCGCTGCTGCTCGCCATCCGCCTTTACTGGGGCTTTCAGTTCACACAGGATGGTTGGGGCAAGCTCACCCACCTCGAGAGGGTCACACAGTTCTTTACGAGCCTGAATCTCCCCGCTCCCGGCATGACCGCTCTCGCCGTCGCGTTAATCGAATTTGTCGGCGGCATTTTGTTTGCTCTTGGCATAGCCTCCCGCCTCGTCTCTATGGTGCTCTTCGTCAACATGACCATGGCCTACCTGTGCGTGTCCGACGACCGAATCAACTTCACGCACATCCTTTCCAATGCCAGCGATTTCTACGGCGCCACTCCCTACACCTACTGGTTCGCCGCGCTCCTGATCATGATCCTCGGCCCCGGCCTTATCGCCGTCGATACGCTGATCAAGCGCTGGTTCGACAAGAAGTACAAAGCCTGAGCCAGCGCGTTATCATCGTTCCACTCGATCTTCTTTTAGGGTGCCGGTGGAATGCGGATCGTCTATGTGCTCACATCGCTCGGCGTTGGGGGCGCGGAACGCCAGGCGTTGGCTGTGGCCGATCGGATGGCTCATCGCGGCCACGAGGTCGCTGTTCTCGTCCTAAGTCCTCGTCTCGTCGACGAATGGCCCACGAATCTCCCCACCGTTTACCTGAACATGCTTAAAACACCGGTAAGCGTCCTGGCTGGTCTGACACAAGCCCGTCGTTTCCTTCGCGGCCCCCCCCCGACCTGCTTCACAGCCACAGCTTTCACGCAAACATCGTTGCTCGCCTGCTCAAACTCCTGGTACCCTCCACCAAAACTGCCTCCACTGTTCACAACGTTTACGAAGGCGGCCGGCTGCGTATGTTGGCCTACCGCCTCACTGATGTACTGGCCAGCCGCACCACCGCCGTCAGTCAAGCCGCTGCTGATCGTTTCATTCTCCTTAAAGCTATTCCTCGAGAGAAGTGTCTCGTCCTTCCCAACGGAATTGACCTGGCCGAATTCGCACCCCGCAAAGAGCGCCGTACGAACACTCGGACGGAGATGGCCGCAGGCGACAGCTTCATCTGGCTTGCCGCCGGCCGGCTCGTCCCTGCCAAGGACTTTCCCAACCTTCTGCGCGCTTTCAAGCAGGTCCGTGCAGCCAACCCCAACACACAGGTCTGGATCGCCGGAGCGCCGGCAGAAGGAATGTTGAGGAAGTCAGTGGATGGTAAATCGGGCTTCGTGTCCGGATTCGTCGTCGAGCGTGACTCGATGGAAAACGTACGCTTGCTGGGCTTCCGCCGCGTCATGCCCGCCCTCTTCGACGCTGCCGATGCCTTCGTGCTCTCATCCGCATGGGAGGGCATGCCGCTGGCCGTCGCTGAAGCCATGGCCATGGAAAAACCCGTAGTAGCCACCGATGCAGGCGGTACGCGCGAGTTGATTGGCGATGCTGGAACCATTGTGCCGCCCAAAAACGCCGACGCCCTTGCCGCAGCCATGCTTGACCTGATGCAGCGGCCCGCAGAATTCCGCCAGACCCTCGGCCAATCCGCCCGCGCCCGCATCTCAAGCCACTTCAGTATTGAAACCAGAGCCAACGAATGGGAAGCTCTGTATCAGGCCATCGTTGAGGCCCGGCACTGATTCCTTTTGAACCGTATTCTCTCCCGCCCAGGTTCCTCGCACATCTGATAGCCTTATCAGCGAAATTTGCACAGCGTCGGAAGCGGGAGCAAGAGTTTTCCCGTTTCCGGCATTGGAGGAAGTGCAATGCAAGAAGCAATTGCAAAGGGACTAGTGTGCGGTGCCCTGATCGGAGCAACAGCGGTCATCGGAATCGGTGCAACGCATGCTCAGCCGACACCCACGCAGAACACAGTCATCGCCCTCGATCACGGCTGGCAATTCCGCCAGATAACTCCTGCAGCCCAAGATGCCGAAAATGGCTGGCTTCCGGCCACTGTTCCCGGTGACGTTCACCTCGATCTGCTCGCCAACAAAAAGATCCCCGACCCCTTCTTCCGCGACAACGAAGCGAAGCTGCAGTGGATCGAAAACGAAAGCTGGGAGTACCGTCTGAAATTCGAAGTGACTCCCGCATTGCTTGCTCGCACAAACGTCGATCTGGCCTTCGACGGCCTCGACGCAGTCTCAACCGTTTATGTGAACGGCGTCCAGGTGCTTGCCGCTGACAACATGTTCCGCATTTGGCGCGTGCCCGTCAAAGCCCGCCTCCACGCTGGCAGCAATCTGCTCCGTGTCGTCTTTCCGTCCCCAGTAAAAGCCGCTGCCGAGATCGCCGCGCGCGACCCATGGCAGCCGAAGACCGGAACCGCACCCAAAACCTACATCCGCAAAGCAGCATACGAGTACGGGTGGGACTGGGGCCCGCGCTTTGTCACCAGTGGCATTTGGCGGCCAGTCCGGTTGGAAGCCTGGGATAAAGTCCGCATAGCCGACTTCGCCATTCATCAGCGCGACGTCAGCGGGGAAGTCGCCCACCTCAACGCGGAGGTCGAAGTCGAAGCCGCAACCGCCGGTCCGGCGCGCATCACCGTGAACTACCATCAGGCCGGCGTTCCTGTCACGGGCATGCCTGTCTTTGTTACGTCCGCTGCTAACCTCCACGCTGGCCGCAACGTGATTAGTCTCCCCATCGAAATCCGCAAGCCAAAGCTCTGGTATCCCGCCGGCTATGGCGACCAGCCGCTCTACGAGTTCACCGCGCAACTCGGCGTAACAGGCCAGTGGGCCGAACTGCGTACCGCTAAGGCTGGCCTGCGCTCCATCGTTCTCGACCGGCATCCCGACAAATGGGGCCGCTCATTTCAACTCGTTGTCAATGGAATTCCCGTCTTCGCCAAAGGCGCCGACGTGATCCCCTTCGACAGCTTTCCCGCTCGCGTCAAAGCCACCGATTACCGCCGCATTCTCGTGTCGGCCCGCGACGCCAACATGAACATGGTTCGCCATTGGGGCGGCGGCTATTACGAGACTGACGAGTTCTACTCCATCTGCGATGAGCTCGGCATCATGGTCTGGCAGGACTTCCAGTTCGGCAACGACTGGCAGCCCGGCACATACGACTTCAAGCTCAATATTGAAGCCGAGGCTGATGACCAGGTTCGCCGCCTCCGCAATCACCCCAGCATCGTAGTCTGGTGCGGAAATAACGAAACCGAAGAAGCGCTCAACTGGGGCGACAAGGCAAAGCTGCCCCTCGAAGTGAAGTTTCAGATGTGGCAGGACTACATCACCGAATTCAGCGGCATCCTCACGCGTGTTGTGGCTCGCCTCGCACCGGAAACACCCTACTGGCCCAGCTCTCCGAGCGCCGACTATGAGGAAACCTCAGCCAAATATCACAGCGGCGACGACCACATCTGGGACGTGTGGCACGGACGTGTGCCCTTCTCCACCTACGAAACACATCATTCCCGATTCGTGACCGAATACGGCTTCCAGTCCTTCCCGGAGATGAAGACCATCGAAGCCTTCACTCAACCCGAGGACCGCACCGGCATCTTCACGCCGGTTCTGCTGGCCCATCAGAAGAACAATGAAGGCAACTCCATCATCCACGACTATCTGCTCAAAGACTATCCCGAGCCGAAGGATTTTCCGAGCTTCCTCTATGTCAGCCAGGTCCTGCAGGCCGAGGGTATCAAGATCGGCGCAGAGCACTTTCGCCGTTCGCGTCCTGAGACGATGGGCTCCATTTTCTGGCAGTTGAACGACTGCTGGCCCGTCGCCTCCTGGTCCTCCATCGACTACTACGGCCGCTGGAAAGCGCTGCAATACTACGCACGCCGCTTCTACGCGCGCATCCTCGTCTCGCCGCACGTCGAGGATGGATCGCTGAAGGTTTACATCGTCTCTGACAAAACCGACGCGAAGGCCGCTACGCTTCGAGTGCGTCTCATGGACTTCGCCGGAAAGGTCCTGCTCGATGACACGCACGCCATAGACGTATCGCCGCTTTCGAGCAAGGTCTATCTTGACTGGCCGCTTAAAAAACTCACAGATGCCGGTGCCGCGGATACCTCCCGCGTCTTCATCGTCGCCGATCTCACCGACGCCGGAACTCAGATCTCGCGCAATATCGCTTATCTGGCGCCGACCAAGCAAGTCAATCTCAAACCAGCCGTGCTCAAAGTCGAGGTCACTGGAGCAAGCGGGAACTACAAGATCCGCATCACCTCTCCAGTACTGGCGCGTAGTGTTTATCTCTCCTTCGGCGATCTCGATGCAAAACTCTCCGACAACTACTTTGATCTCATGCCGGGCGAAACAATCGAAATCACCGCCAAGAGCGCGGCCTCTCTCAAAACCCTCACGGCGCAGTTGAAAGTCATCTCTCTCACCGACGCCTTCAACGGCGCAACGCACGGCGCAACCATCGGCGCACCAAATTAACCCAGCGAACAGGGCCGGAGCATAACCCCCCGGCCCTTTTTGAAGCCTTTTCAGAAAACTTAGAACGTGAATGCGGCCTGGAAGAAGATGCGCCGCGCCGCCGAACCCGACGGTGATGCGAACATCCCTCCCGCAAGACTGGTCGACTGGCCAAATCGGCTGCCCGGACTGCACAGCCCTGTGGTTGTGCTGCAGGCCGTTGGAGTCACCGCGCCTGACGGCGTCCCCAGGTTGATGTCGTTGAATAGATTCAAAGCCTGCGCGCTGAAGGTGAGTGAGTATTTGTGGCCGGTGTTCGCCATTCCGCCGCGGCCGCCACCAAACATTCCGCCGCCACCACCGCCACCACCACCGCGCCCTCCTCCGCCACCACCTGGACCGCCCATGCCGCCTCCGAATCCTCCTGGACCACCTCCAGGGCCGCCGCCCTGCCTATTCGGCCCAGTCGCCGACTCCACTTTGGGTCCGATGCCGAATGAGCGGCTGACTCGCAGGTTCACCGCTACTGCCGACGGCGCTGTTCCCAGTCCCGACGGAACTATGGTCTCCCCGGCCTGTGGCACCGTGTCGAGATTGCCGAAACTAGTCACCACAACGTCGCCCGCGGGCGACGTCGAGGTCGCATAGGAGGGCCTGTTGTTGAAGAAGTTGTCCCCAGTCAGGTCATTTTCCGTCGTGATGTTGAAGGGCCTGCCCGACTGCGCAATCAAAAACGGATTGAACGAAAGTCCCCAGGGCCCCGTGTAGTTGGCCATCAGGAAGATCATGTTTCTTCTTACAAACGACGCGCGCCCGTAGTCCTGGCTCAGGTTGTACGAGTTTGATGTTGTCCCGGTGTTGCCGTTGGCAAAGTTAAGGTTATAGAAACCCGTCACGCTGAAGGTAGGCGTCAGCCGCATATTCACGTTGGCAATAAACTGGTTCTGCTTGAACACCGCTTCGGGATAGAACTCATCTACAATCCCCAGCGAGGGATTCGGCCGTATGCCCTTCAGCGTAGCGCTCCCGAATTGATACGTGCCCGGCAGGTAGGCATTCGAATCCCGCGTCGCCATCTGGTGCACGCCGAAAGAGTGAACATACGTCAGCGTGAGCGTCGCGGTCTTCGACAACTGGCGCTCCAGACTGGTTCCAAACTGCTCCATGTAGGGCGAGCGATAGGAGTGTGAAACCTGGTCGATCTGCGGAGCAACGGCACTGCCAGACCCGCAACCGGCCAGGTTGATGGCGCTAAGGCTTGTCGCGGTGAAGCAGCTCGGATTGTTGATCACCGTCTGCGCCTGACTATTGGCCCCACCGTTGTAGCGCTCCAGCGTCATCAGGCTCGGCGACCCAAAGCGGTCGTAGAAGAACCCGTAGCCGCCGCGCAACACAGTCTTCGCTTGTTTCCCCTTCTTATGCCCATCCAACGCATACGCAAATGCAAAGCGCGGGCCCCAGTCACTGTGGTCCGTCACATGGTTCTGTGATTCCCAGCGCAAGCCGCCCGATAACGTCAGAAAAGGATTGGCCTTCCAGTCGTCTTGAAAGAAGACCGCGGCGTCAAAGACGTTGCCAAGAAAGGCTTCTTTCCCCGTCGTGTAGCTCAGCTTGTTGGGTAGCCCGCCCGCAGCTGCAATTTGCGCGATAGTCTCGTTCGCAGCAAGACCGTTCAACATCGTTATGTATGCAGCGAGGGAGGGGAAGCTGAAGCTCCCATTGAAATTTCCGTTAGACGAATTGGCGTCGCGATTATCGCGCAACCATGTGCCGATCTTGATCGCGTGCGCACCTGCCGACATGGTGGTGATGTTCTGAAGCTCCAGGTGGTCCAAATGGTCGGTGCTGCTCTGCGTCCCGGATCCGCCGCTGCTGAAGTAACCACCAACGCCAACCGTTGGCGCCGTGCTCACTGGCGTTGTGGAAGTCACTTGACGCCGGTACTGGAAGCGAGTCTCGTTCACCATGTGCTCGTTGATGATTTGCGAATCCATCAGTTGCACGGAATTTTCTGAGGTGATTGAACTGGAAGCTTCCGTGGGTAAGGCGATGTTCGAGCCCAGATTTCCGCTGGAATTGCTGTGTTCGAACTGGTAGCGCAGGGTCAACGTGTTTTTCTGTCCCAGCTGCAGGTCGAGGCGCGGCGATACCTCAACGCGCGTTTGCGGACTGAAAAGGCCACCGGAGATGGTGCCTGCCGCATATTGGCCCGTAGTCGTATTCAGAACCGCTGTATTCGCGGTGTAGATGCTGGCGTCCTGGCTGTTACGGCCTTCAATGCTCAGGAAGAACGACGACTTCTTATTGATCGCTCCACTAATCGTTCCGTTGTACTGAATGCTATGGTACGGAGGAATTACCGAAGTGAACGGGTTACCAGTGTTGAATGAGCTGTCGTTGCCCTGGAGGAAACCCCGTCCGTGTAACACATCAGTTCCAGGCTTGGTAAGAATCTCGATTCGCCCATATCCAATCTTGTCGAACTCCGCGGAAAATGGATTCTGGTTGATGCGAATCTCACGGATCGCCGACTTGGGCGGAAGCGTTCCCCCGGTGAATCCGTCGATATAAATTTGGCCGCCATTGGGCCCCGCCGATGGACCTGCCAGCGCCGAAAGTTCGTTCGACAGTTCGTCGGGGTCGTCCGAAAGTGCATCTAGATCTTTACCTTTCAGCACAATCGCGCTCGCATTGCTCCCGGGATCCACGCTTACAGTAGACGCGCCCTCGTCGTCTGAAACCGTCACGCTCTGCTGCTCCGCCTCAATCGCCATCGAAACTTCCACGCGCTTCGACTGGCCGGCTTCAAGCGTGAGTGTCGGAGAAGTGAAAGGAGCGAAACCGTCAACAGATGCCTGCACAATGTAGCTGCCAGGTGCCAGCCCCGTCACGGAGTAAGCACCGGCTGCGTCAGATGTGGTGGTCTTCACCGTCACACCCAGCGCGTTGGTGATGGTAATCTTCGCTCCGGGGATGAATGCGCCGGTCGGGTCTGCAATATGTCCGCGCAGTGTGGCTGTTGCCGCGGGCGTCGCAGCGGTCTGCGCCTGTGCCGCCAAAAGACTTGCAAGGCTGATTGAGAAACCAACTACTAAATTGATGAAGCATGGGAATTTTAGAGACACGTATACCTCACCCGATTCTGGACTGAATTCATTTGCGTGGCTACTGGGCCACGTCTGGTGCGCCCGAGCTCAGACTCCAACTAAGCAGATTCTGGCTCGCCGCTGGGGCCTGCAGCAGTGGTTCAACGCCTGCCATTAATGTGATTGCGCTGGCTCCCGATGCATCCTCGGTCGCAACCACCATTACCGCTTCGCCCTTCTTGAGATCTGCAAGCTGGATTGCAGGCGCGCGGCCGAGCATCTGTTGTGCGTCGAACCCATTTCCACCGCCACTAAAGCCCGCACGCTGAGCGCCTCCCTGACCGCCGTCACCTTCTCCTTGACCACCGCCGCCGGGCGCTCCCTGAGGGCGCGCTGCGACACTTCGGCCACCAGCGCCTCCCCCATTTCCGTTCAGCACCGCTGCCAGCATAGCCGCCATGCGCTCAGGCAATTGGCGCATCTGCGTGTCTGGAGCAACGTGCACCGTCACCTGCTTTTTGCTGGTCAGATCCTTCACGACGAGTGAGGAACTTGCCGCATCGATTGATGTAATGGTCCCGGAGATGTTTCGGAAACTGCCCGAAACCACCTCTTCTGCCGTCATCTCTGTTCCGGCTGGATTCTTGGCGCCCCGGGCCCGCAACTGGTCCCCCGCGTGAATTGAATCGATGGGGTCCGCCTTCGCCAGGTCGTAGCGCACGGATGCCGGCGCGTAGCGCTTCAATACGGTTTCCTTGCCTGTGTGGATGGTGATCGTCTTGGCCGCGGTTCCGGCCCCGGTTGTCAACACAATCACTCCGGATGCGCCGTCAACGCTCTTCACCAGGCCGCCCACTCCGCGCTGTTGCCAGTCTTCGCGCTCCCGCTGTTCCTTCTTCGCCAGGTCAGCCTGCTTCACGGCGATAACTTGCAGCGCTACACTTGTGCCGGCTGGAGCGTTGGGGTCAAGCCGCACCAGCACCCGGTCTCCGGTGGCTAGGGTGTCGAACTGGATCGTCTGCGCGGTGTTCAGGTCCTTTGCTCCGGGTTCTACCTGTTTCAGCACCGCGGTCGAAGGCACGTCAACCTGGTGCACCTCTCCTGCATCGGTCTTAACCGTCAGCGTGGTTCCGCTCACGGCCGTTACTGTACCCAGAAACCGCGAAGCCGTCTGCGCGCCGGCCAACTCCGCGGCAGTGATCAGAGCCGCCATCAGAATAGTCAAGGCCACAACGCGAATCTTCATCTTACTGTTCATAAACCAGTTCTCCACGATCTAAATCAAGTTGTTTGGAGTCGAGAAGGTCATCTACATTCCAATAGACGAGCCAACGCACCAAAAGGTTGAGAATACGGTTTCATTCCCTGAGGATTGGATGCGAAATTGCCCAGAAGGAGGGAAGAAGAAGTTGTTTATTTGCAGGGAATATACCGCAAATTCTCTACGAAACTCTATCTTCCTCGGCGCCTTATGCCACCCGCGCAATCCGCCGCTCAGTCGGGGCACTTTAAGCTCTCCGATTACATCCGCCTACCTCACCAATTCTGCCGTCTCCAGAAAGGCATAACTGCCCGAGGGCGCCGGAACCACGTTGGTCAACCGACGGTTGTGAACCACAATCGTGTCCAGGTACCAGAGATTGATTGCCGGAAGATTGCGGCCAAGAATCTGTTGCGCCTCAACGTAGTCCGCACGACGCTTGGCCGTGTCTTCGTTCTCGACCGCATCGTTCAGCAGTGTGTCCAGCCTCGCATCTGAGTAGTGGCCGCGGTTGGCGCCCTTGGGTGAAAAATTCGCAGTCAGAAATGCATAGCTGAAAATATCCGGCTGTTCGTTGCCCCCAATCCAGCGCAACGAATACATCTGAAACGCGCCCCTCGTCACGTCGGAATAGAACGTGGCAAATTCATAACTCCGCAGGTCGAGCGCAATCCCAACCTTGGCAAGTTGCTGTTGAAGCACCGCCGCCAGCAGGCGCGTCGCTTCGTCGTTGCTGGTCTTCATCGCGAGATGGAACCGCAAGCCATTGCCGCCCCTCCCATGCCCTGAAGCATCCAGCAGTCGCTCTGCGCGTGCCGGATCGTAGTCGTACCGCGCCACCTCGCCCGTCCACGCCCAGTGGGTCTGAGGCAGCAGACTCAATGCCGGTTGCGCGTGGCTTCGCAGCAGCGTTTGTATGACGAGATCGCGATCAATCGAACACGCAATGGCCTGCCGCACACGCACGTCGCTAAGCAGCGGGTCGCGCAGATTGAATGCCAGGTATTGAATCTCCGTGCCACCCGTTTCTTCAATTTGCAAATCAGGGCGAGCCGCCAGAACTGGAATCGAATCCGTCGGCAGGGAATTGACGGCCACATCGCCGGAACCCTTCTCCAGTTCAAGCGACTCCGTAATCGCGTCGGGCACCACGGCGAAACGCACGCGCTCCAGCTTCGGCACGGCGGCCCAGCTTAGTGGGTTGCTCTCAATCACAACATCCTGATCTATCTGCTGACTCACAAACCGGAACGGTCCCGTGCCCACTGGATGTCTCCAGAATTCGCGCCCGCTGCCCTCGGGAACAATTCCCATCGCGCCAGTGGAAAGATTCCGCAGTAAAAAATTGTCTGCGTGTTTCAAATGAAACACCACCGTCAGCGCGTCGCGAGCTTCAATCGATTCAACCGACGCATATGCCGCGGCCTTGGGAGAAATCACCGCGCCTGTCAGGATCGAGTGAATAGTCCACACCACATCGCGCGCGGTCAGCGAACGTCCGTCATGAAACCGAACTCCACCGCGTAAGTGAAAGACCAGCGTTACTGGATTAGGCTGCTCCCAACTCGTTGCCAGGGCCGGAGTGAACTGAAAATTTGCATCATGGTAGACGAGCCCATCGAATAGAAGCGCGTCGATTCGCTGGGACTGCGCATCAGTTCCGATTCGCGGATCGAGATTAGCCGGGCTGCTCTCGATAAGAAAAACAACCGTCCCCGGATCTCGCTGCGTTGAATGGCATCCCGCAAGAACCGTAAGCGTGATCAGCAGCGCAACCATCCTACGCATAGGTCACCTGGCCCAGAATTACAGCCCTCGCCGCTCCTGTAGCCGCGGGCACATTTCCAGGACAATGATGCCATGTCTGCCAGGCGAGCAGCGCAAACGCCGCCGCCTCCTTTGCCTCCGCCGGCAAACCGAATTGCTCGCTCGAGGCAAGTTCGCATCCCAGCAGCTCCAGTCGCTGCGCCAGCATCGCCATCAGCGTGCGGTTGCGCGCTCCGCCTCCGGAAACAATGTAGTCGACCCCACGCCTCCGCATGCTCGGGAATACGAATCGCTTGTAGCTCTCTGCAATCGTCTGGGCGGTCAGCGCTGTTGCCGTGGCCAATGCATCTTCTGACCGCTTGCTTTGTCTTTGGCACTTGACTAAGAAATCAGCCGCATAAGCGCGCCCAAACTGTTCCCGCCCCGCCGCACGCGGCGGCTTCAGCCGGAAATATGGATTCTGTAACTCCTCAGCTAAAACTGTCCCAAGCACCGTTCCCGCTGCGGAATATGCCCCATTGCGGTCGAATGGCTTGTCAAACAGTTTTTGAGCCAGTGCATCGATCACCATATTTCCAGGTCCAGTATCAAACGCAATTACCTGTTCAGCAGCGGCCGCCGCGGGAATCCCTGTCAGGTTGGCAATGCCTCCAATATTCTGCAACACCCGCCCGCGCTTGGCATCCGCGAACATTACGTAGTCCAGCAGCGGAACCAGCGGTGCACCGTGCCCGCCAACAGCCATATCCGCAGGACGAAAATTTGAGACCACCGGAATCCCAAGCGCACCTGCAATCACAGCCGCTTCCCCTGCCTGCCATGTGCAAGCGAACCGCCTTCCGGCATAGGCTTCTGCACGTGCCTGATGAAACAGCGTCTGTCCATGGCACCCAATCAGATCCAACTTCACTTTGTGCCGTTTTAGGGTAGCTTCCACCGCCTCCGCGTAAGCCAGCCCCAGCCGCCAGTTCAGCCGCGCCAGTTCCGCCGTCGAAGTCGATTCCGCATTCATTGCCGCCAGCACCGCTCGCCGCAGCGCGGCAGCGAAGGGAAATCCCTCATGCGCCAGCAGCGCCAGTTTAGGCCGCTGTTTGCCGGGCACAATTCGCACCACCGCCACGTCGATTCCGTCTGCCGACGTTCCGCTCATGATGCCTGCCACAGTCATCGCCTTCGCGTTCATGCGGTCCGCACCTCTGCCGTGGGTTGGTAACTCGCAATCGTCTCACCGAAGCGCAGAATCCGCACCCGTAGCGCCTCAAATTGCTTTTCTGAAAGTGCCTTTGGAGTCCCACGTTCAAAACATTTCGTCCGCAATCGGGCAATCCTCTTCGCACGCATCAGCACCATCTCGCGAAATGCCGCGGACCGTTCGCCCTCAGCAATCAAAGCCTCATAGGCACGCAGAATCAACTCAGGACTATGGCAAATCTCCATCAAGTCCATGCCAGCGCGAACAGCTGCAACGACGGCCTCCTCCATTCGCATGAACTTCAAAATCCCGCCCATCTCAAGATCGTCAGAGAAAACAATCCCCTTGTATCCAATCCGCCGGCGCAGCACCGTAGTAATCCAATAAGGCGACACGCTCGCTGGTATCGCCTTACTCGGCGTCTCAGGATACGCGGCATGATTCACCATCACCATCGGCAACTCGTCACGCAATTCGCGATAAGGCGCAAGGTCCTCGCGCCATAGCTCACGTCCACTCCGTCCAATCGCCGGTGTCTCAAGATGCGAGTCGCGCGTGCCACCACCCAATCCCGGAAAGTGCTTTCCGCACCCCACGACACCATGCATTGCGAGACCGCTCAGAAATCCGCGAGCATATTCCACCACTCCCGCTACCGTCGCAGCTGCGGCCCTCGTGCCCATCACCTCAGCCGATTCCGACAGCCCGAGGTCTACTACCGGCGCGAGCGTTGTATTGAAGCCGAATGCCTTTACCGCCTGCGCAACCAATTCGCCATGCTCCCGCGCCGGCCAGGAGCCTTCCATCCCACCGCTGACGGGTGCCCCCCCCTTGCGCGTTTTTTGCGCAAG
>PKXI01000421.1:0-190 GCA_003133425.1 Acidobacteriaceae bacterium
TGAAGTACGCCTTTATTCAACGACACAAGCTTGTCTGGCCGATCTGTGTGCAGTGCCGAGTTCTGCTGGTGAGTGTGTCTGGCTACCATGAACACCGGGCACGTCGCGTGGATATTTCCAAGCGCCGGCATCTCAGCGACGAAGCACTGTTGGTTCACATCAGCGCCGTCTATGCGGAGAATCGCGGAGC
>PKXI01000421.1:359-42165 GCA_003133425.1 Acidobacteriaceae bacterium
GTGGTGGGCTGGTCGATGCGGCCCGACATGCAGCGCAACCTGGTGATCGATGCTCTGGAGATGGCTTGGTTCAAGCGCAATCCAGGCAAGGAGACAGGGCTGATCTTTCATAGCGATCGCGGCAGCCAATACGCCAGCGAGGACTTCAGCCAGATGCTGAAAGATCATGGCATTACGCCGTCGATGAGCCGCAAGGGCAACTGCTGGGACAACGCCTGCTCGGAAACGTTGTTTGGTTCGCTGAAGGTGGAGCGACTGCATGGGCAGCGATTTCAAACCATCCGTCAGGCCAAGGATGAAACCATCGCCTGGCTGCTCTGGTATAACCAGACATCCGCCGCGGCGGACACTCGACGCTGCACTATGCAAGCCCAATGCAGTTCGAGAAAGACTGGATGGATGCAACGGTGAAGATCGCCGCCTGAGAGTTCGCAGCGATCGAGGCAGGCCGTGGAAATGACGGTTTATGGAAAGCCCGGAAAACGATAGTGCTGTTTTCCGCCCTTCCCACAAACCTTGGAAATCGATAAAGCCGATTCCCACATTCCCACCGCCACGACGACCACGAGGGTAAATTTAATCCTCAAAAACCCGGCCGGTTAAGAGATACACATTCTGAGGGCAAGGTCACTTCCAAATCATCGGGGCTCCTGACTTACTAACTCAGCTCTTCGTCCGCGCAGACGGCAACCTTGCCGCACTTACCGGACGCCATCAGTGCATAGGCGTCTCCGGCGCGGTCAAGCGGGAATCTGTGGGTGATGATGTCGGCGGGATGAAGGTTCCAGCGGATAAGACGCTCGACCAGCTCTTCCATAAGCCAGGTTGAAGTTACCCACGATCCATAAATTGTTTTCTGGTCGTGAATGATGTCGGGGGACGGGTTGACCTCCACCGTCCCGCCTTCGCCGAGGAAGACGATCCTTCCCCACTTGCGTGTGGCGCGAACCGCGGTTGCGCGCGCGGCGCGGTGAGCCGAACAATCGACCGCGCGCTCGACGCCGAAGCCGCCGGTCAGTTCCCTCACCTGAGCGACGTTTTCAGGACCCGACGGCAAAACCGCATCGCAAAGGCCGAGGTCTATGGCTATCTTCATGCGTTCCGGCAGCACATCGATTCCAATGATTTTGTTTGCGCCGAGCTTGCGGCAGAGAGCGCCCGTGGCCAGGCCGACCGGACCGAGGCCGGTGATGAGCACAGCGTGATTGCCGTCGATGCCGATCTTTTCGAGGCCTTCATAAACGGTTCCAAATCCGCAGGCCACCTGCGCACCATCCGCAAAGGAGAGCTGACCGGGCAACGCGATCAGGTCCTTCTCCTCCGCGATCATGTACTCGGCCATTCCGCCGTCGCGCTGCCAACCGTAGGCGCGGCGGTACTTTTGGCTAGTGCAGGAAATCATGTAGCCGCGGCGGCAGTCGTTGCACACACCGCAACCGGAGATGTGGTACACAATCACTCGATCACCGGTCTTGAAGCAGCGGCAACCTTCGCCGGTGGCGACAATTTGGCCGCATGGCTCGTGGCCAGCAATAACTCCCTGGTAGCCTTCGGGACCTTTGCCCAGGTGCTCGTGATAGATGCATCGAATGTCAGAACCGCAAATGGTCGAGGCCATGACGCGGAGGAGAATTTCGCCATGAGCCGGCGCCGGCACAGGCACGTTGCGCAGTTCGACGGACGAGTTCCCGGGCAGGAACGCCGCGGTCATTGTATCTTTCATCTTGCTTGTCTCCCGTATTCATTACCTGGGTCGTTGAGACACCGGTGTGAGAATTAGTTAAAGCAGTACGATGCTATGGCTGTGTAATCTCTCCATTGACATCCCATAGGTCTTCCCAGGTTTGGCCGTCTTTCCAGAGGAAGACTTGCCCCTTGATCAAGCGGCAATTGCGGTCGAGCTTGGCGATCTCCTGCATCTCATGGCCGGTGAGCGGGCCGCTGGCGGCGGCTTGCAGATTGGCAAGGTAGTTGCGCGGGTTTACGGAAAACGGAATTGGCGTCTGCCCGCGCTGGACGGCCCACTTGATGCAAACCTCCGCGGGATGAATCACCAGGTTCTGGGCAATTCTGATGATGACCGGATCTTCAGTGGGTGCGGTGTCTTCGCGGGTGCGGTCGCGTTCGGGGCGCCCAGGAGAGCCGATGGGGCAGTAGCCGATGGGTTGAATGCCGTTGTCGACGACAAACTTGAATAATTCGGGCTGCTGGAAGTGCGGGTGCAACTCCATCTCATTGGCTGCGGGCTTGATGCGGGCGTCGCGCAGCACCAGTTTGAGTTTGGGAATAGTCATATTGGAGGTGCCGATATGTCGCACCAGACCCAGGTCCACAAGCTCCTCCATCTTGCGCCAGGTCTTCATGTAGTTCTCGTGGATGTAGGGCCGGGCGTCCGGGCTGCGGGAGGTTACATCACAATGCGGCGGATGAAAGTTCGGGAATGGCCAGTGCACCAGATAGAGGTCGAGGTACTTCATGCGAAGGTCAAAAAGCGATTGGCGACAGGAATCGATAACATCGTCTTCATGGTGCTTGTCGTTCCACAACTTGGAAGTAACCCAAATCTCTTCGCGCTTGACACCGCCTTGAATAATCGCTTCGAGCGAAACTCCGACTTCGGGTTCATTTCCATAGACAGAGGCGCAATCGAAATGCCGGTAGCCGGCAGCGGCCGCGCCCTTGACCGCCTCGGCAACCTGGCCCGGGGTTACGCGATCGGACCCGAAAGTGCCCAGGCCGATACCAGGCATGATGGCCCCGGTGTACAGGGTCTTTTGGGGCACGGTTGCTGGATCGATTTGGCAGGTCCTGCACTGGTTTGACATTTTCTCCTAAGCTCCATACCATTACAGTTATCGATAACGTAATGTAGGAAAGCATACGCACATGGCCTCTCTGTGTCAAAGTTGATAATTTCCAAAGAGAGAAATAGTTAGCGATTAAGCGGGAGCAGGGATACTATTTGTTATAGTGGCGTGCGAGGCGCGACAATGTCTGGACGGCGAAGTGCCGGTGCGATGACAATGACAAATTTACGGGACGGCAAGAAAAAGCAGCCGGGGTTTCGCACAGGTGCGCCAGTGCGCATGAAGGACATTGCCCAGGATATGGGCTTGTCAACGGTGACCATTTCGAAGGTGCTCCGTGGCCATTCTGACATAAGCGAAGAGACCCGCAGGCGCGTACTGAAGCGCATGGAAGAACTGAACTATCAGCCGAATCTCGCTGCACGGGCCTTGATCACAGGACGCACCTGGACGATTGGATTGGTGGTTCCCGATCTGACTCATCCTTTTTTTGCCCAGATAGCCAAGGCCATCTCGGCAGCAATCCGCGGGCAAGGCTACAGTTTGATCATCACATCCTCAGAAGAAGACCCGGAGTTGGAACGACAGGAGATAGAACAACTGCTGGCGAGGCAAGTCGACGTGATGCTGATCGCGTCAGCGCAATGGACCGTTGAGAGTTTTCGTCACATCGAAGAACGGAGAATTCCCTATGTCCTCATCGATCGTTGTTTTGCGGGCCTGGCGGCAAATTTCGTCGGCGTCGATGATGTAGCCGTTGGCGCGATTGCAACCAACCACTTAATTGAACAAGGTTGCCAGAGAATTGCTCACATCCGCGGCCCTGAAGCCAGCACCGCGCTGGGCCGCCTTGAAGGATACAGACGAGCACTTGGCGCACGGCAACTTGCGCCGTTGCCTGAACACATAGTTTCAGTCGGAACCTCAGGAGACGATCGTGGAGAACCGGGCGGTTATGAAAAGATGATGGAACTGCTGGCCACAAGCCCACAACCGGACGGAGTCTTCTGCTTCAACGACCCGATCGCTATGGGCGCCATGCGCGCGATTCTCGATGCGGGCCTGCGCATTCCAGAGGACATAGCGGTGGTGGGATGCGGAAATTCACTCTACTCGGATTTCTTGCGCGTTCCCCTTACGTCCGTCGATCAGGATAGTACCGCCATCGGCAGGCATGCCGCGGAACTCGCACTCTCCCTGGTTGACGCCAAAGGGTTGGCGCGTCCAAGAACGAAACTGCTCAGCCCGCGGCTCATTGTTCGCGCCTCAACCAGGCTGTCACGAACATTTCGATCTGAAGAAAATCAAACTCCCTTACCGCAACGATAATCTCAGGTACATCTAGACTAAAGCTCGGTTCGGACCGCCCAGACTCCTTGCGCGGAACGGGATCTGCACGTGGCGGCATCTGGATTCGCCTGGCGCGTACAGACCTCGTGCTTCGGCTTGCAGTAGAGGGGCTACCAGGGCATTTCGTCCGGGTTTTTGGCCCCAAAAGCCCGAGATCTGTCTCTGGCCGCCGACGATTGCCCTCACTGTACCGATTACTCCAGAGGAATCGAGCGCTTAGATAACGTTAAACACTGGAATATTAGGCACTTTTCGTCATTTAGTTGACAAATTCTGAAGTAATCGCTTACTGTATTGAAATCTTTTATTTTGAGATCTCAAGACGTCGGTACAGAGCAGAGCCATCTGCACCTGTTCCAGCCGAGCTTGTCAACACGAAAGCTAAGGTTGGGACGGTCTCAACTCGAACCTCATGAATACTGTGGCCATCGACGGACACACTTGCCCGTATGGGAGGGTAAAGAGAATTTGAATCCATGGTATGACCATCATATGCACATTGTTCGTTTGAAGGAACGATCTTCATCGCTCCGCAAACCTGACCAAAAAGCGTCAGCCCGGATAAGAAATTGCCGCGACTAATGCTCACAACTGAAGACCTCTAGCGTGAGAGAGCGCGCCAGGGACGGGGCTCGCAGGCAAATGCTGCCGAGTCGAAATTAGCCAAAACTCAGAGGAGGCATTTTGTGAAGCACTTTATTTGGATGTCATCTGTCGCGGCATTTTGTCTATGCATGGCCGTAATTCCCATCCATGGACAATCAGCAGCGGCTTCTGCGAGTGGAACGGTGACCGATACGACCGGTGCAGTGGTCCAGGGTGCTCGCGTTTCGCTCCGCAATACGGACACAAATGTGGAACAGTCCACGCTGACGGGCTCATCAGGAAGCTATTCCGTGGTCAATGTGGCGCCGGGAAACTACATGATTGAAGTCAAGAAGACTGGATTCAATGCTGCAGTGGAGACGGGAGTCGTCCTGGCGGTAAATCAAACCGCGATATTCAATTTCTCTCTACACATCGGGAGCATAGAGCAGTCTGTCTCGGTTTCAGCTGAGGCGACCGAGGTCCAGTCTTCAACTGCAGAACTGGGAGCGGTCATTGGGACAAAGTCTGTCAACGATCTGCCACTGAATGGCCGCAATTTTACCCAGATATTGACGTTGACACCCGGCGTGAGCAGAATCACAGTTGCACAGAACGGAACAGGAGGGGCAGGGAGCGCCAAACCTACGGGAGCTTTCACCTTCCCCGCGGTAGACGGGCAGCGCAACCGGAGCAACATGTTCAATCTTGATGGGCTCAACGATGTTGGCTCCTACAGTGGCACCTACAACTACGAACCCATCGTCGACGATATTCAGGAGTTCAAGGTCCAGACGCACAGCGATCAGGCGGAATTTGGCCAGGTGGCCGGCGGAATCGTAAACATCGTGACCAAGAGCGGCACGAACAATTTCCACGGCACGGCGTGGGAGTACCTCCGTAACTCAGCCAGCGACGCGCGCAATTACTTCTTAACGAAGGTCAACCCGCTCCATCAGAATCAATTCGGTGGTATGGTCAGCGGTCCTGTTATCATTCCTCATCTTTACCACGGCAGAAACAAGACCTTTTTCCTCTTTACATATGAGGGCTTTCGTCAAAGCCAGGCTACACAGAACTTATGGACAACGCCGACCACGGCACAACTTGGCGGCGACTTCAGCAATCTCTTGGCGAAGGGCATCACAATCTACGACCCGAACAGTACAATTCCCGATCCTGCTAAACCTGGCCAATATCTTAGAACGGCCTTCCCAAATAATCAGATTCCGACAGCGGAACTCTCATCCGCGGCGCTGCTTTACGCAAAGACCATTCTGCCAGCACCCAATGCTACAGGTTTGGCTGCCGGTCAAAACGTGATAGATACTACGCCTCTGCGAACCAGCAGCGACAACTATTCGGGCCGAATCGATCAGGCATTCGGAGATCATGATCTGGTGTTCGGCCGAGTCTCAGAGTACAACCAGCCCAGCATTACCGCCGTTGCAAATCCCAATAGCAACTTGGCTTCCACGATCGGCGGCTATAACATCGGCATCCACGAAGCTCATACCTTCGGCGCAACGGCGGTGCTGGAGGTTTATTTCGGACGGAACATCGGACAGAATGTCAGTATTCTGCAGTTTCCGAAGGCGCCCGCCAACTTTGCCTCGACGCTGACCAGCAATGGTTTTTCGAGCTTGTTTCTAAGTGCCGCGGCCGGACCGTATCCCGAGGTGATCCCGCCCATCGCAATTACCGGATACATTGGTCAAGGCAACAATAGCTATCAGGGTCCAAACAATTCGGACGTTTATGAGTATGGCGGTTCGTTCACGAAGATTCTCAATCGGCATACCCTCAAGGCTGGCGGTGTTTTCTCTACCAATAACTTCATGCAGCCCATTGTGGTAGCCGATGAGGTAACAAGTACTTTTCAGACTTCGAATCTTGAGGTACCTGCCAAGACGGGCGATGCGTTAGCTTCGTTCCTCCTGGGTTATCCAACCTCCGGCATCAAGCGAAATACGCTGGAACGCGAGCATGACGGTTGGGTGGACGGAGCTTACCTGCAAGATCAATTTCAGATGACTCCGCGCCTGACCCTCAATGCCGGGATTCGCTGGGATGCAACGATTTGGCCGGTCTACGGCTACCTTGACGATGGGCAGGGCTATGTTGGAGACATGAATCTCATCAATGGCACCTATGTAATATCAGCCACTCCTCCGGCGTGCTCGGCGACAGTGGGAGTACCCTGTATTCCTGGTGGAGCGCTGCCTGCAAATGTAGTGGTTACACCCAACAGCAATCGGGCAATGCACAACACGGACTGGAAGAACTGGCAGATTAGGCTCGGAATCGCCTATCACTTGATGGACAAGACATCAGTGCTCGCAGGCTTCGGGCGGTTCTATGACAACTGGTCCGTCGCAACCCAGATTTCTCAAAACGTTGGTGGCACCTGGCCCTCGCAGACCCTCATCAATAAGAATAGTTTGAACACGACTTCGCCAACCGTGACCATTGGCGACCCGCTGAGCCTGGGGAGCGGCGTGCTGCAGCCGGCGGCCACGCCCTTCAATAATGCAACCTACTACTTCAATCCGAGCATGAAGACGCCATACGCCGACCAGTGGAATTTTGGGATCGAACAGGGATTCGGATCGAACACTGTCTTGTCTGTCAAGTATGTCGGGTCACATGGGGGCAGACTTGACATGGGCGGATTGAAAAATACTGCACAATTCCCGGCAGCGGGTACTGCTGCCCAGGTGGCAGCCCGCAGACTGTACCCATACATCATTCCCACCAACTTCGACGACAGCACCGGGAACAGCAATTACAACGCTCTCCAGGCCACTCTGAGGAAAAGCACAAGCAATGGCCTGACCTATCTCGTATCTTACACCTGGTCCAAATCGATAGACCTGGCCTGCTCGGGCAGCTTCGGAACCGAAGGTTGTCAGTTGCAGGACCCCTATCATCCCCAGGCAGATCGAAGTGTCTCCGGCTACGACTTACCCTACATCCTTTCAGCCGCTTCTGTGTATGAGCTTCCTTTCGGCGCAGGCAGAGCCTATCATTCAAGCAACAGCCTTGTGAACGGCGCTTTAGGTGGTTGGGATATCAACGGCATTCTCAGCTTCTCATCCGGCACGCCGTATACGTTGACGGTGTCTGGCGACATTGCGAATACTGGCAACACGTTCGTTCGTCCAAACCTCGTGGGGAATCCTACCCCGGCCAACCGGAGTCCAAGCCAGTGGTTGAACCCGAGTGCATTTTCTGCGCCACCCGCGTTTACTTTCGGAACGTTCCCAAGGAATGCGCTCCGCACGGACGGCTACCAGAACCTGGACCTCTCGATATTTAAAACTTTCACAATTTATCGCGAATCCAGCCTGCAATTCCGTGCTGAGGCGTTCAATGCGACAAATACCGCGATCTTCGCCGCTCCAGGCAACACTGTAGGGACTCCGACATTTGGTGTCGTTTCCTCGACCTCAAATACACCAAGGCAATTGCAGTTTGCACTCAAATTCCAGTTCTAACTGGACGTGTAACATTTCAGCATTTGGTCCTGCCGTCGAGTTTCCCTAATATGGGTTGGCGGCAGGGCTACCCTATCAGATTTACCTCACTGCATGTGAATCCCAAGAGAAGGTGGGTTCGGATATGAAGTTGTGTTTTTGTTATAGATATTTGTTAACTGCAGTTTTCCTGGGTGCACTGTGTATCTGTGGCCAGCCGCAGGCGATTGCGCAACTTGATCCGAATCCTGAAGTGGGATCACTCAACAAAGCAGATCGGATTGAATGGTTCCGCGATCAGGGCTTTGGGCTCTTCATTCATTGGAGCGTGGATGTCCAGCTTGGCGTAGGCATCAGCCATTCGCTTGTCGGCGCATCTGACGAGTACACGAACCGTTTCTTCAATGATCTGCCAGGGACATTCGAACCAAAGCAGTTCGATCCGCAGGACTGGGCACGTCTTGCCAAGCTTGCCGGTGTTCGATACATGATGTTCACGACCAAACATCACTCCGGCTTTGCCATGTACGACACCGCAACCACGTCGTTCGGTATCATGAACACTCCGTTTCACCGGGATATTACAGCGGAGTTGTTCAAGGCCTTTCGCGATGAAGGGATTGCACCTGGGGTGTATTACTCTCCAGACGATTTTTACTGGTTGCATAAAGAGGGCAAGCTGATTAAGCGCAATGTGCCGGAGGTTCAACCGGCGAACAATCCCGGCCTGATGGCATACGATCAAGCGCAGGTAAAGGAACTCCTTACAAAGTATGGTCCTATCAGCCTGATCTTCTTTGACGGCCAGCCCACCGGTCTGCGTGAACTTGCATGGAAGCTCCAACCGGACATTGTGGTTACCCGCGGCGGTCTGCAGACACCGGAGCAGTATGTTCCCGGTATGCCATTGAAGGGCGCATGGGAGGCAAACCTCACTATGGGGGAGGCGTGGCAGTATCAGCCGCAAAATGACCCCTATAAATCGGGACGACAGCTTATCCGTCTTCTAATCCAAACCCGGGCCAAGGGAGGCAATCTGCTCCTGGATGTCGGGCCAAAGCCGAACGGGGAACTGCCGATCCAGGAAGAAGACCGGCTTCGCGAAATTGCGCTCTGGATGTTCGTTAACTCCGAAGCCATCTATAGCGTGCGTCCCTGGGTTATCACCAATGAGGGTGACATATGGTTTACAAAGAAGAAGGACGAGAACACTTTATACGCTATGGTCGATTCTGAAAAGCCCTGGGAATACGGGAAATGGCAAGATATTGTGCTGCATTCCGTGAAGCCCAGTGATGAAACCGATGTGAGGGTGCTTGGTGAGAACGGCAAAGTGCTTGAATATCAGCCTGCCGTCAATCCAAAGCCGACGTGGGAGATGAAGAGTGATGGCCTGCATATCCATGCGATGCTTGCACAGCGCCTGCAGGACAACCACAAATGGGCCAACCCCGTGGTATTGCGCATTACTAACGTGAAGCCAGCGTTTGCCCCCCCTCAAGTGAAAACTGGAAGCTCCTCGGCGGACCAGACGGGTCACACCGAACTGCTGACAGGAGATCTAATTGAAATGGGCGGTTCCTCTTCGCTTGAAGTCGGATTTGAATACCGTGCCATCAGTGGAGAAGATGTCCATGCACGGACGGAGCCGTGGATTGCCACCCCGTTGCAGTCAGTTACGCGGACCGGTAGGTTCACGTACACGCTTGAAGGCATGCCACCCGGCACGTATGAGTTTCATGCGATCGTAAAGCACCCATTAGTCACTCTTTTTGGAGCTGATGTAAAGATGCAGCGATAGTAGTTCCATGGAGAAGGTGCGAAAGGCCAACGGGCAGAGTCATCATTGGCCTTACAAAATCGATGATTTCAGCAATTGTAGTAAATCCGGGTCTGAAGGGGCCCGGATTACTTCGGCTTGAACTTGCAGGTTGCTTGCTCGTACGACGGAACGAACGTGGGCTGTACATTTCGTCGGGGATAAGTATGGCGTCAATGCCCGAAGAAGGCGGCATCAGAACGGGTGAGAATGCGCCCGGAAATGCGATGTGCAATCTCTTCTCGTATCACCCATTCAAGAACCATCAGATTACACAAGATTGGCTGCAACTCCTTGCGCATCAATAGGGGCAGGATCGCAGGGACATTCTGGACCGCAGCCAGAATCTCTTTCAACATCGGCTTTTCAAAATCCATCCGTCCGGAGTCTTCGATACCGGCATCAAGCAGTACGTCGTGCACCGCTTCCCATTCATGGAATTACTCTCCTATCTGACCGGCGTGGCGCGGGCGGCCATGGTGGCCTGCCCGATGTTTTGTACCAGCGAGATTGTTAGTGTAGCGCACTTCAACGCGTTGTGAATCAGTCGCTTGCCGGAAGATTCGAGCAGTTGAAGGAACGTATTATCGGTGTTGAGGTGTTTGGTCGTTCCCCAACCTACGATACTGGGGTGGATGCAATCGTACGAGTCACGACCAGTGAAGTGCGCAAGCGCCTGGTGCAGCATTATGGAAGGAATGGAATCTCCTCCGAATTCCGCCTGAGTCTTGCTGCGCTTCTTGCACGCGCAGCAATCTATCCTCTCACTTGCGGAAAACACTGATCCTGCGTCACTGGCGGCAGGCACTCAACAAGCGCCTGAGTGATTCGCAATGCAATCGCTCGGTTGGTGCTTCACGGCTTCTCAAGCGCAGAACCGAGTTGGGCGACGAACTCCGGCTGGCTCGCACTGAAATACGCTTCGAACTGCAAGGCTCCCTCGTCATGTGCGATCCTTACCAGAAAGTGATTCCAGCTCTGGCGAAGGCCCACTCCTGCGAAAGTAGTTGACCTGCCGTCCTCGTTGGAAGACAACTGCAACTCGTCGTTTAGCCAAACCTGTATCGCACCTTGATGCGCAATATGAACGTCGACCTGAGGCAAGTTCGGTTCTAGCAGCAAGTCTGTGAGCGATCGCGGGCTCGATACCCAGAAGCTTAGATAGAGCGCGGCATGGCTGGACGAACCGCTCAACCCAAGCTGAGTCAGATTCAAGTTGCCGCTTTCAGCAAATACCGTCTGCCACCGATTGGTCCCCATCAAAGCCTTCTCGCGGAAGGAATTTCCACGCCAGGGGTCTGTGGCGGCCTCCTCTGCAGAGAAGAAACCACACGCCAATGCGCGCACCAAGGTTCCGGTTCTGAGGAGTGGCTTGCCTGAATCCATACCTGACTTCAACTGAAATCCAAGATTCGTCAGGATCTGACGGGCGACGTTTTCCGCCTTGATGGTTGCGGGCGTCGAAGAAAGCGTTGTCATAAGCAGCCGGCCCTCTCCAACGCGTTTCTCCGCGAGCACAACTCCCGAGTGCTTGGTTTCCAGCTCCGAACGAAGGACCATCGCCGTCTTCGCAAACTCCGGCTGTCCATTCCACTTCATCCAATCGGTATCGCAGTCCTTGAGCAGCACCGTACTTTGTGCGACAAGCGGTCCCGCGAGTGCGCGTCGGGTGATCTCCGAAGGCCGCTGATTGCATAGGTACAGGCTGCTGGGTTTGAGGCCGATGGTGATGGGGCTGGTCACACAGAGTAATAATGACGAAGCAACCCGCTCGACCACCGATAAAGGCGCGGGCAGCAATGCATTCAGTTGGGCAATCGAACTGGAATCGGCACCCCACACGAACACGGTTCCCCCATGATCCAAAACATCCTGGAGTTGCGCGCGTGATTTTGCTTCGGGCGGAAGGATACCGTCGACGAATAGGATCTGCGGAATTTGCTCCGCCGCGGGCCGATCAAGCGGGACTCCCATGCTCAGCAGTTGCTTGGCTAACTCGCTGTCTTGCCCACCGATGACCGCCGCAGACTGAATCAGTTGCGGCGCGGAAATGGCAGATGGAGGAATGGACGCCGGAGCCATTGCCCACTTCCCGGCAGCAGGCGGCTCGCTGGAAGCTTCCCGAATGGCATCGAATAAGGGCCACTTGCGGTAGAGAGGCAGAGTCGGATCGTAGCCCGGATTAAGAGTCGAACAATACGGACCAAGCCGCTGCGGTTGAACGCCAGGCTGTCCTTCAACCAGAGGAGAAAAGAAGATCCCGTCATTCAATGCCGGCGCCCGAGATGTGTCATTGAGTCCGAAAGGCAACGGATACAGACCGTACCAGACCAGATTGAAGACGCTGCGGTACGATGCGTGATATGTGCGTTCGTCGATCAGACAATTATAGGAAGAGACCGCAACGCCCTCCATCCGTCCCTCGAAGGATTCATAGGCGCGTTCGCCATTTGTCTCCGCCACTTGCTCCGGTGTTGCGTAGTACGCGTTGCCTGTCTCGCCCACGCCCCATGGCTTCCCGGATGCGACTGCGCGTTCCATGTCTTGACGACCGCCATAATGCACCAGGTACACAGGCAGCTTTCCTTCGCCGTCTTCATCCCCGTCCGCAGAGATCCACGGTCGCGTGGGATCAAGCTGTTTGCAAATATCGGCCCACTTTTCATAGTGCCGAACCAATTCGTCCATGAGTCCCGGAGGATTGCGCAGAACAGAGCGGATGATCGGTCTCATCTCGTTACACACGCTCCATCCAAAGACGCTCGGATGGTTTCGATCCCGTAGAATCAAGCCGGAAAGATGCTGTTCCGTATCATTCCAAAACCCGCTATCATCCAGTTTCGGTCCCCCGTCGCTCGCCCAGACTGCCGTTTCATCGAGGACCAAAATGCCCATCTCGTCGGCCACATCAAGATAGAAAGCGGGGTACGGCTGCGCATGAAGCCGTACCGCATTCAATCCCGCTTCACGCAGGGCAGTAAACCATGCCCATGCATATCTGCGCGTCATTTGCGGGATTCCCATAAAGTGCCAGGAATCGCCGCGAAGAATGAGCGTTTCTCCGTTCAACAGAATATCCGGCCCGCGAAAAGTAAACTGTCTCCAACCGGAGCGTGTGTATTTAACATCGTCGATATTCCCGCTCGAGCGAACGGTCACAACCAGGCCATGAAGATGAGGCGTGGCCGGAGTCCATTGAGGAAGTCTTTGTCTTACCGAAGTCTTGAGAGTGATGACTGTGGAACCATGCGCCGGCACACTCGCCGTTGCTTTCGGTAGTTGAAGAGTGGCGCTCGCTCCCAGTTCCGAACTCGGCATTGGAACGCTGTCGAGGCTGTCGGATTTCTTGGCTAGCCAAGGAAAGACCTCTCCGCTCAGCGCGACCTCTACGATTTTACCGGTGCAATTCGAAACGGTGGCACGCGCTTCCAGTGCGTCCGCGTCAACTCTCGGGAGAATGTAGACATCCGATACGTGCACGGGAGCCGTCTCGATCAGGAAAACGTCCTGCCAGATGCCGGCAATATGCTGGCCCCAAAACGATCCACCCTGATAGACGCGGCGTCCATATTGACCTTTCTTATCGAAGAGCGATGCTTTGCGAACGCCAACAAGAAGCTCATTCTTCTGGCCAAATGCAATCGCTTCTGTAGCGTCAACGGTGAAAGGTAGAAAGATGTCGAAATGCTTGGCCAAAGTCTTGCCATTCACGATCACGATCGCGTCGCCAGCAACAGCGTCGAACTGCAAAGACACGATCCTGCCTTTCGATTTGGATGACACAGTGAAAGTCTTCCGCAACCATCCCATTTCTACATTTTCCCATGCTGTGGGATAGTCCGGAAAAGTTCGGAAATCGCCACCCTCTCCGTGATGGTCCGCGAAACTATTCACATTCCATGGCGAGGGCACAATGAGCGGATTAACCTCCCAGCTCGAATCATTCGGCAACGGAAGATCGGGCGCGGCACCCGAGCCACGCTGAAAGGTGTCCGGCAACCCAACTGATTGAAATTGCCAAGAGCCATTCAGACACAAACTTTTTCGGAATGGCTGCTCGCAAGCCTTGACCATATTCTCTGTAGAAGCAAAGACGCCGTGGAAGACCGATGCCGACGAACCTGCTGACCTCGACGTGGCGCCTCCTGCATTTGACTTTGACCAGGAATTTGCGGCTCCGAGCGGGATTGGCAAAGCCGCACCGGCAGCGACACTCCCAGCGGCTCCGAGAAAAGTGCGACGCGAGATTGAACAGCGATCCAGTTTCTTCAATTCGTCATCCTTCATAGCAATGCTTTTTGTGTGACCTTTCCTGATATCTCAATCGGATCCAACAACTCGCGCACCTATTTCTGGCCGAGCACAAAATTTGACGCGGCCGAAAGCTGACCGAGGAAATGTCTTATCGAAATCATGTTGGAAACTAATTGCGAAAAAACACCCATGTTACGGTTCAACGGGCATAGGTTTCTGGCAAGCTCTTCGACCGATCCACCATAGCGTACTTGTTTCAGCTTCCTGGAGTAACGATCACAACGTCTCGCACCCTTTCTTGAGGGTCGACTTTCAGATGTGTGATCTTGCCATTCTCGACATGTCCTTCGACCGTTGTTCGGTACGGCGCATGAAGCTTGAAGTCCGCTGTCCAGTCGCGAGGCCACGCAGGCAGCAACTGAATCCGCTTCCCTTCCGTCTGCATGAGCATTAGCTGCAGCGTCATCATGCCGGTTCCACCGTTATCGAGGTCGGGAATCCAATCGCCCCCCGTCATCCAGAACCACGGGAATCGCTCATCGCCGTAGTCGGTAAACTCGTTGATGGCAGCCTTCTTGGCCATCTCTGTAAGTCCCAGCACGGCGGCCTGTGGTCCATCCTGACCCCAGCATCGATCGAACGGATACAGCCGCGCCGCAAAAGTATTACGCGCCAACTCGAGGTCAGGTTTCCCAACGCCATAGAGGCGATACGGAAAGGCTACATAGAGTTGTGGATTCTCGTGGTTGCGCGTGGTTCCATACTGCTCGGCCGGAAGAATGGTTGGCGTGCCCTCTGGATCCGACTTCGCAAGCTGCGGAAGTTTGCCGTTTTCCGTTCTGCCGGTTGCGATAGGCGGCAGGTCAGCGAGGAGCCGCTTCCACGTTTGCCTCTACTGCAAAGAAGCCATCCCATCCGGCAGCGCCAGAAGCCGGGGCAGGACATCCTCCAGGCCGGCGATATCGGGCGTCGGATTGACGGCGTCGAGCTGATAGGTCTCGATCGACTGCGTGGGCGAGAACCGGATCTTGCCATCCGCTCCGCGCTGCCAATGCAGGTCATAGTACGCGAGAACGGGTTCTGCGAAGGGCATGACATCTTTGCGAGCGAACTCAGCGTCCTGCGTGATGTCGTACTGGTCCAGCATCTGTGCGATCACTTCGATGGCGCCTTGCGTGTGATAGCGCATCCATCGAGAGCCTTGTCGGCCGATGGCGTCAGGCACCGCCAAAGAACGCCCGGTAGACGAATCGGAAGAGCGCGCATTGCTCGGTCTGATATGGTCCAAACTGCTCAGACGATGATGATCTGCGCCGCTAAGCTGAGAAATGCTGATGTCCGAGATCAAAGCCACGAAACGTGTCCCTGAACTCATGCCCGGAATCAGCATTATCGTTTTAACCGCAGTTGCTGTTGCTTTCACGAGCTGATTCCACGGAGGTGGACCCATGAATAAAGATCAAGTCAAGGGCACAATCGACGAGGAGGCTGGAAGCGCGAAGCGCAAGGCCGGTGAGTTGACAGGCAATACCATGCTCCAGGTGGAAGGCGCTGTCCAGCAAGTGAAGGGCAAGGTTGAGAATGCCTGGGGTAAGGCGAAAGACGCCGTCAAGGATGCAAACGAGGAAGCCGCTGTCGAACATCAAACTCGCACCGAAGTAGCGTTGGAGTGCGCGGCTGCAGAAGACAACCCCGGCAAGAAGCGATCGTAGCGGTTCGCGCTACGGCACACATCTCATTCTTCCGCGGATAAACGCCTGGCAATTCCAGCTACAACCCATCATCGCGACACACGCAAAAGAGGATTTACATGCTCGATCTATCTTCATTTGTTCGTACCGGCCGGATGCCCGTCATAACATTGGTGCTTGTAGTGACCATGCTCTCTGGATGCAAATCCAGGCAGGATGAGGCGCTCGATCAGGCCAGGAAGCAGGCCTCTGCAACCGGCCAGGCGCAGCAGGTAGTTTCAGTAGACAAGAATGGTGCCACAACGACAACAATCGTGCAGCCCCCAGCAGCCGGACAAAAGGTCGCAGCAATTACAACGACAACTGTACCGCCAGTGGCAGGTGCTCCTATTCCCGCACCTTCAATGCCGACGGTTTCCGCAGTGCCGGCCCCGGTTAACGCGAACATCCCGGCGGGTACCTCTCTGACAATCCGGATTGACCAACGCATCAGCGTAAAGACCAGCCGGAGTGGCGACACGTTTACCGGCGAAATTGTGGAACCTGTCCTGGCCAGCGACAATGGCGTGCTGCTTCCAAAGGGCACGCAGGTAGCAGGCGTGGTGGACGTGTCTCATCGGCGCGGACACTTCAAGGGCAGATCGCTGCTCGAGTTGCGGTTGACTTCGCTGACGCTCAATGGAACTCAGTATCCGGTGGAGACAAATGACCTGGCGCGCAGCAAGAAGGGCAAAGGCAAGCGTTCGGCAGCGATGATCGGCGGAGGGGCGGGGCTCGGCATGCTGGTGGGTGGCTTGGCCAGCGGCGGCGCTGGGCTTGTAATAGGCGGACTGGCAGGTGGCGGCGCTGGAACCGCTGTTGCGGGGTTGACCGGCAACCGGGATATCGACATACCGGCGGAGTCGATTGTGCGCTTCAGGCTGGCAGACGACCTCGTGGTCCAGTTAAATTTGTAAAGCGATTCTTCTCTCCTCCTTTGCATCCTGGCGCGAGTCCGCTCACGCTTCCGGCTCGATTCAAGCTAAGATACGAAGGGAACGGACACCAATCCATTTGTGCCTAAGCCTCGCTCATCCCGATGGATTAAAGCGCTCCTACAGTCGCTCGGCCCTGGAATTATCACCGGGGCTGCAGACGATGACCCCTCCGGCATCGCGACATATTCCGTTGCCGGCGCGCAGCTGGGAACCAAACTTCTTTGGACCGCACTTCTGACGTGGCCTTTAATGGCCGCCGTCCAAATGATGTGTGCCCGAATTGGCAAAGTGACAGGGCAAGGTCTGGCCGGAAACTTCAAGCAACGATTTCCAAGATGGCTCTTGCTTGCCTTTGTCATCGCACTGCTAACCGCAAATACAATTAACATCGCCGCCGATCTTGCCGGGATGGCGGATGCGACCGCAATGCTGTCGGGAATCAATTCCCACTGGTTTGTCGTATCGTTTGCACTTCTCATTTCGTGGGCAACGGTTCGTCTCCAGTATCAACAGATCGCGAATGTGCTCAAGTGGCTGGTGCTTGTGCTTTTCGCTTACCCCATCACTGCGTTCGTGGTGGGAGCAGACTGGGGACAGGTGCTCCGCGCTACTTTGGTGCCTTCAATGCCCCATACGAGAAATGAATGGGCAACTCTGGTCGCTATCCTCGGCACCACCATCAGTCCGTATTTGTTCTTCTGGCAGGCAAGCGAAGAAGTAGAAGAGGAGAAGTCGGCAGGCCAAAACACGCTGGCTATGCGGAAAGGGGCGACAGCCGAAGAGCTTGAATTGAGAAATATCGATGTAGGTGTAGGTGCGTTTTTCTCCAACATGGTCATGTTCTTTATCATCCTGACTACTGCGATCACCCTCAACCGTCACAAGATTACAAACATCGAAACCTCTCGCCAGGCTGCTGAAGCCCTCAGACCTTTTGCCGGAAAATTCGCCGGAACCCTGTTCACCCTGGGAATTGTTGGCGTCGGATTCCTTGCCATCCCCACGCTTGCAGGTTCGGCTGCATACGCCTTCGCTGAGACCCTGGGATGGCGCCAGGGCCTGAACAAGAAACTGCGACAGGCTCGTTGGTTTTATGCATTGATTCTTGTTTCTACCGCAGCGGGCGTTGCGCTGGACTTTATCGGTATCAACCCTGTGAAAGCGCTCTACTGGACAGCTGTCATCAACGGACTGCTGGCGCCCTTCCTGCTGGTAGCAATCCTCATTGTCGCGGCGGACAAGAAGCTGATGCAGAACCAACCGAGTTCCCGCCTGGGGTGGGTTGTCGTCGCGATCACTACTATTGCGATGTTCGCCGCGGGCGTAGCTATGTTTGTTGTATAGGACGGGATTGTCTGGTCAGGCGTCTCGGCAGTTCACCTCGAACTCACGCTTTGAGATTGCTGTGCAGGCCTCTTCCCGGAGGCCGGTTTGCGCAAACCTCGCACCTTCCATACCCCATAGCAGGCGCCAGCCACCAGCAGGCCTGCGAACACGCAAAGCAGTGGGGTCGACCACTTCAGTAGTGTTCCTGACCATAGCAGCACGATCCTGCGTCCGTAGGCAACACCAAGCCATGCAATGAAGGAGTAGCGCAGGCAGCGAGCCGCACCGTAGACAACCAGGAAGCGTATGCGCGAGACCCCGAGCGCGCCGGCTGCAAGCGCAAATGGCAGCAGCGGAATGGGCGGAGGAAGCACGGCGGGAAGAAAGACCGCGAGGATTCGGTGACGCTCGACCCATTTGACGATTCGCCCAAGATAGCGCGCCGGCACATAGTGATGCAACGCCGTTTCGCCGCCTCTGCTGCCGAAGCTCCAGGTGGTATATCCGCCCAGGATGCTGCCTGCAATGGCACAGGGGGCCAGCAGCCATGGATTGCCGCTGTGCGCCACCAGCCAAAGCAGCAACAGATCGGTGCTGCCGGGCAGAGGAAGAGGAATGACTGAGGAATCTACCACCGCAACAGAGAAGAGCCCCAGCGCACCAAGGTGCGTAAGCCAATGCGGCATTAGCGGATGATTTATCCGTGCAACGGGAGGTTGAGCTGCATGTAGGAGAGAGTTGCTCATACAGTTAACCAGGCGATAGTGCTTAAAATGCGCCACGACCCCCATTGAGGCCGTGGCGCGTTAAATTGTCTCATTGTCACATAAATCTCAACTGCGATATCGGGATGACTGCGGTTGATCGGTTATTAGCCTGACTGCTCCCTTTTTCGAGAACCCTTNNAGTTCAACTCTTCGGTTCTCCTGACGTCCGCTGGAGTTTTCGTTTGAGGCCACAGGTGAAGAATTCCCAAAGCCTGTTGCGCCCACCGTATTTGTCGCTACTCCCTGTGCCACAAGATAGTCGCGGACCGCGCCAGCTCGATTCTCTGACAACTTTTGATTCATTTCGTCGCCGCCGACATTGTCGGTGTATCCACCAACTGCAATGTTGAGCCCGGGATATGCAATCAATATTCCGGCAACCTTGGCCAGCTTTTCACGAGCACCCGGCTTCAACGTGTATCGCCCGGTGTCGAACAACACGTCGGACATGCTGACAATGAGCCCCCGGGCGCTGTCGCGCGTCTGGAGGATCTTGTTTAATTGCTCCGATAGCTGTGCGCGCATTGCCGCTTTTTCGCTATTCGCCTGTTGTTGGCCCTGCTGCGCTTGCTGTGCAAGCAAGCGGGACTGGTCGGCATCGGCCTGAGCCGCGTTAACTGCGGCCGCCGATGTTGCCTGGTTTGTGGCCATTGCAGCCTGGGCATTTGCGGCATCAGCTTGCGCATTTTCCGCATTGGCTTGCGCCGCTGCCATGTTAGCTTGCGACCTTGCTGCGTCGGACTGGGCCCTTTCCTTCAGTCGCATGGCGTCGTCTGCCTGAGCCTGCGACTTTGCTGAATCCGACTCGGCTCTCTCCTTCAGACGGGTCGCGTCGTCAGCCTCAGCCTGCGATCTCGCTTGCGCATCGCTCGCCCCCTGCCGTTCCGCTGCCAGGCGATCCGCGTCGATCCTCTTGACGGCGATCTCTCGAGCGTCCTCCGCAGTCTGTACGGCCTCTCGTGCAGAAGCAATCAGCGCCTTTTTTTCTATATGCCTGCTTACCGCATATTCATCGGCGGTCTTCATGGACTGGACAGCATGCTGATAGCTTTCGCCTGCATACTGCTCTGCACCTTCGGATTCAGCAATGCGTAGCGCATTCCTCGCTTCGTAGAACTCCAGAGGTAATTTGGCGTTTAGAACTACTGGGTCGAACTTGTAGCCGGTGGGAAGATACCCCCCGCGCTCCATCAATTCATATTTCGCGTTGACTGCCTCGGTGCTCCCCTTTGTGTCGTCGCGCACGATATTCTCAAGCACGACAACATTGCTGGGTTGCCGCACGGCAAAGTAAGGTTCTGCGGTAACGATCAGAGCAAAGGCCTGGAGATCTGTGGTTGCCGTCAGCTTGCTTCGATTGTTATCGCCGACGAGAACTTCGCCAAGATTTACAGCTCGCCCCTCGGGCGAGATCGCCCACATCACGTAAGTGAGATATTCATTGCCAAAGGATGTCGGATTATCCAGGTTTCTGAATTCTGCCTCAACCTCTAGCGTGCCGCGTTTGCTTCGCACCTTGGCATTGCCGCCGGCAGTGGGCAGCAACGTTGTGCCCGCAAAGTCCACACTGGTGGCACCGCTACGGTGCCGGTAGTTGACAGCCTGGACCGTGCGGCTGATCACGATCGTATGGTATGCGGATGCATGGCCGGCTTGATCAACGACTACAGTCGTTTGCACGTTGGTCTGGGCAAACGCGCTCAAACCGAGGGCACTTCCGATTGCTAAAAGAACGAAACTTCTCACGGTTCTTCCTTTGGGCAGAACTCTGCCGCGTTGCTTTATGCTTGTTTTGAGTCGACGGGCGGAACGGTTACGCCACCGGCAACTCGCTCTCTCATTACCCAACACGGAACTGAGAAACGTAATGGAGAAGATCGAATACCTTCAGAAGCCACAACACCACGGCGATTACTACGACGAGATTCAGAATGCTCTTGATCGTCCCTTGCATGGGAATGCGGTTAACGAGCCATAACAACACGCCTACTACAGCGAGGATGATTACAACGGTGACGAGTGGCATCTCATGTACTCCAATTCATACCCATTCTTCCAAAGCAAGGTGGGAATTACTGAGCTACAGTGCTCACCTGAAAAGGGGTCAAGTTAACCGCGCGGAACCCAAGCCAGGTCGCCAGTCATCACGTAGATTGCGATCGCCGCAGCCATGAAAAATGCGCACACCCAGAAGCGCCAGTCGCGGTGCATCCGCTGCCAGTAGGGCCCAGGGCCTGGTTCGCCGCGTTCTCCACTCTCTCCCTCATGATTGTGCCGGTTTCCGGTCATATCTCCTCCATTTGTCACGTCGTTCTCGCTACGCTAGTCTGATGCGCATACTTGCTGCCTGCCTTCGTCGCAACCGAAGAGTCATGGCTTTTGCGTTGCCACCGTGGTTACCTGAACCGGATGTCCGGTGTTGGCCGCGGATGAACTAACTACTTGCGCCGGTTTTGTCAGCGGGTATCACAGTTCCTGCCGGAAAGATGAGAATCTGAATTGAACCCCAATCTGCGTCCGCATTCGCGCCCGCCTGCTTGCCCATTCCCAAAGTCTTAAGCTGGCTATCGTCAAAGCCAAAGTTCTCAACCAGGTACTCGCGAACGACCATGGCCCTGGCCTCGGTCAGCAGCAGGTCCTTCTTTGTATCCCCATCCATGCCGTTGGAAACCACGACGACGGCTACTCCGAACTGATTCTGCGCCAGAAAATTGCCGCCAGCGTCAAGAGATTTTTGGTTCTTCATCTTCGCTGAATCGCGGCTATCGAACAGTTGTTTCGCGGTATAGGTAAACACCTTCAAAGGCGTACCCTCCGGAAGTCCACCAATTCTATTTGCTGTCAGATCGCTTGAATCTTCGTATCCGCGCTTCTTGAAATACCCACTCAAAAAGAAGTTGTGCTTCAAAGCCTCCATATTCTCCTGGAAGTCAGATACGCCGGTCTGCGCCTGCACCATCGTGTCATGCAGCGTAGTCGTAGTCTGTGCCAGGTTGTTATAGAGTTGCTTGTCGTTCACCAGCGCTCCAACGGTTCCCTGCCCCGAATCGATCTTGGCGCTTACTGAGTTCAGGTGGGCTGTCACCAAAGTTGCATTGTTGATGGCCATTTGACTGCTGTCCAGAATACCGCTCGTCTTCTTGAACAGATCTGACATGATCAGCGGCTGTTCACTTTGGATGGTTTCGCCATCTTTCACTTCGGCTTGTCCGGCGGATCCAAATGAGATCGCAAGGTACTGATTCCCCAACAATCCCTCGGTCTGGATCGACGCCACAGAATCATGCTTGATAATTTCGTGCGTAGACTTGGCGAGCTCCATGAGGACTGTGACCTTCTCTCCCGGCCTCCTGGGCAATTCGATGCCGGTCACCGTTCCGCTATGTACTCCGCCCACCTGCACATCTGCTCCATCAGCCATGCCCACCACATTGTCGAATTGCGCCTTCAGTTGGTACGTGGAGCTAAACAGATACTCCTTGCTCCCGATAATGAAGACCCCTGCAGCCAGAACTGTCAGCGTCACAACGATGAATGCTCCGAGCCTTGCTACTCTCGACATATTTCCCCCTACGATTGCTTCAGAAATTCCTTCACAAATCCAATATTGCTTTGTTGAAGATCGTCAAACGTCCCCTCAATCACCACCGTTCCCTCATTCAATAGAGCCAGACGGCCTGCGATGGCCCTGGCACTATGCAGATCGTGTGTCACTACGATGGACGCCATCTGACGTTCTCTCTGGAGTTTGAGAATCAACTCATCGATCTCCCCTGAACTGATAGGGTCAAGCCCTGCAGTCGGTTCGTCGAGCAGCAGAATCTCCGGTTCCAGAGCCAGCGCGCGCGCCAGGCCCACGCGTTTTTGCATCCCGCCTGATATGTCCGAAGGCATCTTATCGAGATCGCCCTCCATGCCCACCTCAGCCAGCAATTGCCTTACCCGGTCAGCTCGATCGGATTTCGACATATCTCTTCGGTGGTGTTCAAGGGGAAAGGCAACATTCTCAGAAACAGTGAGCGAATCGTAGAGCGCCGCATGCTGAAAAAGGAATCCCATCTTCTTTCTGATCTCGCCCATCTGGTCCAGCGCCAGCCCGGCGATGTCCTGGCCATGGATGCGAACCGATCCCGAGTCCGGCTTTTCAAGACCAATGATCAACCTCAGCAACACGCTCTTTCCCGTGCCGCTGCGTCCGAGAACAGCAAGGGTTTCTCCGCTGCCCACACCCATGCTTATCCCATTCAGAACCTTGTGATGCCCAAAGGTCTTGGTCAAATTCTCGACGGCGACAACCGGCACACTCCCGTTCTTCTGGACATCTTCTTGCTTCGCCGGATTGGAATAAACAGTGGCCATGTTCTTTATCACGGGTGCTTCAAGCAATGGTTAATGAAAGAAAACAAGAATGAATTTCACCAGGACAACGTCGGCCAGGATGAGAAAGAGCGATGCGAGTACCACCGAGTTGGTGGCCGCCCGGCCGACACCCGCGGCGCCTCCCCGCGTGTTCATTCCTTGAAAGCACGCGATGAGCCCGATGATGAGGCCATACACGGCGGTCTTGAAAGTAGGCGGCAGAAATGCGTTGAAGGTTGAGCCACTGAAGCCGCTTTCAATGAATTGATGGAACGAGAGAGGCTCAACCAGAGCCTGCGCAATCCACCCGGTCAATAGTCCGCATGCGTCAGCGGCAACGGTCAGCAGAGGCAGCATCAGGATGCAGGCCAGTATTCGTGTTGCCGCCAGGAGCCTGTAAGGGTTGATTGCAGACGCCTCGATGGCATCGATCTGCTCGGTCACTTTCATTGACGCAAGTTCAGCGCCGATGCCCGCCCCAACGCGGCCACTCACTACGAGGCCCGTAATCACCGGACCCATTACCTGGATCACGGAATACACAAGGGTTGCGGGAAAGAGCGACTTGGCGCCGAATCGACTTAGGCTATAGCGTGCTTCCAGGGAGATGACAACGCCGATCGCGGCGCCGGCCAGTGCGACAAGTGGCAGGGACTTCGATCCAACTTCGTCAAGCTGTCGAATCAGTTCACGCCACTCAAACGGCGGCGTCACGGCAGCCTTGAGTACCTGCCACGAGAAGATGCCCAGGTTGCCGAACCACTCGAAAAATCTGTTAAACAGTCCGGAGGCGGAGCTCACTCCAATGGAAATGTCCGACTCACGCCGACTTGGAATCGGAGAGACTATGCCGGCATCTGTTGTAAATCCGCGGTCGCTCACCGATTTGGTCCCTGAATTGGCGAGCCGTGCGAATTGTTCAGATGCATGCGTGAAAGCAAGGAATGAGGTCCGCTATACAGGAACTCCAGGGCAATGTTGCCGCCCACGGATTCCAGCAGAGTGTAATTACCCATCCGAAATACATCCTTGACACCGTAACGTCTCGGGTACCAACCGTAGACGGCCAATGCCGAACCCGCATAGGGCGCCGCAAGCGCCGGAAAAGAGAAAACGCGATGGCCATCTCTGCCATTGCGTCCTGTCAGAGTTGAAACCACCGAATGGCGAAGTCGTGGGAATACACCCCTGCATTCACATCGGTAGTAGAGAGTGTCTTCCTTCAACGCGCTGGCCAGCAGATAGCGCGTTGTAGTGCTCGCCGCAGCGATTCCATAATCGGACCCGAGTCGCTCGGAATATCCGCCAAACCCTTGTTTCCACTCTGGGGGCGTTCTTGTTGCCTGGTCGATTGCGCCAAAAAAGACTCCGCCCACAATCGCATAGGGACCGAATGCATCGAAGGCGAAGTTCTTCGCCTTGGTTGCTGGCGTCGGAGGGACGTACGTAAAATCCGGTATCTCCGACGTTGCGCTTCCTGCGCCGTCCGGTAAATCTGCCGAATAGGACAGTGATTGCGATCTTGCCTGAACGGAGAGTGCCGCCAGGGCTACTGCGCCCAGCACCAGGAGTAGCGTCCAGCGTGTGCTCATACCGAGAAGAGCAATGCCCGATGGGTCAGCGCGCATTGCCACCAAACCCGCATGGAGGACCGGCAAGCGCTGCCTATCCGATATCCACTTGGGCGGCCTCATCGTCTCTCCTCAGCTCGGCGTCGTCCATTTCAGCCTCGGTTGGCGCTGTGAGTGAACTGTGTCGCCGTATATCTATACGCTTATAAAGGTTGTCAGAATTGAGACCTTCAAGGATGGTCAAATCTGCTCGGGGCCGCTCACACCCTGATCGTACCGGTCCTTCAATCAATGGGGACTTTCATCGTCAATGCCACAAGCTGAGCAAAATTGACCAGACACACATCTTCATAACCGGTGATGATGGACAGAGATTGATCGTAATTGCGGATAATCTGGCGATAACTGTCCTAATTTTGCGCCTCCTTCCAACAACCACCTCGGAATAAAATCGCTCGCGTAGGGTCGCAGCGAATGCTATGCATACCTTCTTTTAAGCGCTTCGTCCGTGGCCTTTGATTCATTCGCCACAATCGTTTATCGCTCTATACCACAGCCACTGCTTGCCGGGCTCGGATAGTCCGGCAGTACAAACGGGCTGCAACGAGGTAGCATTCTGACGAGCGATAACCGCACTGGATTCGATTCCGCCTCATTTCTTGCAAACGCCGGGCCTGGCCGCACAATAATCGAACTAAAGCCGAAAGAAACATTCTTTTGCCAGGGCGACGCCGGGGAATCGGTATTCTATTTACAAAGAGGCCGTGCAAGAGTCACCGTTGTCTCGCAGGCAGGAATGGAAGCCACAATCACGCTCCTCTGCGCAGGGGAGTTTGTTGTAGAAGAGTCTCTCGTGCGCGCGGGTACGCGTCATATGTCGACAGCCGTCTCGATTACTGACTGTACAGCACTGAAGATAGAGAGGGAGGAGATGATCCGCGTGATGCACCTGGAGCACTCACTTTCACACGTACTCATCGATCATCTTCTCGTCCGCGCCAGGCGAACCGAGTCCGATCTTATCGACCAGCTCTTTAACTCCAGCGAAAAACGCCTAGCGAGGATACTCCTGTTAATGGCGAAGCTTGGAGAACCAGATGAAGTCGAAGGGCTGATCCCGGAGATCACGGAGGAGCGCCTGGCGCAGATGATCGGTACCCCGCGGACGAAAGTCAGCTTCTTCATGAACCGTTGCCACGAATTCGGCCTTATTGATTTCGACCGCCACATTCGGGTGCATAAGGCCCTGCTCAACGCGATTCTGCGGGATCAATTGCCCGGCGACAACGCTTCAAAGCCGGCACTTATGGACTGTTCGCGGGGAGAATCAAGGCCCCCTCGGCATATCCGTCCAAGCCCTCGGTTCATCACTTGAAACGCGCTGAACTTTCATTGAGAGTTTGGGCTCCATGCATTTTGCCTACGACGAGCTCTTCAGGTAATTTAGTCCGCACGTCCTCCGAAAGGGAGTGACTGGTTACGATGGAATACTCGAAATTCAAATCGTTGCTCCGCCGAATGATAGTAATTCCCATGGTGGCCACGGCGGTCCTTGCCGGATTGCTTTTGTGGGAAACCTTCGACTTGAATAAATCCTTGCAGTGGGTTGACCATACCGATCAGGTTCTCGACCAATCCGGGCATCTGCTGATGCTGCTTGTAGATATGGAATCCGGCACGCGCGGATACATCGCAACGGGCGATGAGGCCTTCCTTCATCCCTATCTGGAGGGCGCGAAGATATCCGACTCTGAGTTCGAGGCCCTGAATCGGCTGTTGAATGACAATCCAATTCAGCAGCAGCGACTGAAGGACATTCATGCTGGCTATGCGGAGTGGGAGAGGTACGCCAACGGGATTATCGCCCTTCGCCTTGCGGGAAAAGCCGACCCCACTCTCTATGAGAACCAGCAAGGGAAACGCAAGATGGATATCCTTCGAGCGCAGATCGCGGAGTTTCAACGTGTGGAAGGAGGACTGCGTGCCGGGCGCGTTCAGACCGCGCACCTGCGATGGAGCTTGATGGTGACAAGCTGCCTTGGTCTGGGCTTGGGATTTGGGGTCTTCCTCGCATTGTTCACCCGTTACCACGTTGAAAAGCTGGGCACCAAGCTGTTGCAGAGCGAGGAGCGATGGACTGCCACCCTGGGCAGCATCGGCGAGGCGGTGATAGCGACAGACAGCGAGGCCCGAGTCACCTTCCTCAACCCGGTCGCCGCCGCTTTAACCGGATGGTCACCGGAAGAGGCTTTAACCCGGCCCGTCGGGAACGTGTTCAAGATCATCAATGAGAAGTCCGGGATGAACGCGGACGATGAAGTGCTCCAGGTGCTCGAAAAGAGGCAGATTTTAACAGTGGCCAATAACGTGGCACTGATAACAAGGGATGGCCGCGAAATTCCTGTCGAGCACAGTGCCGCGCCAATCCTCGCCGGCGAAGGAGAAGTCATTGGCGTGGTGCTGGTTTTCCGCGACGTCGCGGAGAGGCGGCAGGAGCAGATAGCAACCGCGGAGCAGGCTGCACTACTCGAACTCACACAGGACTCCGTCTTTGTAATCGACATGGAGGGCAAGGTTTTCTTTTGGAGCCGCGGCGCAGAGGCGATGATGGGATACTCCAAAGACGAGGCCGCCGGCACAATCGCGCACGAGTTGCTCCGCACCGAGTTTCCACAGCCCCTTACCGAGATTAGAGCGGAACTGATGCGCGTTGGACATTGGGAGGGAGACCTCATAAAGACCGCTAAGGATGGCAGGCGTATTGTCGTGGCCGGTCGCTGGGCATTGCAATGGGGCAAGCGCGACGAGGCGCCCCGTGTGCTAGTGATCAACAGCGACATCACTGAGCGCAAACGCGGAGAAGAATCGCTCGTCTTGCAAAGAGAGCAACTGCGGGCGCTGGCCGAACGCCTGCAGTCAGTGCGCGAAGAAGATCGCAAGAAGGTCGCTCGCGAACTGCACGATCAAATAGGACAAATTCTAACCTCGATCAAGATGGATTTGACATGGGTGACTCGTCGTCTGCTGAAGTCGGAGATTGAGGTGCTCGCCCGACTGACGGAATCGATCCAGTTGATCAATGATGGCGTGAAGGCGGTGCGCACTATATGCAGCGGGTTGCGTCCAGGAGTACTGGATGACCTTGGCCTGGCGGCAGCGATTGAATGGCAGGCGAGCGAGTTCACCTCTCGAAATGGTGTCCTCTGCGAGGTCTCTGTTCCGCCTGTCGATCTACACTTGGATGGTGATCGGGCTACAGCGACTTTCCGAATCTTCCAGGAATGCCTGACAAACGTGATTCGACACGCGCAGGCAAAGTCCGTACGCGTTGCCCTTTGCCAGGAAGATGGGGACATCCTCCTGGTAGTGGAGGACGACGGAATAGGTTTCAATCCATTCGGCCTATCGAACTCCCTAGGGTCCTTGGGACTCCTGGGCATGAAAGAACGAGCGCAATTCTGCGGAGGCGATGTGCAGATCTCCAGTTCCTCGGGAAATGGGACGACGGTAACGATCCGCGTTCCGCTGGACACTCCGCGCACTGAGAGGGAGCAAATATGCATATCATGATTGCCGATGACCATGCCGTTGTACGCCGTGGCCTAAGAGAAATACTAGCTGACGCTATTCCCGGCGCCGACTTTTCCGAAGTCGGAAATGGGGATGAGGTGCTGAGCCAACTGGGGAAATCCCAGGTTGCCATGTTGGTGTTGGATATCAGCATGCCAGGGCGCAGTGGGATTGACGTGCTGCGAGAGGTGAAGCACACCTACCCACGGATGCCGGTCATTATTCTGAGTTGCCAGCCGGAGGAGCAGTATGCCGTTCGCTGTTTACGCGCAGGAGCAGCCGCTTATATCAGCAAGGAGAGTGCCTCTGATGAGCTGGCCCTGGCGACAAAAAAGATATTAGGCGGCGGTCGGTACGTAAGCACGAGCCTCGCGGAGAAACTGATTGCAAATCTGGATGAGTCCGTCGACAAACCCTTGCATGAGTCACTCTCGGATCGAGAACACGAAGTCATGAGGATGATCGCCGCCGGTATCCCCTTGACCGAAATTGGCGACAGGCTTCATGTCAGCGTAAAGACGATTAGCAGTTATCGATCTCGCATTATGGAGAAGATGCAAATGAAGAGCAATGCCGATCTTACGCGCTATGCCATGACACACGGCCTTCTTGATTAGATTCGCCGGGCAGTGTAGGAATAACCCTACACTGGAAGCGGAACATAACCTGCAATAATCACGGTCTTCGCTGATGCCTATTCACATTCCGTTCCGGTAACGTAGTTCTAGGTCGAGCTTGCGGCCCGGCAAGTGGTTGCAATGATGAATATCCTGATAGCAGACGATCACGCGAACGTACGACGCGGCCTGAGAGAGATCCTGGTCGATGCATTTTCAGACGCTCACTTTTCTGAGGCCTCGAATGGCGCTGAAGTGCTGACACAATTGGTCGGATCTCAACATGACATACTATTGCTCGACATCAATATGCCTGGGCGCAATGGGCTGGAAGTGCTGAAGGATGTGAATAAGATATACCCTCAACTCCCCGTCGTCATGGTGAGTGTTCAGCCTGAGAACCAGTATGCGCCGCGCTGTTTGCGAGCCGGCGCCACTGCCTATGTCAACAAGAACAGCGCCTCAGAAGAACTTGTGCCCGCAATCAAGAAGATACTGGCCCGCAATACAATTTCCACTCTGAAACCGAACGAAAACTTGGCAAATAATTAGATCGACGTGTTGGCCGCCCCCCCCTTTATAAGCTCTCCGACCGGAAACCCAAGAATAGAGACAACTGAGTTAGATATCCCCATGTGAAGTCTGCCAACGGATTGACGCCGGGCGAGAACGTCGGGGCGGCCATCGAATTCGCATGAAAGATATTTGGCGTCTACGATTCAGCTCGTGGCGTAATCATATAAGTCATGATGGCTTCAATCGCTTCTTCGGTGTAAGGAAAGCCCTACAAAGTTTACCTAGCAGGGCCTACAGCAAGAATAGTTATCGCCGATGTTCACTTACTTTCTCCCCCTGTATCTTGGTTATATCGACATTGCAAAGGTTGACAGTAATTCATACCTTTGCAGCTACTCTCGAAGATTGAAAGGTACCAATCATGGCTACTCATTTCGCCACTATTACGACTACGGCGGCCAGGGTTCCGATGGGCCGCTCGATTCCCTTGCCTTTGGCTGTACATCATGGGTTGAAGGTCGTTCCGAACGGAATTGGCGCTTTGCCGGGACAGAAGATCGCACTCGACATTCAGAATCCGCTTGACAGGTTTATGACTGGAAAATCGCGGCGCGAATACTCGACGGGCGATTCCATCTTTTCGCAAGGCGACCCGGCCACTGCGGTTTTCTTTATTCAAAATGGCAAGGTAAAACTCACTGTCGTATCGATGAACGGCAAGGAAGCCGTAATTGCGCACCTTCCGGAAGCTAGCTTTTTCGGTGAAGCGTGCCTGGCGGGTGAGGCGCATCGCGTTGCCTCTGCGAGTGCGCTCGAATCGAGCACAATCGTTCGCATCGATAAGGCGGTCATGCAGGACCTGCTCCATCGTGAGCCGGCGTTCGCGGAGCACTTCCTCGCGCACTTGCTCTCTCGCAACAACCGCATGCAAGCCGATCTCGTCGATCATTTATTCAATTCAAGCGAGAANNACAAGATCCCGCGTCAGCTTCTTTCTTAACCGGTTTCGCGATCTCGGCTACATTGACTACAGCCCGGCCGGGATGTCCATAAATAGTTCACTGGTCAACGTTGTCCTGAACGACTGACTCGCATCCCGTTGCCCGGGCTACTGTGCCGTAGTCAGGCGAGAACCCGGGCCGACAGCATGGCGCCAGCGGCAATACTGGAACTAGCACATTCCTTGACACTTGAGGGTTGCCGGTCTAATTCTCACCTGGTTTCTATCCTGGGGGTAAGACTGAGTTTGCCGCACACACCACCGAGAGTCAGGTTCCGCCTATTCTGCCGCCTTTGGCACGAATTGCGTCGTCCCGCACAACTCCTTGAAAAGTTGAGCAAAACAGAACAGACAGTTCCCCTGTGCGCAGGCGATGATGGCCTAGACATGAGTGTAGTAAAGCTCAAGTGCGGGAGAGCTGCTCAGAAAACTACGGCCTCCCCAAAGGTAGCGACGCGAAGTAAGTGTTGCCGATCAGGCTGTACGGAATGCTCTGTTCGAATCTTCTTGAAGCACTTTCTCCCCGGCCTTTGATTGGACCAAAGCAGTCCTGGTCGCACATGCGGATCGGCGTCAAGGAGGGACCATGCTGACTACCAATACGAGCAACTCCACATTCGACCTTGCCGCTTTTCTTGCCCACGCCGGCCTTGGCCGAAGAATCGTCGAATTCAACGAAAGAGACAACCTCTTCACCCAGGGAGATCAGGCAGACTCCATCTTCTATCTTCAGCACGGCCGGGCAAAGCTTACCGTCGTTTCGCAGGCCGGTAAAGAGGCCACCATTACGCTGCTCTCTTCCGGCGACTTTGTTGGTGAGGCGGCGCTGGCGGCCGTGCCTGGGCTTCGTTTGTCCACTGCCACCGCGCTCGTCAGATGCGTTGCGCTCAAAATCACGCGGGAGGAGATGATCCGCGTGATGCATCAGGAGCATGAGCTCTCCGATATGTTCATGAAGTTCCTGCTGGAGCGCAGCATGCGCACCCAGGCCGACCTGGTCGACCAGCTTTTCAACTCCAGCGAAAAACGTTTGGCCCGAATTCTTTTACTGATGGCGGAGTTTGGCAAGCCAGGAGAGCCGGAAACCTTCATTCCTCCGATTACGCAGGAAACCCTGGCAGAGATGATTGGCACAACGCGATCCCGCGTCAGCTTCTTCATGAATCGCTTTCGTGCGCTCGGGTTTATCAGTTACAACGGCCGCATCCAGGTGCATAAGTCGCTGCTCAATGTTGTCCTGCTGGACCAGCTACCCGAGCACAACGCTGAAAAGCCGCGCATTCTTTCCATCGCGTGACCGTTTTCTCGCTCGTCAGATCGGGCGGCTTCACGGGTGAGCAAAACAGGTCAGCATGTTTATCGGAATCAGGCGATGCTTGGTCCAACGCTCCACATTTCTGCGTCCCTGGAAAGAGAATCAATGCTCGAAGCACGCGGGAAACTGCTCATTGTTGACGAAGACGATTCGATTCGTACCTCTTTGTCTCCCCTCTTCTCCCAACTTGGATATCATGTGCGGTCCTGCGGGGACGGCTTCTCGGCCTTGGCGAAAATCCGCGAGGAGATTCCCAACGTCATGCTCGCCGACCTGAGCATGGCGGGTATCCCGGTCCTTGAATTCCTTATGGTGGTCCGGCGATGGTTTCCATCCGTCCGGGTGATCGCCATGGGCGGGGCATTTTCAGGCAATCGCGTGCCGGCTGGGGTTGCGGCCGATGCTTTCTACCAGAAAGGTGCAGGTCCTGCGCGCTTGATCGAACAGGTGGACGCAATGACCCAGCCCAAGCGATTTACCAGCCGTTTAAGTATGCAGAACCTATTCGGATTCCAGGTTTACGAGGCGATCCCTCCCCATCCTGGCACTGAGCCCTTGACGTTTCCTGCAAATCCCACATTGGTGTTTCCACTTCCGCAAAGGGAACAGCCGGGGAAACGAACCCTAATTGAAACAGTGATTCAGACTCAGAAGACCTGCTCCTTATGAAATGTTCTCGTTGCGGTAGCTCCCGCGTCAAGACTTCTCGGATTCGCAGTTCAGATGCTCCAGAGCTGTGCATTGGGCGCCTTCCCGTGCGATGCTGGGATTGCGTATGGCGGTTTCGCGCCTGGCTGCCGCTGGTGCTGATTTCCAAGTTGATGGAAGAACCAAGAAGACGAATGAACGCTGAATAACGCAGGATCTCAAAGGCGCGAATTTCCGTCGCCGAAATTTTCACGTTGAGATTTTATACAGGTAAGCGATCCGCTAAGGCACAATACTCAAATGGTTAAGAGCCGGCCTGCCGCAATCTTCTCGACCGACTGAGCGGGAAACCCCTTGTGCACAGGTTGCATGGTGTGAACCTGCGCCTGAGCGAAGGAATGCATATAGGATTGCGCTACGCGGTTCCAGACCATTTTGCGGGCATAGAGGTACGCGCGTTTGCGCATTGCCTTGCGTGCTGCGTCGTTGTCGAGCAGTTCAATTGCCGCAGCTGCGATGGCAGCCGGAGCCTCAAAGGGGACCAGCGTACCTCGTCCATCGCCGAGCAGTTCGGCGGCATGCCAATAGGGAGTGGAGATAATCGCCTTGCCGGCGCCCATGGCGTAGGCCAAAGTTCCTGACACTGCCTGCGCCACGTGACAGTATGGAGTGATGTAAATGTCGGCCGAGCCGACCAGCGTGGCCATCTCCTGAGGGCTGACGAAGCGGTTGTGGAAGATCACCTCACGCTCAACCCCGAGTTCCCTGGCCATGGCCTGCAACTGATCCCGGTATCGATCGCCCTCGCGTGCCCTGACATGCGGATGGGTCGCACCCGCGATGACGTAGACAGCGTTCTTGTGGCGGGCAAGAATGCTCGGTAGTGCCTGAATCACGTTCTCGAATCCCTTGTTGGGAGAGAGCAAGCCGAAGGTGAGCAGAACGAGCTTTTTCGAGATCGCGAGCGCATCCTTGTAAATTTCCGGCTCAACAAAGGGCATGTCGGGGATGCCATGAGGAATAAGGTCGATCTTTGCGGCTGAAACTCCAAATACGTCCTGCAGAACGCTGGAAGAGTATTCGCTCATCACAATGAGACGCTCGGAGAGCGCGGCAATCTGCTGCATGACGCTTCTCTGATCGGGATCCGGCTGACGGAGAACGGTGTGAAGCGTTGTTACCACTGGCATGGTGAGATGCTGCAGCAGCTCCAGGACATGGCTACCGGCTTTTCCGCCAAAGATCCCGTATTCGTGCTGCAAGCACACAAGATCGACATTGCCGGCATTGAGAGAATTGGCGGTTGCCCGATAGCTGGAGATGTCGCCTTCCGCGATCACATTACGCACCCGGGCAGGGTAAACGTAGGAAGAATGCGGGTCGTTGACGGCCGCCACCCGCAAGCCGGAGGCTCCGTATTCGGCAGTGATCGCGTCGCATAGATCGGTCGTGAAAGTTGCGATTCCACACTGACGGGGAACGTGGTTTCCGACAACCGCTATCCGGACCGGACGCAAACTGCCGGGCGAAGGCAGCAAAGAGAAGGATGCCACTTTTCCAAGTAATGGAAGCCGCGCCTCAAGCCGCATCGGCAAGCTCGGGTGCAAATCCAGGGAGTTCTTCAGTTCGGGCATTGCAAGCTCCTGACAACAAGCAGACGAACGCCAGTAGGCTCGGACGAAATCGTCCGCATGTAGGTTAGCGGCGAAGCGCCACGATTGTCGCCAGTGCTTCACTGGTAATGAAGACCATTAGGAAAACTGCGGCGCCAATACCCGTCGATAGCCCTGGAGACCCGTCATCGACGCGCGTGGGCGTCTGCGTCTCCGATCCTTCTTCTTTCATGGCCACTAATCGGAAGCCAGGCGTGAAGATGAAGCATCCGGTAGCGGACGCGGCCAAGTTTCCCACACTCGGGCCTAATTTAGAAAAACGGCGAAGAATGTTGCTCATCATCGCCTCAATGTACTCGAACCTGTCTGCGCTGGCTGTTCCTTTTTGAACATTGAGCGGAGATTTCGCGTGGCCGGTTGAGCGCTGGATGGAGATAGGCGGCAGCAGCGAAGAAGGGGTGCTGCCTTAAGGGGATGGAGCCGTATGAACTGGCATCGCTGCCGCCGCTTTTGGTGGGAGCACCTCCAAGCACTTTAGAGACGACAGGACATCTCGCGCTGGTCAATTCTGCTCACACTCCTTTTATTTTTAGCGATTGGAGCAGAACTGACGATCTGGCACGGGGGGGTTTGGAGAAAGCCTGAACTGCAATGGAGCCGGCGAGTGGTGTGCTGAATTGAGCAGCCTGCTTTCCGCAAAGCGCGTAAACATGATCTCAGTTCGCTGAAAAGCTGATCGGACGCAAAAGGCAACGGTGTGGAGATGGAACATACACGGTGCAAGATCGTGGCGATTGAAATGAACGACCCTCGCGGCGCCGGACTACTCAGCGCCGTGACGATTGAGATGGAAGACTCTCGCTGCGGGAGCTTGGCCGAGAGCATGGTGCTTGAGGTGGAGGACTCTCGCTGCAGGCGTTCGACAATGAAGATGGAAGACCCCCGGTGCCAGAGTCTGCACATGAGCTGGTGATTTCGACCTCAAAATACTCTCCGGCAACGCCCGCGTTTCAAGGCGTCAGCGGCAAGGTCGCCGCCCAGCTTGCTTCGACGAGCCCTGAATGTCTTCTATTCAAACTTGCCAGCTGAGTTCCTGAGAACGACATTGGAGAACACGCCCGTGTCCACGGTGACTGGATAATGCGGGCAAAAACCGATTCCAACATAAAACGGCCCGTCAAAATGTAGTTTGATTGGCGGCCCGAACTGGTGCATCGGCTCTCCTTGTACGCTGATCAGCAACGCGACGCTGTCTCCCCGCTTTTCCAGTCCGATCCGCTGAGGCATTACATTGGGAAGCATGCTGCCACTGATGCGGTACTGCATATCCTCGATCGAATGATTCTTTTCTGGACGTTGGGCAAGGTGGACCATGCCCGTTCCATGCTCAGCTGCCATAATCTCTTTCGAGTTGTCATCAAGGTCTTGCCGAATCATCAGAACTACCTTTCGGTCATGAGGAGGTTGCGCGACCGGAAAACTGACGTTCGCCTCAAATGATACATCCCCTGACATCTTCTTCCACAAGTAACGAAACTCATCGCGGGTGTACCAGATGTTGTAGCTCGCAGAGTTGATGGTGTATTGCTTCGTGGTGGCGTCGTAGCTGGCGCTTCCCGGCACGAGGGCACTTCCGATGTCAGACTGTCCCTGAAAAATCCCGATCGGCGTATCAAAATTCTTGCTTGCCCTATGAAAATCTGCTGGCGGCGGGTACTGCTTGTGCGTTGCTGAACCGGGTAACGCCCAATCAGGCACATCGGGAGTAGCCGCTGTTTGTGTGGGAGTCGTTTGTGCGCTTACCCAATGGGCTGGCATGCATAGTATTAAAGTCAGCAGGGCGCTTAAACACGTAAATGCAGACGCTAATCGGAATGTAGAAAGTCTCATGTCCAATAAACTATCAGATCAACTCCACAACTTTCCTCGCATCTCCTTCATCTTCGTCTTAGCAAGCTTGGCGCAAAACCTTCACTGCTCAAAACACAATTCACTTCCCCGCTCTTCATCGCTCCGCCCAAAGTCAGGCGCCGACGTCAATCCGGACGCACCCGTTCTATCGCTTTTCGTAAGAGCAGATTTAACGCGTCGTTCAAACGTCACATCCCCTAGGATCGCTCCTTCACTAATTCTGGGCACAGGTTCTTTATCTACTTTGCGCCTTGAATTCCTTTACAGCCGCGCCTCCTCCGGATAGATTGGCGAGCCGCATCTCAGAGTATTTTCTCGAAAAGACGACCCCCTCCGCTCCCGCGTTGAAAGCGGCCAATGTAGCATCGTGGACGTCCTCGGGAGCAGTCTCTTTCTCGCCATGGTTGGTTGGAATGTCGATATCGATGCCGGGGTAGATCTTGCATTGGCCCTTTACGGCTTCCAGCGAGCGCTTCGTCTCGCGCAAAACATAGTCCGCGGACAAGCCGCTCGTTGGAATGCTTGCCAGCGACATTTCGCCGTAATTGAGTAGCTCGTTGTAAAGACTGAAAACCTGTTCTTTCGGGACATCGTGAAAGATTGTTTTCTGCACATGCTCAATATGAGTGGCATAACGCGGACCGGCGCAATTGTTGTAGAGAACCGGCTTGATGAAATCCGCATAGTGCGAATAACGTTCAAAATCCTGTTCTGCGCGGAAGAACGGACTGAACGAGTTTGTATGCCATATATGGAAGCCCACCTGCAGTTCAGGCCGGACCGACTTCGCCGTATCGTAGATACCCTTGTACGTCGAGTTCTTTCCGTCGTTCCAAAGTTTCTCCCATGCAAGGATCTCCGGATAGTCCACCATAATCCGCCAGAACTGCACAAAATAACCATCGGTAGGACGCTCTCCGGCTCGAGCTTGAGTGATGAACTGTCCGAGTCTCTTGTAACCTGCAATTGCGCGATCGACATCGATTCCACGGTCTTTGGCCGCCTGTCGATGATACTGACAGAAACAGGTGGCTGGATGATCCCAGGTGTTGGCGCCGATCAGGTTGTTCAACGGACCCTGTTGCTCCGCACCCCACATGACTCCATCGATGTCGTAGGAGGTGCAGTGATCGCGCGTCACACCCAACACGAAGTTTCTGTAGTTGGGGTTGTATGCGCAGCAAGTGGCGCGCCGCTTCCCCTCATAATCCACTTCTTCCAACTCTTCGACTTGGGGTGTGTCGGTGCGGAAGATATTGTAATTCCACGCATAAACCTTGATTCCCCGCTTCTTTGTCTCCGGTAACACCGCCTCGAGTATGTCGAGGTTGCCATGGTCCGGAGCCTTCGTATCCTTGAAGACTGTGTCCGTATAGAACTGCGGATGTGGCGTGGCAAAGTTGCCGCCATGAAAATTGTCATACTCCTGTTTCCCATGGTCGGGCAGCGGTCTGCTTTTTACTTGCCTGCCGCCAGTTCCTCCATCATATGTAAACGTGGAGAGAAAAAGAGCGTTCACCTGGCCGCGCTCCTGAAGGATGTCCAGGACCTTGTTCACGCCTTCATCGACGAACGAGATGGCGCTGATCTGAATTCCAATCATCTTCTCCGAGGCGGCCTTCGCACTCGCCACAGACGCCGAGTTTACTGCCTCCGCCCAGCCCGGAGCGGCAGCAACAGCCGCGACGCCAATGCCTGCTTGTATGAAATCCCTGCGTGTCGCAATCACAATCTTTTCACTCATCGAATCTTCTCCCATTCATTTCCTGCTGTGCGGAACAATTAGTTGATTCGTCGGAACAAGTTCCATCCGAGTCAGAGCTTGCCGGCCCAATTCAGACGAGCCGGACCGGGACTTTGACCTTCGCGGCATCCAGACCCGATCGGATTGCGCTGCTCCACCGCAGCAGACCGTCTAAACGCGCGAAAACCACATTCACCCAGAACGCAGCTACTTCAAGCCGATCTCGATGACTTGAATTGAATACTGCGGAACTGTGTGAGCAAAGCGTTTTGCGGCGTTCGATATGCTGCTTACTACCGGAACGATCCTCCTGGGCTCGGTGATCGAGTTAGTCTCCTGCGTAGTCTTGCCGCCGAGAGTTGTGATGGTTGCAACGTTGTGAACCCGAGTTGCCCCGCCCAGGTCAATTTGAACCGTCTGCGTCATCGACGAGGCGTTCACTAACTTGACGGTAACTACATGAGTCTTCGAATTGCTGGTAACAGACTCGAAAAGGCGCGGATTTGTCGTGACCAATTTCGAATCAAGTATCTGATCACCAAGGTGAGTGCCGAACATGACCTGCGCGTAGTAACTCGGCGATCCGTAGCTACTGAGCGCATCGTGTCCGATCAGATTGCTGGGCCACTGCATGCCACCGGGATTCACATTGACGAATAGAGGCGCATACGAAGCCATCACGACGATGTCGCTGTTGCGCTCCATCCCCGTCATCCAGGCAGCGTCACCGAGAGCTGCTCCAAGGTTGGTCGTTGGAGATCCCTCACGCGTTGCCCATTCACCAACCAGAATCTTCGGCCCGCTACGGTCGTAACTGTCATAGCGATGAACATCCTGATAGAACTGCTGCGCCGTCCGGTAAAAATGTGTGTGCAGTGAGTGATCGTTATCGTCAAGAATGTCGGGCCGAACCTTCGTCACCGGCGCCGTCGCAACCACCTGCAACTTGGGATGTGCCTGTTTGATCGCCTTGTAGAACTGAGCAAATCGAGCGTCATACGTTCTGGATGGGTCGTGGTATTCTTCGTTGCCAACTTCCACCATCGTCAAATGGAACGGCTCAGGATGCCCGTCCTTCGCCCGTTCAGAGCCCCACCGGGTCTCAGTGCTCCCCGCGACGTACTCAATCTCGTCAAGCGCATCCTGCACAAACGGCTCAAGGTCTTTGCCTGGCGCCACGTGTTCCTGCTGAAGTGAGTATCCGGAATAGACCGCCAGCAGCGGTTCCATCTTCAGGTCTTCGCACCATTTCAGAAATTCGAGCAGACCCAGCCCGTCCGATGAGCGATAGGTCCAAGGCGTCGGATGTGTCGGCCGGTCAACTAGAGGCCCAATCGTCTTCTTCCATTCGTAGCGTTCGTTGATGTGGTCGCCTTCAACATAGTTGCCCCCGGGAAACCGCAAGAACTTCGGATGTAGGGCAGCGAGCTTCTCCATCATGTCCACGCGAAAACCGTTCGGCTCATTCTTGTAGGTCGGCGGAAAAAGCGAAATCAGCGAGAACCATGCGGTCCCCGCATGCTCCACCACAAACTCCAGATGATTATCCGCGGAAGCAGACAGCGCCCCGGTCTTCAGAGTGAAAGTGTACTTCTCCCACGAGCTTCCAGGAGCAGGCACAGTTGTCGAAGCCGCAACCGCACCCGTATTGTCGTTCACCAATCGAATCGTCAAGTTGCCAATTGCAGCACCATCCGCCTTGGCGTAGAACGAGCCCGAATAAGTTGTCGACGGCCGAACCGCCATGCCCCAAAACCCGTTGTTGTAGAAGCCGGCTTCATCCTTCGGATTTGCGGACACGCCAACAAATTTGACACTATGCGGGATGGCTGCGCTCGGCCCCGTAGTCTTGTCAATTTCAATCGTGGCTTGGGAGTTGCCATTCTGAATGAGCGTCCAGTTTTCAAGGCTCAGGCCACGGCTGGTCTGGAAGGTACGGTTGCTCACCAACTCTGCATACAAGCCACCATCGTAGGAGTGATTGATCTCTTCGGTCATGATGCCGTAAAGAGTCGGGCTGACCTTTCCGACAATCTTGGAGGTATCGATGGTTAGAGTGGATACGCCCTGTGCGATGGTGGCGAGCGGAGCAACCATGAAAACGGCGACGAGGAAGACAATTCGATAGAAGACGCGCATGGGTGACATTCCTTGATTTCGAGGATTGTATAACTTCCACTCGATGCATGGCTAACATCTGATAAGCAAACCTCTCTGAAAACAGCTCTGGGATCGAGCGGAACCATTCCCCATAGTTTCATGGACAATCGCCAGAGACCATCATTTGACGGGACGCTAACTCAAGCGGCTACTTGGCCAGCTGACTGACCATGAAGTCCGCCATGATGTGGTTGCCTCAATCGATTCCGGCAAGCTGAAGGGCATTGCCGGCGGCAGGATGCCGCGGTACTTTCAGGTCCTGTTCAGCGTGAAGTTCAAAGACGATGTGCCGACCGAAATTACCTACGTGTTGGGCCGCGAACTCCACCGATGCCGAATTAGTGGAAACAAAAGACTCACCTTCACTCATTTCAGAAGGACTTTGACTAAGAGCCCCACTCCTGACAATCCCAGCAGAATGAATGAAATCCTTTTGAAATTCACGTCAGAAATGCGCCGGTAAAGCGCAACACCGGCGACTGTGCTTGGCAGAACAACTGGCAAAATAATTGCGAGCAGGATCCAGAATCGTCTTATAAAGGTCGAAGGATGTGCGTAGGCATTCGTCGCCAGCGACACTAATTGCAGCACAATAATGTACGGCTGCACGATCGATCTGGCTAGTCGTTTCGGGATGTCCCGCAAGCCTGTCCAAACCACGACCGCAACACCCGAAAAAGCAGTAAAACCTCCTACCACTCCACCGATCAATCCCACGGTGACGCCACTTCCCAAGCCACCCGAGCCTTTCATCTTCAAGCTCGAGGGTTTCAGTAGCGAGTACACAGAATATGCGGCGAGAATCACCCCCAAATACCAGCATCAGCTTGGCGGCCGGCAGGTGATTCAGGACCCAAATCCCAAAAGGAACCCCGAGAATTCCTCCCAGCACATATGGCCCATAACCGTTCGGCCACACCTCTTTCCATGTCTTCGGCATGTCTGCTCGCAACTGGCCTATCGACAGGAATTGGTTGGCGGCCGACAGCGCCATTAGCAACGGCACTGCGAGTGTTGGCGGAATCAAGAGCAGGCAGGAGGAACCGATTGCAGAAAATCCGAACCCTGCCAGGCCGCTGATCAGGCCGGAAAGGCCCAGAATTCCCGCAATCAGGACCAGTTGCCACCACTGGAATCCGATAAATGTTGCACTGGACCCATGATGGAGCACTGTTGCAACCAGCGCGAAGAGAACTGCAATCGCTACGATGCCAGCAATCAAGATGCGATTTCCACCCGGATGCTCATGTCCCGTGGTCGTGCCTCCTCCCTCGGGCACACTCAAATCATCTGCTGTAGTTTCCTGTAGTTCACTTGGATTCATTTCCGACTTTCAATTCTTAATTTTCATCTTGCCGTTTAGAGCTGCAGGAACTCCTGCTGATGCCGGGGGGGCATTTGTAGTAGTTTTCAGTGGTAGTAATCTTGCTCTCCGCCGCTTGGGCTAGAGTGACCTGGTGAAATATTGAACCAATAGCGATGAAGAGTGCAAAACTGCGCAAGACGTGTTTCATCTGACGTCTCCAATAAAGTGAGTTAGTGAGAATCAAAAGGCTCACTTAGGCGTAACCGGCTGCAGCCACGCACCATTGCCCGCNNATTTTGAAATTCCTGGTGCCAAACGGAGTTGTATCTGTCAGGTTGATAATCTGGCGGTCAACCTTCGTCCCATCGCTCCATACCAATTCGGCAAAATCGAGAGGAAAGGTATATTCGATGCTCGCGGTATA
>PKXI01000192.1 GCA_003133425.1 Acidobacteriaceae bacterium
TCTACAACTGTAGTACTAGAAACCGATAGGTCCTAGATGACCGGCTATCAGGAGATTGCTGAGGTTTCGGCAAGGCAGGTTGACGGTTTATCGAGGCCGCTCAGGGCAAGAAAATGCCCCCGAAGGATAACTTCTCTTCGGAGGCCCTTGTACTTATATAAGAACAAGATAAAGAGGGGGACCAGTAGCCGACGCTGGAGGTNNTCGTGTCGCCCGGCTCTAAGAGAGTTTTCTTACTCACTCTCTGAACCATGTTGACAACCGAAGTGTCTCCCATCCGGAAAACCTGGTCCGTGACGGCCGTCACAGTACCATGTGCAGTTATTCGAGCCAGCTTTCTGGTGCAGAATAGCGTCTTCCCGACCTCCCGGTCTGGTCAATTTAAGGCGTTTTCGGCCTGAATGTTTACGGTCGAGATGGGCTTCTGTGGTCTCCCACCCTTCCCGCAAAGAGCGCGGAAAGGATGGGGCACCCGAATTTCTGTTAATGCTTGAATCGAGAATGCTCTAATACCCCTTGCCAGGCCACTCGGCAATTGACAAAGGCCGGCCGTCGCTCGACAATCGGAGATTCAACTCCCTCCGAGGTAAGGACCCTCCCGTGACTGCATTGCTCACGACCAATCTAGGTGCTACGCCGCTGCTTGGGCGCGGTAAGGTGCGCGATCTCTACGAGGTCGGCGACGCGTTGCTCATGGTCGCTACGGACCGCATTTCTGCCTTCGATCATGTGCTCGGCACCGGCATTCCGGGTAAAGGCAAAATTCTCACCCAGATTTCCCTGTTCTGGTTCGACCTGCTCAAAGATTTGGTGCCCAACCACCTGATTACCGCCAAGGTGAGCGAATTCCCCGCCTCCCTGCAGCCCTATGCCGATCAGTTGGAAGGCCGCTCCATGCTGGTCAGGCGCGCGAACATGTTCCCGGTTGAGTGCGTCGCCCGGGGCTACCTGGCCGGCTCGGGATGGAAAGAGTACAAGAGCGCCGGAACCGTCTGTGGTATCGCTCTTCCTGCCGGGCTTCTGGATGGCTCGCGCCTGCCTGAGCTGGCGTTTACACCCGCCACCAAGAGCCAGGACGGGGCCCACGATGAGAACATCTCCTTCGCGCAAACAGAGAAGTTGCTGGGCAACGCCGATGCCGCTGAGCTCCGCCGCCTGACTCTGGCACTTTATGGCAAGGCGCTTCACCACGCCACTTCCTGCGGGCTGATTCTTGCCGACACAAAATTTGAGTTTGGCAGAACGCAGGAAGGAATTATTCTGGCCGATGAGGTCTTGACGCCTGACTCCTCGCGTTTCTGGGAGGCTTCGGTCTGGAAACCAGGCGGCGCGCAGGCATCCTTCGACAAACAGTTCGTCCGCGATTATCTTGAGTCAATCAACTGGAACAAGCAGGCCCCTGCGCCAAGCCTGCCCGCCGATGTGGCGGAGCGGACACAGGCCAAGTATCTTGAGGCCTTCCGCCGCTTGACGGGGCGCGAACTGAGTTTGTAACAGAAGTGCGGAGTGCGGTATGACGTGGGTAGATTTGGCCATCGTGATCGTGTTGGTGGTGTCGGTGCTGGGAGGACTCTCCCAGGGCTTCCTCCGCTCCGTCTGCTCGCTCTGCGGCCTGATCTTCGGCCTCCTGCTCGCCGCATGGAACTATGCCCGCGTCGCCGCCCTCCTGCTGCCGATGGTGCGCATCGAGGCGGTTGCCGATGCTATCGGATTCCTGCTCATCGCGCTGCTGGTGATGGCGATTGCAAATGTTATTGGTGCGACTATTTCCAAGACGCTGCACCGCATGGGGTTGGGCTGCCTTGACCGGCTCGCCGGCGGCGTCTTTGGATTTCTGCAGGGCGCGCTGCTGATCACGATTGGCATCCTGGTGATTTTAGCCTTCTTCCCAAAGGCCCATTGGCTTGCGGAGGCAACGCTGCCAAAGTTGTTTTTCGGAGTCTGTCATCTCAGTACGCACGTGACTCCCGCGGATCTCAGCGACCGTGTACACCACGGTCTGCTCCTCATGGAAGAACATGCTCCCGAATGGTTGCATCCGCCGACCAGCTAAGTTTGATATAAACATTGACGCGGCGGAAAAAGAAAAGATCAAGTTGGTGTAGATTCAAGAGGTGGACGTGAAACGAGAACTCGACAGCCTGGTTACCCAAATGCACTCCAGCGGCATTCCCTACGAGGAGGCCGTGCGCGAGTTTAAAAAACAATACCTGCGCGAAGTCCTGGTGGCACACCGGGGCAACCAGTGCAAGGCAGCCGAAGAGCTGGGAATGCACCGCAATACGCTGAGCCGTGCCATGGCAGAACTCGGTCTGGAACTGGCCGAGGTGCGGACCGGGCTCAAGCGTCCGGTCCGCAGCGAACGTCCTGTGTTCAGCGCCTTCCGCCAGGGCTTCCGTTAGAGCGCTTTCGGTCGGGGTGTTTACAGGGGCGATGGATGTCAGTAGTCTCCCACCCTTTGCGCAAAGAACGCACAAAGGATGGGGCACCCGAAGTTCTGTTAACACTCAACTCGAAAATGCTGTAGGGCAATCGCCACGGCCGTCAGCGCAGCTTGATCAATCATGCCGACAACTCCACCGAGCCAGGAAGCGCGCGTTGCCATCGAGCCGGGTTTTGCCTGGGATGCGCAGGATGCCTATCTGTTCGACATAGATGGCACGCTACTCCGCAGCCGTGACCGTATCCACTTCAACTCCTTCGCCTCCAGCGTTGAAAGAGTAACGGGCTTTGAAATCACGCTGGCTGGTATCCTGCTTCACGGCAGCACTGACACAGCCATTCTGCGCGAAGCCTGCCAACAGGCTGGCATCCCCGCAGAAATCATGGAACAGCGCACCGAGGCCATCCTGGAAGCGATGCGCCATGCCGTTGCCGAACACCGCAACGAGATGGACCTCTATCGCATGCCAGGTGTGGAGAAGGTGCTTGAATACCTGGCCGGGAAAGGCGCGCTGCTGGGCGTGGCCACCGGAAACCTTGAAGCCATCGGCTGGATCAAGATCGAGCAGGCCGGTTTGCGCGAGTGGTTCCGCTTTGGCGGCTTCAGCGATCACTTTTCCATCCGCTCGGAACTCATCGGCCAGGCAGCAAACAAGGCAAGAGAGATGGCCGGCAAGGGCGCCGGCATCTGCGTAGTCGGCGACACGCCGCGCGACATTGAAGCCGCCCGCGCCAACTTCTTATCGGTGATTGCCGTCGCCACCGGCAACTACAGCTTCGACGAGTTGCACAAACTTCAGCCTGAGGTCTGCGCCTCCTCTCTGGCCGACCTGCTCGCGTTCACACGGACCGCATCGTGATCGCGCAACGCTCCAAGGCGTGCTTATTGGCGGCAGCCGTCCTTGCAATGGTCGCAGGCCTGTCGCAAGCCCAGACTCCAAACCCGCCAACGCCCGCCCAGACCACCCAGCCTGCCCCCACTCAGTCCAGCGATGCAAGACAGCCAAGCAACGGCGACCGCCGCCGCGCAGCCAAGCTCTACCTTGCAGCCAGCAAGCTCTTCATGGACGAGCGCTTTGAAGAAGCGATCCAGAGCTACGAACAGGCTGCGAAACTCGACCCCACCAATCCGAATTATCGACTGGCAGCCGATGTCGCCCGTAGCCACGCGGTAACGGCCCTGATTCAATCCGCGGCCAAAGCCCGACTGCGCGGCGATGCGGATGCCGCTCGCGCCGCCCTGACCCACGCGCTGGAGTTGGACCCCAAAAGCATTGAAGCTACCCAGCACCTGTACGAACTGGGCGATGACTCCATCCGTGGCCAGTCAAGGCCCCTGTACGAGCAGACTGCAGGCAATGCCGGCGGAGCGGTGCCGCTTGCGCCAGTGGCCGGACCGCACAGCTTCCACCTCCGTACTGACCAGCACCAGGCCATCCTGCAGGTCTTCAGAGCCTATGGCATCGCGGCCACGACGGATGACAGCATCCAACCCACCAGAATCCGCCTCGACCTCGACGATGCAAGTTTCGAACAAGCGACGCGCGCCCTGGCCCTGGTGACCAAAAGTTTCTACGTTCCAATCGATGCGCACCGCGTTCTGGTGGCGCGCGACACCACCGCAAATCGCCAGCAGTTCTCCCGTCAGGAGATGGAGACCATTTATCTCTCCGGCCTGAATGCGGCCGAGGTCACCGAGGTCACCAATCTCGCCAAGCAGGTCTTCAATGTGCAGCAGGCGGTGCCGGAGCCCTCCGCAAGCACCCTCACCCTCCGCGCTCCCTCTACCACTTTGAAGGCGTTTAACTCCACCATCCATCAACTGATTGACGGACACAGCCAGGTGCTGCTCGACGTGCGCCTGATTCAGATCGCACACATAAGCGGACACAACACCGGCATCCAGCCGCCGCAGAGCTTTTCAGCGTTCAACGTCTATGCCGAGGAACAATCCATCCTGAACGCAAATCAGGCTCTCGTCCAGCAGATTATCTCCTCGGGCCTTGCCGCCCCCGGCGATACGCTGACGATCCTGGGCATTCTGTTGGCGTCAGGCCAGGTGTCGAGTTCGCTGTTCTCAAATGGAATCGCTCTTTTTGGCGGCGGGATTACGCAATCCGCGTTGGCCCCAGGCGCAGCCACGGCGAGCTTCAACCTCAACTCCTCTGACTCGCGCGAGCTGGACCAGATTCAGTTGCGCCTTGGCGACGGCGAAGCGGGAACAATCAAGACGGGCGAGCGCTATCCCATCCAGACCTCGTCCTTTTCGAGCTTGTCGGCCAGCGTTCCCAACATTCCGGGCCTGAATGCCGCAGGAGCCTCCGGCAACCTGTCGGCGATTCTCGCATCGCTTGGAGGGGGAGTGCCTTCGGTTCCGCAGGTGGAGTATCAGGACCTGGGACTTACCGTGAAGACAACCGCCAACGTGATGCGTAACAACGATGTCGCGCTCACCGTCGACATAAAGGTCACGGCGCTCTCCGGCGGGTCCATCAACGGTAATCCGATTCTCAACAACCGTGCCTACTCCGGGGTAGTGACCATTAAACAGGGCGAAGCAGTGGTTGTGGCCAGCGAATTGGACAAATCAGAGAGCCGCAACATCAGCGGAACTCCGGGAATCAGCGAGATTCCGGGGCTGAACAACCTGACCGATAAAGATGTGCAGAGGAATTACGCCACTTTGCTGATCATCATCACGCCCCACGTGATTCGCGGCACACAAGCCAGCGGCCACTCGCCGATGATGCGGGTGGAAAAGAGCGCGGCGGCACAGTAGACCGATCCACTGTTCGGGAAACAAGAGAGGGCCGGTTGAGGGTCGTGGTTTCCCACCCTTCGCTAGAAAAAAGCGAAGGATGGGGCACCCACTTCATAGTGGTGCGAGCGGAAGGCTGGGCCACCCGGCAGGAACCTCTCCAGCCCGCGTCGTACGATTCCGACAAGAAAAAACCCTGCCATCCAGAAGACGGCAGGGTAACTTGCAGGGATTCGTCAGACTGTTATTTTCCGTAGAAGGAATCGGCGAAGGCTTGCCCGTTCGGCGTTCCGACGCCGGTTACATTGTCCCAGCCCTTCTTCGTATGCAAGGCTGCAGGGTCGGTGCATGCAGTCCCGTCATAGTCGGTTTCGGGCAGATCCGAGCAATCGCTGCCGAACGAAATCACCAGCGCAGTGAATTGGTAGTACGGGTAATCCCACAGCGCGCTGACGAAGTTCGGGGCTGCGGCACC
>PKXI01000087.1 GCA_003133425.1 Acidobacteriaceae bacterium
AGGTCGAGAGTATTTATGCGGTCGCTCTCCCAATAGCTTGAGCGGTCTTTGCTACGGGGAGGTTTATCGGTAAACATGACGAGCCTCGTGCGCCAATTATCGCGCCACTGCCTCTATGTCATTGGGGAAAAAGACTCGCGGGAGGCAATGGAGTTTACAATCCTCTCGTGAACAAACCCACACTCGTTTTCCTTTCGTTGAATGAGGCTNNGACGTATTCCTTCCATGCTTCGGCCACTGTACTATCGTTTTCCATGGGGGCGCTCTGGGAAAACAAGTATCTCAACCTCTAATGCGATAAGGAGTGCCGGACACTCGGCATGGCTCAAGTATGGCGAAGCATGAAGCATGAACCGATGGTGCTTGAGAGACTCGACTGGCGGGTTACGAAGGCCNNCTCCAAAGCCCACCGAGATGACACCCCTGCGAAGATGTGAACCGTCATCCCGTGTAAGTGAAGGTTGACGCGAGATTGCTTCCTCATAGATGGACAATGCCTGACCAGAAGAGAGTACTCGTTCAGGGCATTCTCGCCATGGCGACCAAGGATGATGGTGTCCGTGTACCGTCCGCTAGGCAACCCGAATGCGGGGACGCAGCACGTCTTTAAGGCATATCGTGTTGAGGGCGACCCGCTCGACTCCGTAGTCATGCGAGAGCGAACAAGAGTGATGGCCGAACTTCTCGAAGGGGAAGCGGATCAAGACGAAGTAGACTAGGCGCACCACGATGCGGATTCATGGCCGTAAACAAGTCACCGAAGTACGTACTACGAGCGAAGCACCTTGAGAACCGGGGAAGTCTAGGAATCTCCTGTCGGTTGGACCCGTTGACAACGGCAGGGGCGGAAATCGACGCGGAAACGCCCCCGTTTTCGACTACTGGCGAGGTGCGAGCAATGACGATGAAATCCCAGGAGAACTCCTCAGACAAGAAGTTGACTTTCACGCGGAGGCCGCTCGACCGCTTGCCGGGTGCATATTGCGATGCTGATTACTTGGCCGGAGCCATCGGTTGCGACTTCGAGATGTTTCGGATGTAGATAATCAGGTTCCATACCATGGTGTCGTTGGCGCGGCCCGCTTCCTCAGGAGGCATCTTGTCCTTACCGTTGCGGATGCTGTCAAACAAAACACCATCAGGCTTGCCGGACATTCCCTTCGGATCCGTGAAGTCAGGAATCGTCAGGCCCATGCTCTTGGTGATATCAGTTTGGCCGTTGCCGTTGTCTCCATGGCACATGGCACAGTCGATTTGATAAAAATTCTTGGCCTTGGCCTGCGATTCAGCGGTTGGCTTTACAGGATTGCTTTTGGTGGTAGGGGGGGGTGGTCAGGTGCAGACGCAGGCGCGGATGCGGGCGCAGCCTCCGGGGCGGTCTGCTGCGGCTTGCTACCCTGGGACGGCGTTGTAGTTAATGCGAATAAGATAACTGTTGAAAATGCCAGGAGCGACTTCAACATAACAGTCCTCCTCGAAACAGATGTCGAAAACAGGCATCCATTCGAGCTAATCGAATTGCTGGCACGATAATACGCGCGGACGGCCATGATGGTAAGCACAGGGCAACATTGAGAAACTCCCCCAAACATTCCGCGAGTTGGCGTAGGCGGCCAACTCGTCCGCGCGGCGGTGAGGTTGCCTACGTCTATTCGTGGGAACAGGCTTGGATGCCAGTTGACACAGCGAGGACGGCGCGGCCATTGACGGCTACGCCGTCTTTCGTCGTCTTTGTGACCATCCCTTGACTTCGTGTGCGGCTGCGCCACATCGAAGGCTATGATGTGGTGCAAGGAAGATTCGATGGCGTGGGAAATCGCTAAAGGGATTCTGATTGCTGCCGGTATTATCTTCATCGGCATCCCCTTAGCACTGGTCTTGATTAGCTTCCTGTTCGCGGTTGTGAAAGCAATCCTTGAAGGGCAAGTTCACGAAGTAACGGTAGGGATTCCAGCGGCCCTAAGGCGTCGAGCAGTATTGAAGCTCACGGGAAATTCTAAGGGCTGGGAACTCCCATTCACAAACGGGCAGGCTGCGCTCGCGTTCGGCGTATTCTGTATGGCGGTCATCATTATCGCGATGTACCTTCTCTCAATCTCATAATGCCCTTGGTAATGTATTTTGCCGTTAGTAATGCAAAACAGGCATAAGGGCTTTATTTAGGCATAATCGGCCTGACTGTGCGAACAATCCTGACTGCATGTAAGATGTTGGTGTGGCTTGTTTTAGCTTTTTTTTCAATAGTTTAGCTTAATCGTTGGTGCCGAAGAAGGGAACCTGCCTCGGACATCCTGAAGTTTTTTCTCCAATACTGTAAAAAAGTGGGCGTCTCGGAAGCAAGCCATTTACTTGGGTTTCGCACACGGTATTGAACTTTTTCCAACAACAATGAAATTCTTGGGGTGCTCGATTCCTGCAAAAACGCTAGGAAATGCTAGGAAGCTTAAAGAGCAGCGTTAGACCTGCCATCTTGACTGCCAAAGCGGCTTATCGTGCTTATTTGCAACGGCCTACTGGACAACCGAACGTGACCGATTCCAGACGCCTCAGCGTCTGAGCGGGTCTAACCAGTTTGCCTTCTCTCGCGCCCATCCTATCCACTCACCTTTGGGGCTTTCCGGGCCAATTGGCTCAAGGCATCAAACTCATGTCGAGTATGGCGTTCAAGCGTAAGACGGCAGACCAAGTGACGCTGTGGCTTGGTGAACGGCGCCAGCGCCATGGGGCTGCAACTGATGCGGTGTTTGAGACGGTACGAGACCGCTTGAATGATGTTGCTCCGGCAGTGCGGCGCCAGGGTCCGGCCTGAGAGCGATTTCCTTGTTGGCCGGGTCGAGGTGGATGACTGCTACATTGGCGGATAAGAAGCGGGTCCGTCTGGCAGGCTGAACCTGGACAGGACACTGGCTGTAGTGGCCGCCGAGGAAGCCGCTCGGGCATCGGCCGGATCCGAATGCGCCCAGATTACCTACTTCCGATTCCGGACGATGCTGGCTCTGTCTGAAGATCCTTCAATACTTGGCTGGACTGCTTCTCGCACGCCAGCTCGGGGGATCAACCGAAAATATTTTTCACATGCTTGTCGCGAAAAAGCATCATTTTTTCCACTATTAGTATGGAGTCGTTTGAAGATTCACCAGATGCCGACCGTTATGGTGGATATTCGATCTTGTGATAGCTGGTGGCAAAGGAATGGAGAAGCCGTCGATTGCACCCACGAACCCGCCTCTTCCTTCGCGAGCTGCGCAAGAGTAGGCCTAAGGGGCAGCAACGGAGCGAGTCGATTGTTCCTAAGCCTTGATGCGCATCCCGGTGAAATGGCCCGCCGGTGGCGTGGCGGCCAAGTTTATCCGGCGAGCGCGTTGCAGCGAAGCTCGGCTCGTGCTACTCCTCGAGCGAAATCGCCCCCGAGACGCCCGTACCGGTCGCAAAAGTACCGGGACGTACGAGGTGGTACGAACCCCGTGCGGAGGTTTTGGACTAGGCTGCCGATGACGTTACGGCCGCGCTCCAACTCCAGTTTCGGCATACCGCTGACAGGCGCTGACCGAGCGGTCAGAATCCGGGTTCGATCTTGTTTTTCTCCAGTAAGAGGCCGGTGGTCACCGAAGCCGAGGCAGGCCGCGCCCTGGTTGTCGAAGTGGAATAGTTGCAGCGGGTCGTGTTCGAGCCTATACGTCGAGCGCGAATTCTCCAAGCTCGACACCGACTCGCAAACCATCCTGCTACTCGCCTTCCGCGAACATCAGCCGCAGCGCGTCATAGCGCAGATCGCAAGATGCAGTGAGCGCGCCGTCGCCTACAAAGTCCCTGCCGCCCTCGCCCAACTCGCCCGCCTGTTAGATCGCGCTTCCATGCTGTGACCCCAGCCGGCCGATTCACTCGCAGCCAGGTCAACTAAAAAGTTACTTCCGAGTGGGCGACGACTCGCCCGCAACCGG
>PKXI01000168.1:0-12804 GCA_003133425.1 Acidobacteriaceae bacterium
TTCAGCTCGAAAACGCGCTAATGGTTTACCGGAGTCAGTTGATTGAACCACGGACCTGGCGACAGCCCCGACTCCACCACTGCATTGTTCCCATATACCCACTGCGTACCGCCCGTGCCGAGCTTTCCTCTGGAGAGGCTGCCTAGTTGCTTTCTGCAAGCAGCCGTTCCACTTCACCGTGGAGGCGCGCTGTAATGGAGGCTTCGGATTCACCGGGGGCGAGACGAAGGGGCTGCCCGACGCGCACTTCGATGGAGCCGGAGCGGAACCAGCGCTTTTCGCCTGCCTTTAGTTCGCCCAGTCCGCGCAGGGCAACAGGCAACACCATTGCGCCGCATTGCTTTGCAAGCAGGCCGATGCCGGGACGAAACGGAGCGAGCTTTCCGTGTGCCGAACGCCTGCCTTCAGGGAAAACCAGCACGTTGAAGCCGCGATCCATCGCCCGCCCCGCGTGGGCGAAGCTGGGCTGAAAGTCGCGCCGCCGCGGCAGCGGAAACACGTTGAACAGCGCCGTCAAGAGGTAGTAGAACAGCGGGCCCGGGAGGAAGAAGCGTCCGCTGGGATGCAGAGGCTCGGAGTTGCGGAAGTGCCGGTAGTCTTCAAGCATCTCGCCTGACATCACCATCGCCATGTGCCGTCGCAGTGCGCCAGGCAAGGCGTATTGCACCAGTGGGCCGTCGAACGCGGTGACGTGATTGGCGATGATCAGCATGGGCGCATCAGCCTTGAGAGCGCTGGGCGCAACGACGCGCGGAGCAGCCAGCAGCCACACCAGCGGCCGCATCACAGCCTCAATGAACGCCGAACGAATCCACTGGAACGGTTTGAGCCAGGGCCAGACGGGATAGATGTATTTGCCCGGCAGTGGTATGGCAATTTCGGGCTTAGGTGGCGGAGCAGGTTCTTCTTCAACTGCAATTCCAACCGCGCCATCTTGCCGGGTTTCAGTTGCTTCGCCGGAGCCGTCGCCAATCGAGCCACGTGCACGATCCTTTCGACCTGCTCCTGGTGACATGGTGGGAATGGAAACGGCCGGCGATTCATCCTCGCCCGCAACGAGACGCCGCAGTTCGCCAAGCGTTTCCACGTGGTCGAGCATTCCGTCTTCAGAGATAATGCCGAGCCGATCTTCGATGGCCGCGGCCAACTGCACGCGACCCAGGCTATCCAGGTGCAGGTCCTCGCTGAGGTGCAGTTCATCACCGACGCCAGGATGTTGTTCGCCAGAGATCTGGGCGATGAGCGTCAACAACCAATCTTCCGACGCTGCAAACGTTTCGGTGTGTGGCCTTGCCGTGCCGTTGCCCGAAGCTGCAGCCGTGGACTGAATTCTGTTGAACCACTCCGCCACTGCCTTCCGGCGCACCTTGCCCGTGGATGTGCGCGGCAGGTCGGGTTCAGGCCAAAGCACCCATCGCCGCACCCGCTGAAACTCCGCGAGCCGCGCATTCGCGCCTTCAATGACCGCCGCAGCCTGGTCGCCCGCTCCTCGGCAAGCCAGCACGGCGCAGGGTTCGGGGCCGTCTGCCGTCTCCATGGTGACAACCGCGCACGCGGCAACGCCAGGCTGCTCTTCGATGGCTGCTTCAAGATCTTCGGGATGAATATTGACGCCGGCTGCGGTGACAATCACTTCGCTTTTGCGGCCGAGAAAACGCAGCTCGCCGGAGGGATTCGCCTTCGCCACATCTCCGGTTGCGAGCCATTCATCCTTGCGCCGATGCAGCTTGCCGCCCGACCATGTTGCGCCGGAGATGGCCGCGCCGCGCACCATCACTTCGCCATCGGGGCCGAGCTTTACCTCGCGCCCGGCGAGAGGTTTTCCAATGGTTCCCTCGGCCACGTGGAAGGGGTGATTGAGCGTAATGAGCGCGGTGGTCTCCGTCATTCCATAGCCTTGCACGAGGACGAATCCGAGAGCATTCCAGAAATGCTCCAGCGGTCCGGCCAGGGCGCCGCCGCCCGAAATGATGGCCCAGAACTTGAGCCCGAAGGCGCGATGAATTTTGCGAAAGCGCCACCAGCGCCGCGCTCCCCCAATCTTCTGCAAGGCAGCGGCCCGTTCCTCAAGCCAGGGGTGGCTGATCTCCAGATGGGTCTTGAGCAGCGCCAGCACCCTGGGCACAGCGGCAAGCACGGAGATGCGCTCGCGGCGAATGGTCTCAACCAGCCGCGACGCCGCGAGGCGCTCTTCAAAATGCAACTCGCCGGCAAAGATGGGTGGAACCCATAGCCCCATCGCCTGCCCGAAAACATGGCTCAGCGGCAGCGTGTTCAGAATCCGCAGCGGATGCACCAGCCGCTCCCAGCGCAGGTAGGGCTGTGCTCCGGCCTCGATGGGCCCAACACTGGCCAGCACGTTGCCGTGAGTGAGCACAATCCCTTTCGGATCGCCGGTGGTGCCGGAGGTAAACAGGATTTCGAGCGGCGTGTCGGCGGAGAGCCCCGCCACGGGGCCTGCTTCATCCGCGGGCAGTGCATCGAGCCAGTCTTCAAAAGGGAGTTGCGGCAGGTCGGCAGGTAATTGCCGCAGCAGCACCGCATCGCCTACGGCAAGCTTCGGCTTCACGTCGGCGGCTACGCGCGTCGCAAACTCAACGGTTCCGATCGCGTCCAGCGGAACAGCCAGCACGCCGCGCAGCATGCATCCGTGGAAGGCCGCGATCCACTCGGCGCTGTTCTCTGCCCACAGCAGCACCCGATCGCCCGGCCCAATTTCGCGCTCGGCCAGGAGCGCCGCAAACCGCCCGGCCAGCCGCGCCAACTCCGCGTAAGTGGTTACCCGCCGACGGTTTCCCTGATAGCGCACCACGGCGACCTCGCGATCGAAGCGGCGGAAGTCGTCGAGGAGTGTAGCCAAATGGGCTCGCATGGGCGCTCCGACAAGGACGAGGTACGCGCTACAGCTGCGGCACCTTCTTTATGGATGTGAAATGACGAAGCTTGATGCAAGGAAAGGCATTGTTACACTTTCTGAAGTGATCGATTGCCGACTTGGGACGGCAACTGACCCTTGGATGCGGACAATTCATAAAGGCACGCTGTTTCTTCGCTTCCTCTTCGCCGCTGTTCCGCGCTATCCTGAGAAACACGATGTCTCCCGACCACCTCAGCCCAAACCGGCCCATTGCAGACCGGCCCAGCCCGGACCCCTCGGCCGTCCCGGCTCCGGCGGCTGATCCGTTCGCCTGTTTTCATCCAGTTACGGCGGATTGGTTCCGCGCTGTGTTTGATGCACCAACCGCACCACAGCGGATGGGCTGGCCGGTGATTGCGCGCGGGGAGAGTGCGCTGATTCTGGCGCCGACGGGCACCGGAAAGACTCTCGCAGCGTTCCTGTGGTGCCTTGATCGGCTGATGCTTCATCCTCAGCAAGCAAAAGGCTGCCGGATCGTCTATGTTTCGCCTCTGAAAGCGCTCGCCGTGGATGTGGAGCGCAATTTGCGCTCGCCGCTGGCCGGCATGGCCAACATGGCGCGCCGCTTGGGCGTCGACTTTCGCGAGCCCGCCATCAGCGTGCGAACCGGGGATACGCCGCAGAGAGAACGCGCGCGCTTTGCGCGGCATCCGGCTGAGATTCTGATTACTACGCCGGAGTCGCTTTACCTGCTGCTTACTTCGCAGGCGGCTGAGGCGCTGCGCACTGTTGATACGGTCATCATCGACGAAATTCACGCTCTGGTGCCGACCAAGCGGGGCGCGCATCTGGCTCTCTCACTGGAGCGGTTGCAGGCGCTGACGAAGCGACCGTTGCAGCGCATTGGGCTCTCTGCAACGCAGCGCCCGCTTGAGGAAGTGGCGCGATTCCTAGGTGGCGTGGAATTGGCGGAAGTTACGGAAGGACCTGGTGTCGCACACGAGTTCAAGGCAGACGAATCCACGCCGGCCTCATGGTCCTCCGACGCGTTGGACGTTGCACCACTTCGTTATCGCCCGGTGACTATCGTCAATGCCAGCGCGCGCAAGCAGCTCAAGTTGCGCATTGAAGTTCCGGTAGAGGATATGGCGCACCTTGGCGCGATGGAAGAGATTCCTTCGGGGCCGGCCTCGCAGATGCCACGCCGCGTATCGATCTGGAATGCGATTCATCCGCGGTTGCTGGAGATTATTCGCGAGCGCAACTCGACTATCTTGTTCGTCAACAGCCGCCAGGTGGCAGAGCGGTTGGCGGGCGCGCTGAACGAGTTGGCCGGAGAGCCTATTGCGCGCGCGCATCACGGCTCGCTTGCTGCTGCACAACGCTCTGTGATCGAGGAGCAGTTGAAGGCCGGGCAGATTCGCGCGCTCTGCGCTACATCGACGCTTGAACTCGGCATCGACATGGGCGCGGTGGATCTTGTCATCCAGATTGAAGCACCGCCTTCGGTGGCAAGCGGTATGCAACGCATCGGGCGTGCGGGCCACCATGTGGACGCGGTAAGCGAGGGGATACTGTTTCCGAAGTATCGCGCCGATCTTGTGGCTTGCGCAGCCGTCACGCGCGCGATGCACGACGGGCACATCGAGTCCACGCGATTCCCGCGCAACCCGCTCGACGTTCTGGCACAGCAGTTGGTGGCGATTGTGGCTCACCCACCGTCGGCCGCGGCGCCGTTGCGAAAAGCGAAAGTGCTGAAGAGCGCCCGGCGAGCGAAGAATCTTACCGCGGAGCTGAAGTTTGCGGATTGGGATTCCGCGCGGAAGGANNTTTGGTGGCCTTACGCGCGCGGCGTTCGAGGGCGTTCTCGACTTGCTCAGCGGGCGTTATCCCTCAGACGAGTTTGCGGAACTCCGGCCGCGGCTCACGTGGGATCGAATCCGCAATGTTGTTACGGCACGCGATGGCGCTGCGCGGCTCGCAATTCTTAACGCAGGCACCATTCCTGATCGCGGGCTCTACGGTGTGTTTCTCGCTTACAGCGAAGGCAAGGCAGTGCGCGTTGGCGAACTCGATGAGGAGATGGTTTTCGAGTCGCATCCCGGCGAGACTTTCATACTTGGCGCCTCCACATGGCGCATCGTCGAGATCACGCACGATCGGGTGCTGGTAACTCCAGCTCCTGGCGAGCCTGGGAAGATGCCTTTCTGGAAAGGTGACGGGCCCGGGCGGCCGCTGGAATTTGGCCGCTGCATTGGTGCGCTGGTGCGCGAACTCCGCGCGCTGCCCAAACCCGCGGCGCTGACGCGGCTTGTCGCGGAACACGATCTGGATCCCGGCGCAGCGGAAAATTTAATGCAGTTCCTCGCCGACCAGGAGGCCGCGACAGACTCAGTGCCTGACGATCGCACGGTTGTGATCGAACGCTGCCGCGACGAGTTGGGCGACTGGCGGGTCTGCGTGCTCACGCCGTTTGGAAGCCGCATCCACATTCCCTGGGCGATGGCGGTGAGTGCGCGCATACGCGCTGCTGGCGGTCCTGAAGTGGAGACGCTGTGGGGCGACGACGGCTTCGTCTTGCGCTTTCCAGACACAGATGAGCCGCCGGATCCAGATTGGTTTCTCGTTGAGCCGGCGGAGGCAATGCAGCTTGTGCTGCGGCAACTGGGTTCGACGGCGCTATTCGCAGGGCGTTTTCGCGAGGCGGCAGGCCGTGCGCTCCTGCTTCCGCGTCGACGCGCGGATGCGCGCTCGCCGCTGTGGCAGTTGCGTAAGCGGTCGTACGATTTGCTCAGCGTGGCTTCGCGTTATCCTTCGTTCCCGCTGCTGCTCGAGGCGTATCGCGAATGCCTGCGCGATGTGTTCGACATGCCGGCGCTGATTGAAACGCTGCGCGCGATTGAGCAGCGGCAATTGCGCGTGCACGTGGTGGAGACGCGCAAGCCTTCGCCTTTTGCTGCATCGCTGTTGTTCAGTTACGTTGCTAATTTTCTCTACGACGGTGATGCGCCGCTTGCAGAACGGCGTGCGCAGGCCCTCACCATCGACCAGGATCAGCTGCGGGAATTGCTTGGTGAGGCCGACCTGCGCGAACTGCTGGACGCCGATGCAATCGCCGAGGTGGAAGAAGCAGCGCAGTGCCTGGCAGAGAATTATCGCGCGCGCACGACCGATGGTATTCACGATCTTTGCCTGCGGCTTGGCGATCTATCCCGCGACGAGTTGGCGCGGCGCGTGGTTTCGCCCGAGCTTTTGCATCATGTCGACCGGCTCACTCGTTCGCGGCGATTGCTTGAGTTGCGCTTTGGCGGCGAACGGCGCCTGGTTGCTGCAGAGGATGCGGCCCGCTACCGCGATGGTTTGGGAATTCCATTGCCGCCCGGGCTTGCGGCGGCGCTGCTGGAGCCGGTGGCGCACCCGGTGCTCGAGCTTGTTCGCCGCTACGCGCGCACCCATGGGCCGTTCACGCTGCGCGAGGCCGCGGATCGATTTGCGCTGGATGCCTTTGCAGTAGAGAATGCGCTGCGCCAGCTTGCCGGCGAGGGCCGCGTGCTTGAGGGCGGATTCCGTCCTGGCGGCCTTCATAGCGAGTGGTGCGATGCGGAAATTCTGCGCCAGATTCGGCGCAAGTCGCTCGCCAAGTTGCGCCGCGAGGTCGAGCCTGTGGAGCAGCACACGCTGGCGCGCTTCCTCACGCACTGGATGGGATTGCTCACGCCGCGTCGGGCAGGTCATGGTAATTTGGGTCACGCCAACCTCGATGCGCTTCTTGATGCTATCGAGAGCCTGCAGGGAACGCCTCTGCCTGCATCGCTGGTGGAGTCTTCGATTCTGCCGGCGCGCATTGCGGACTATAACTCTTCTGGTCTTGACACGCTGATTGCGGCCGGCGAAGTTGCCTGGGCGGGAGTGGAGCCGATTGGCGAACGCGACGGACGCATCGCGCTGTTTCTTGCCGACAAGCTGCCTTTGCTGGCGCAGCAGAGGCCGCTGGCGGAGCCGCTCACGGAGCGTGAAGAAAAGTTGCTTGCTGTTCTCGAATCTACCGGTGCCAGTTTCTTCGACGCGCTTCATCAGGCCGCAGGTGGAGGCTATCCAGGTGAGACGATCGAGGCGCTGTGGAGTCTGGTGTGGCGCGGCCTTATCACCAACGACTCGCTGCATGCGCTACGTGCTTATATCGCCCGGCCCGAAAGCGCACGTACTCCGCGCCGGCTGCAAACGGGCGCGGTGTTTCGTTCGCGCCGCACCGTGCCCCCCACCGCTCAGGGGCGATGGTCGCTTCTGCCACTGCGCGCGTGCTCCGGTGTGAAGGGTACGGGCTTTAGCCCGTACATCAATTCCTCCCAATCGGCCGGGGCTTTAGCCCCTGAGGGACGTCCCCTCGCGCCTTCCGCCACCGAAGCCAGTCACGCTCTTGCTTTGCAACTGCTCAATCGCTACGGCGTGCTACTGCGCGAGTCGGTTGCGGCGGAGAATGTTCCAGGCGGTTTCAGCGCTGTCTATGACGTGCTGAAGGCTCTCGAAGAAAGCGGCCGCATACGTCGGGGCTATTTTGTCGCCGGACTTGGTGCAACACAATTCGCGCTTCCTGCCGCCATAGATCTGCTGCGCCAGCTACGCATCGCGCCGCCTGAAGAGAAGCCGGAGTTTGTGCAATTGGCGGCGACCGATCCGGCCAACCCGTATGGCTCGGTTCTGCGCTGGCCGGACTTGCAGGTTGCTGAAGAAGATTCTGAAACTGCGCCACGAATTCTTACCCGCGCAGCCTACGCTGAAGTAATTCTGCGCAACGGGCAATTGGTTGCGTGGCTTCGCCGCGGCAATCCAAATATTCTTATCTTTCTGCCAGCCGAAGAGCCGGAGCGATCGCAAACGGCCGCGGGGCTCGCGCATTTTCTGTGCTCGCGCGGACAGGAACGGATGCGATTGGGCAGCCACCAGGGCGTGCTGATCACGACCATCAACGGCCAGCCAGTGGCTGCGCATCCCATGGCGCGCTTCCTCATGGATGCAGGCTTTCATCCCGGACCGCTGGGCATGCACCTGCGGCGCATTCCGCTGGCGATGGGACAACATGCGCACGAACCACACGCCGGCACTCCGGGCGGCGAGGTGCAATAGGCCGTGCCCGAAGGCGACACCATCTTTCGCACTGCCCGCTCGCTTGGGCGCGCACTTGGCGGCAAACCGGTGACGGTGTTCCGGTCCACCTATCCACTGCTCACGCGCTTCAATGACGATACCCCGCTTGCCGGGCAGACTGTGGAGCGCGTTGAAGCGCGCGGCAAATGGCTGCTGATTCATTTTTCAGGCGGCGGGACGCTGGCTACTCATATGCTCATGAGCGGGAGCTGGCATATCTACCGGCACGGCGAGCGATGGCAGCAGCCGCGATTCAATATGCGCATCGTCATCGAGAATAGCGATTACATTGCAGTTGGTTTTCGCGTGCCGGTAGCTGAGATGCACACCGCGCAATCGCTCGCGCGGCAAACGAGAATACCGTGCGAGCAGATTGACGTGCTGAGCGCGGACTTTAATGCGGCGGAGGCGGAGCGGCGAGTACAGGCGCATGACAGCGAAGAGATTGCCGACGTCCTGCTGCACCAGGGGGTGCTGGCGGGCGTGGGTAACGTCTTCAAATCGGAGATTTGTTTTGTGACGGGCATTAATCCATTCTGCAAGGTTTCCGCGCTCAGGCAGGATCAGTTGCAGGCCTCGATTGCCGCGGCGCAAAGACTTGTGCGCGCCAATGTGCTGGAGGATTCCGGGGACACGATCGTGACGTATGGCGGCAGAAGGCGCCGCACCACGCACGAATCGGATCCAGGGGCCAGCCTGTGGGTTTATGGACGCAACGGAGAACCGTGCCGCCGCTGCGGTGAGCCGATTCGCCGCCGCATACAGGGCCCGGATGCGCGAGTTACTTTCTGGTGCGCCAGGTGCCAGCCGATGCCGGATGGCACAAATATTGATGGGTGACCCGCGCCCGAATCAGTTCCCGCTCTTGCCCAGCCCAAAGATTTTTTGCAGAATATTGCGGCGGTCTTGCGGGTGGTCGCAAGGGAAGGTGGGCGCGGTGCCGGCGAGGAAGGCGGCATCGAAGCTGTCGGGGCAGGTTTCGTCGCTCAGCAGGTTGCTGACCTTGTCGATCTTCACGATCTCAACGCCTTCGGGCACCGAGAATTCATTGGTGTCGGAGTACTGTGGCAACAGCACGGCCTTCTTCATGAACTCCGCCCAGATGGGTGCGGCGGCGTGCGCGCCTTCGAGATTCAAATTGGTATAGTCGTCGTTGCCCACCCACACGATGCAGAGCAAGTTGCTGGTAAAGCCGGCGAACCATGCGTCGTGGCTGGTGCCGGTTTTGCCCGCGGCCGGCGCCGTGAACCCCAGCGAGCGGACTCCGGCGCCCGTGCCGTGGTTAATTACATTCTCCATCATGTTGGTCGTCAGATACGCAACACGCGGATCCAAAACCTGGTGGGAAGAGGGCGTGTAATCGTTGATGATGTCTCCGGTGGGCGTGCGCACGCTGGCCAGCATCCAGGGGTCCAGATGCACGCCGTTGTTGGCGAAGACGGTGTAAGCGCCAGCCATATCCAGCGGCGTGGCGTCATAAGAACCAATGGCTACCGACGGAGTTCCACGTGCGTTCTTGATGCCCGCATCGCGAGCCAATGCGGCTACCTGGTCGAAGCCGACCATCGCGGCAAGCCCGATGGTGGCGTTGTTCAGCGACTGCTGCAGTGCGTATCGCGCCGTGACCTGGTCGTGATAGACGCCTTCAAAGTTGCGCGGCGTATACTCCTGGCCGCCGACGTCGTAGGTGGTTTGCTGGTCGCTCAGCATCATGACCGGCGAGAACAGTTGCTTCTGTCCCGGCAGCATGGTGCCCTGTGCGGCCGTGTTGAATGCCGCGGCATAGACAAACGGTTTGAAGATGGAACCGGTGGGCCGGCTGGCTACCGCGTGGTTCAATTGCGAGTTTCCGTAGCTGCGCCCGCCCACCAGGGCAAGCACCTGGCCGGTGTGCGGATTGAGCGCTACCAGCGCAACCTGGGGATAGATGACGCTTTGGCCCAGTTTCTTGCGGCGGGCGTACAGCCTGTCGACCTGCTCATCCACGACGTGAATGGTGGAGACAACCGCGATGGTAGCTGCTCGCTGCAAGTCCGGATCGAGCGAGGTGTAGATGCGCAGTCCTTCGCGATTGAATTCGCGGTCGCCGAGTTTTTGCACCAGCTGATCGCGCACCAGGTCCACAAAATAAGGGGCTTCGCCTTCATCTACGCTGGCCTGCGCCAGGTGCAGCGGTTCGGCCTTGGCGTGCTCGGCCTGGTCCTTTGTAATTGCCCCGGTCTCAACCATCGCATCCAGCACCATGGCGCGGCGCTCCATGGCGCGGTCAGGATGCCGGAACGGATTCAGCCGGCTGGGGCTTTGAATGAGGCCCGCCAGCAACGCGCTTTCGGACAGGCTGAGCTGGCGCATGTCTTTGCCGAAGTAGGCCTCAGAGGCCTCGCCGAAGCCGTTAATGGCGAAGCTGCCGAGCTGTCCCATCGGGACCTGATTGGCGTACATCTCGAAGATCTGTTTTTTCCCGAATCGATGTTCCAGCTGGAAGGTAATGAGAATCTCGATGAGCTTGCGCTTGATGTGCCGCTCGGGCGTGAGAAAGAAACCGCGCGCCAGTTGCATGGTCAACGTGGAGCCGCCCTCGACAAAGCGGTGCCCTGGGGTCATATCGTTGCGCAGGGCGCCAATCATGCGGATGTAATCCACGCCGCCGTGTTCAAAGAAGCGGCGGTCTTCAATGGCCACCACCGCCTGCACCAGGTTTGGTGGCATCTCGTCGTACGCAATCAGCCGGCGCTTGGTGCGATTGGCGTCCTCGCTCAGCCCGGTGATGAGCATCGGTTCCAGCTCATAGCTTGACAACGGCTGACCGTGAGCGTCGCTGATGGAGTTCACTACGCCGCCGCTGATGCGAATTGTCGCTGGATCCTCGGAGTGGTAGGACTGCGGGCCGGGGCGCACGGTGATGACCTGCGCGCCTTCACTGTACGTTCCCAACTGTGAGGCCTGCGTAGCGCCGTCTGGTGTGTAGCCGACCTCGCGCAGTTCAGTGGCGATGAGGTGGATGGAAAATTTTTGTCGGGGACGGACCTCGCGGGGCGCGGCAAAGACCTTGGCGGTGTTGGCAAACAGCGGCTCTTTCAAGCGCGCGTCCACGATGCCCTGATACTTGTAGTAGTAGAAGCCGCCGACGACGAGGAAAACGAGCGCAAAAACTGCAATCGCTACCAGGGCGACGCGGAGCGCAAGCGATGACAAGGTATGCTTCCCAGTGGGTTTTGCCAGCTTGATTTTCAACGCCATCGCTGCTCCTTTGTAATTCAGCTTCTAGCTTCTAGCCTCTAGCTTCTCGCTCCTCGGTGCATGGATAAGCTAAAGCTCGAACCTAAAACCGCGAATGCTAATCGGATCGATTGAAGGTAGCAGCTAGAAGCTCGTAGCTAAAAGCTGCTCTTACGTTCCTACGGCCGTAAGCAAAGCATCTTCTTCTACGCGCTCTTTTAGCAGCGCCAGTGCTTCGTGCAACGGAACGTCGACGCTGGTTGACGTGGCGCGCGTTACTAGTTCAACCACACCGTCGGCGGCTTTCTTGCCTACGTTGATACGGTAAGGAATGCCGACCAGATCCGCATCTTTGAATTTGACGCCGGCGCGCTCGTCTCTGTCATCCAGCAGGACGTCGAGGCCGGCGGATTCGAGCTCGGCGGCCAGCTTTTCTCCGGTCTCTTTGAGCGCTGCGTCGGTCATGTTGGTTACGGTAACAACCACGGTGAAGGGCGCAATTGAGGCCGGCAACCAGAATCCATTCTTGTCGTTCGATTGCTCGATGGCGGCGGTGAGAATGCGCTCGATGCCGATGCCGTAACTGCCCATGATCGGCGTTATTTCCTTGCCGTTCACGTCGAGCACCTTGGCGCCCATGCTTTCGGAATACTTGTAGCCGAGCTTGAAGATGTGGCCAACTTCGACGGCTTTGCCGACCACGAGCTTCCCGGTACATGCACTGACGGGGCAGCCTTCGCCTTCGTTCACACTGCGGATGTCGGCTGCGAGCGTCCACGAGAAATCGCGGCCTGGAACGACGTTGCGCAGGTGGTAGTCCAGCTTGTTGGCGCCGGCGACGAGGTTCTTGCGGCCTTCGAGAGATTTGTCTACGACGACGGTCAGGCCCGTTTCGAGCGGCTTGGCGTCGGGCTTTACGCCGACCGGGCCCAGGAAGCCGGCGGGTCCATTGAAGTATTGCGATAGCTCTTCAGCTTGCATGGTGCGGAGCTCGCCCGCGCCCAACGCGCCCATGAGCTTGGTTTCGTTCACCTGGTGGTCGCCGCGCAGAAAGGCCGCAACGCCGTGCCAGGTGTCAGGCTTCCCCGCCGCACCGAGCTTTTGGGCCATGTAGGCCACACACTTGATGTCGTTCGCCTCGCTCATCTTGAGGAACGCGGCAATGTCGGCGATCGCGCCCATGCCCGGCGTATGAATCAGCTCCGGTTTACCGTCGCCCGTGGGTTCAAGTTCCGCGACCGGTTCGAGGCGCGAGGTGCCTTTTTCCAGGTTGGCTGCGTAGCCGCATACCGGGCAGCTTGCGATGAGGTCTTCGCCGGCGTCGGTGTAGACCATGAACTCCTGCGACTGCGAGCCGCCCATGGAGCCGGAGTCGGCTTCGACGGCCACGAATTTCAGGCCGCAGCGGGAGAAGATTTTGCGGTAGACGGCGTCGTGCAGGTCGAAGCTCTTGTCGAGGCCGGCCTTGTCGATGTCGAAGGAGTAGCTGTCCTTCATGGTGAACTGGCGCACGCGCAGCAGGCCGGATTTGGGGCGTGGTTCGTCGCGGAACTTGGCCTGAATCTGGTACCAGATCTGCGGCA
>PKXI01000168.1:12880-24732 GCA_003133425.1 Acidobacteriaceae bacterium
AGGAAGAGGTAGTTGTAGATGCCTGCGCCGAGCTGGCGGATGTAGCCGGCACGGACGAGAAAGCGGTGGCTGGCCACTTCGGCGTCTGCCGGGGCCTCGCGAAGAGTGGGAATAAAGAGTTTAGACCAGCGATGCATTGAAATGATTGCGTACTTTCCCGTCCGCCGCGGCGGACGCAAGACAGAATATCGACAGGATTCATTCTAAATGTTCGGGGGAGTGGGAGAGCTTCGGGTGCCCCAGGTCTCGATCTTGAGACCTGGGATCGCACAGCTTTGAGCGGGCGGGAATTTCTGATCCCTGACCCCTGATCCCTGTTCTTAAATCAGTTCCACTCCCCACAGATCGTGCAGATGCAGGACGCCTTCAACGCGCTGCTCAGCGTCGATCACTATCAGCGAAGTAATCTTGCGCTCCTCGAGAATTGCGAGTGCTTTGGCTGCCAGTTCCTGCGCGCTAATGGTTCGCGGATGGGCATTCATGGCCTCGCCTGCGTTGCGGCCGAGGGCTGCGCCGCCTTCCCGCTCCAGCAACCTGCGGAGATCGCCGTCGCTGATTACCCCGCGTAGACGCCCTGCTTCCTGCACCGTTGTGATGCCGAGCTTCTTCGACGACATCTCGTAGATCACGTCGGTCATTGGCGTGGCGGGCGATACAACCGGCACTTCGTCGCCCGAGTGCATCAAGTCGCGCACCTTGGCCAGGCGCTTGCCGAGCTTGCCCCCGGGGTGCAGCTCGGCGAAGTCTTCGGCGCGGAATCCCTTGCGCAGGCTGACCGCGATGGCCAGGGCATCGCCGAGGGCCAGCATGGTGGTGGTGGAAGCAGTAGGCGCGAGATTCAGGCCGCATGCCTCGCGCTCCACGCCGCAGTCGAGAGCTACATCGCTGGCTTGGGCAAGGGTCGAGCTCAGATTGCAGGAGAAGCTGACCAGCGCGTCGCCCTTGCGCTTGAGGGTGGCGAGGAGGCGGAGAATTTCTTCGGTCTCGCCGCTGACCGAAAGCGCCACCACAACGTCGCCGGGCATGAGCACGCCCAGGTCGCCGTGCACCGCCTCGGCCGGATGCAGGAACAGGGCCGGGCTCCCGGTAGAGCTGAGGGTGGCCGCGATTTTCTGGGCGATGATGCCGCTCTTGCCCATGCCGGTGACCACCACGCGGCCGTTTCCCTGGCCGCAGCCAAGGATGAGCTCGACGGCGCGCGCAAACGGCTCAGCCATCGGGCCTTCCAGGCGGGTGGCCAGGGCTTCGAGCGCTGCGGCTTCGGTTCTGACCATCGCCGCCGGCTGCAGAGCGCTGGCTTCGGGATTGCTGGGGTTGGGCTGGTTCATCGGCTTTTGATGGTAACAGTTTAGGGCAGGGTGCAGTGCACAGTGAACAGTGAACAGAAAATCCCCCGTGCGCACCCGATCACTAGCCACTGCGCACTGTACTCTGTTCCCTGTCTGCTGTTTTGCCTCGTACAATAGAGGGGAAGAGGTCAATCCCCTTGAAGCGCAACACGATTGTTCTTACCGTAGTTTTGTTGATTCTGGCCGTTTTTGCCTGGGCGGGGTGGGCCAACTGGGAGTATCGCCAGCAGGCCGCGGAAAAGCTGCTGGCCTCGGCCGCCAAGGGCGAACTGGTGCCCGATCCGGCGGGGGGCATGCCGAAATACAATTCGCCATTCATGGGCAAGCCGGCGCCGGCATTTGCCCTGGAAGATTTGAGTGGCAAAAAGGTCTCGCTCGATAGCTACAAAGGCAAGGCCGTGCTGATCAACTTCTGGGCGACGTGGTGCGGCCCTTGCAAGATCGAGACGCCGTGGCTGATTGAGCTGCGCAACAAGTACGCGGGGCAGGGCTTTGAGATTCTTGGCATCTCCACTGAGGGCGACGACCTGAAGAAGGACGACAAGGCGGGATGGGCCAAGGACAAGGCTGCCATTGCCAAGTTTGTCGCGCAGGAAAAGATGCCTTACCCGGTGCTGATTGATGGCGACAGCCTGAGCCAGGAATACGGCGGGCTGGATGCGATGCCGACGTCGTTCTTTGTAGATCGCAAGGGAACGGTGGTGGCGGCGCAGATGGGACTGACTTCGGAGAGCGATATCGAGGCGAATATCAAGAAAGCTCTGTCGAACTAGCGAGCCCACAGGTCTTGTGAATAGGTCCCCGTTTTGAAAGGGCACGGCTTCAAAGCCTGCCCTGAGCGGAGTCGAAGGGTGCCGCAAATGGCTGAAAACAAAGGTGGGCTTTAGCCCCTGCGGCCTGCTTTTCGGCCGTTCCGCTCAAGTTCAGCCGGGTGGGATGCTCACGCGCCAAAGAACCCCTGGTGACGAGCTTCTTCAAGACGAACGGCAAGATAATCCCACAACGCCTGGCAGCCGGCCTTGACCTCTGGTTCAACGCGCTTCACCACTCGCTCGTAGCTGATGCCGTTTTCGCGCCAGCTTTGTCCCTGATTTGAAAGATTGAGAAGCACCGGCATCGCTCGATCGACAGAATGTGCGAAGCGGGACTCAGGAGTGTCGCCATTCTCGAACTCAAGCCACAAAGCCAGGAAAGCGGCGCCCTGCGCATCGGGAAGCATTCCAAATATACGCGTGACTGATGCGAGTTCCTCGGCTTTGCGCTGTTCCCAGCCGCCTTCTACAAAGACCATCGTGTCTCCGGCATCGATCTCGCCGATGTCATGCACCAGCAGCATCGCAATCACCCGGTTGATGTCGACCGGCGTCTCGGCATAGCCCGCGAGGGAGGCCGCCATTAGGGCGATCTGCCAACTGTGCTCGGCGGAGTTCTCATAGCGATCCAGGCCCAGTGGACGAACCTTGCGCGTGACGGCTTTGAGCTTGTCCAACTCCAATATGAAATCGACGATCTGTTGCATTAGTGGACCTTTCCGGTCATAAAGCTCGGGTGCCCCACCCTCGCCACGTTTTTGTTTTTGTGGGTAGGGTGGGAATCAAGCGCAAAAACAGGAAATGCCGCGCAATGGCGGCATTTCTGAAGTCGGAGCGAGCCCGGATACTTAGATGCCTACACCAAATTCGCCTGCCTGCTGCTCGCCGGCGTTGGCATAGAAATCATAAGGAGTGCGCTTCTTGAATTTATAGCGGTTGCGGAGTTCGGCGCCGATGCAGATGCCGAGCGCGGCGACGGCCATGCCAACAGAGAACCATCCGATGACCTCCAGAGCTTTCGAGTCCTTCTTTTCGCACTGGACTTCTTCGGCGGGTACCATTGTATCGGGTTCATTAAAAATCACGGCAAGAGCCTCCTGCACAACCATGATACCTCAGTTTTTGGTGGCAGGACCACATTGCGAACCGCGCGGCCGGTTGAACTGTTTAACCTATTGAGTCGATTCGGGAGAGCCATTCCGCCTTTTCCTTATCGGGAAGAAAGCTGGCATGAATCGAGTTAGACGCCAGCAGGCGCAGCTCTTCGCGCGTGAAGCCCTGCTCCGTGTGTGCGAGCAGGTACTCGTTGGCAAGGTCGGAACCGAAGAAGGCGGGGTCGTCGGAGTTGAGTGTGACCAGCAGCCCTGCATCGAAGTAGTGCCGCAACGGATGCGTTGCAAAAGACGCGCAGACACCGGTCCGGACATTCGAAGTCGGGTTCAACTCCAGCCCGGTTCTTCGCGCGTTTAACTCTTGGATAAGAGCAGGGTCTTGAATAGCGGAAAGTGCGTGCCCGACGCGCTCTGTGCCGATCGAGAGCGCTTCCCAAATGGCCTCCGGGCCAGTGGTTTCGCCGGCGTGGTTGGTCAGGCGCAATCCGGCTTCGCGGGCCCTCGCATAGAGCTCACGAAAAGGCGCGGAGCCAGTTCGGCGCTCGTCTCCGCCGAGACCTATACCGATAATCGACGGGTAGTCGCTCTGCATCTCGGCTGCTTTGCGAAAAACGCGCTCGGCCTCTTCGACTGTGAAGTGGCGCACGGCGTCAAAGATCCAGTAGACAGAGAGACCCAGCTCGCGCGCAGCCCGCTCCCTGGCGCGCTCAAGACCGTCGAAGATGGGTTCGAATGCATGGGGGTCGAAGTTACGCCACATATAGATGACGCCCACGGAGATGTAGACCTCGGCGTGAACAATGCCCTGCGCAGCCAGCCGCTCCATCATGCGCCAGGCAACCAACTCGTAGTCGTCGGGGCTGATCAGCCTCCGTGTGACTGCCTTGAAGGCCTCGATAAAGCCGGTGAAATCGTCGAAATGGTAGTGGGCATTCGCCTCGGCCAGCGTCATGGGATGCGCATCGTGGCGAGCACTTAGATCCTTGAGCGTCGCAGGCGTCACTGTGCCTTCGAGATGCAGATGCAACTCAGCCTTGGGAAGACTGCGGATGAATGCTTCAATTTCCGACATGACTCAAGTTTACCGTTTCGGTGCAAACTCCGACCGATGGCGGCTGTAGAAGAAATAGATAAGCAGGCCGGCGATAAGCCAGGCGAAGAAGGCCGCCCATGTCATGACTTCAAGGCCCATCATGAGCACGACGCAGAAGATGATGCTGAGTACCGGAAACAGCGGCCCCAGCGGGGCGCGGAATCCGCGGCGGCGTTCCGGTTCGCGATAGCGCAGGATAAGCACTGCGATCGAGACCAGCACAAACGCGAAGAGCGTACCGATGTTTGAAAGATTTGAAACGGTGCCGATGTCGAGCAGACCGGCGGGAATGCCGACTGCGAATCCTGCGACCCAGGTGGCGAAGGCCGGTGTGCGGAACTTGGGGTGGATGCGGCTGAAGACCGTTGGCAGCAGGCCGTCGCGGGACATGGCAAACCACACGCGCGCCTGGCCGAGTTGGAAGACAAGGATGGAAGAAACCATGCCCATGAGCGCACCGATCAGAACAAACAGGCGCACCCAGTGGAGCCCGCTGCCGCCGGGCCCGAGTGATAGCTTCTTCAGCGCGTTCACCACCGGCGCCGCGTCGCCCATCACTGACTGCCATGGCACGATGCCGCTAAGCACGATGGCCACTCCGCCATACAGGAGCGTGCAGGCTACCAGCGTAGACAGAATGCCGATAGGCATGTCGCGCTGCGGATTCTTGCACTCCTCGGCCGCCGTTGAGACCGAGTCAAATCCGATATAGGTGAAAAAGATGATGGAGCCGCCGGTGAGCACGCCGGTCCAGCCGTTGGGCATGAAGGGATGCCAGTAGTGAGGCTTGATGAAGCTTGCGCCGGCAAAAACAAAAACCAGAATGGCGGCGATCTTGACCAGAACCATCACGTTATTGGCGCGTGCCGATTCGCGGATGCCCCGCACCAAGATCACGGTGAGAATCATGACGACGAGGAAGGCGGGAATGTTGAAACCGAAGTGCCAGCCAGCCTTGTAGAGATCGTTTCCGGCCAGGTCCTGCAGGCCCATGGGCAAGTAGGCCGGCGAGATCCACATCAAGGGCATATGCACGCCAAACCAGTCCAGCAGATCCACAATGTGCGCGGCAAAACCCACGCTTACGCTCATGTTGCTGAAGGCGTATTCCAGAATCAAATCCCAGCCGATGATCCAGGCGGTGAGTTCACCCATCGTCGCGTATGTGTATGTGTAGGCTGAACCAGCAATTGGAATCATCGACGAGAGCTCGGCATAACAGAGCCCCGTGAATGCGCAGACGACGGCGACCAGCACCAGCGAGAGCGCCAGCGCAGGCCCCGCGCCAGGCCGGCCCGCCATGGCGGAGTGGGTAAGCATCCAGTGAATCAGCGGTGTTGCGCCAATCGAGGGCTGATCGAAGTGCTGTCCGGCCATGGCCGTGCCGATGACCGTGAAAATGCCGGAACCGATAACCGCACCAATGCCCAGCGCGGTCAGAGACCACGGCCCAAGGCTTTTCTTGAGCGAGTGCTCGGGATCTTCCGATTCCCTGATGAGCTTATCGATCGACTTGCGGGCAAGCAGTTGGCTCGGCAGAGCAGTTCTCCTCAACCCCCCCCGGAGCGTGGATTTGTCCGCGGATTTTGTCCGAGGAATTAGCCCACGGGGTTCTGTCACAGAATACAGTGCATCTGGATGGGGAGGAGCACCGGTGAAACAGCTTCTAGCTTCTAGCCACCAGCCTCTAGCTCTACTCGATTCCGCTTTAGAGTTGCTTGAGCAGGAAATGCGAGGGGCTAGAAGCTAGTAGCTAAAGGCTGGTAGCTGCTTTTAGCGCTTCGACTGGCCGCGCGCGAGCTTCTTGACCTTCTTTTTGGCGGAACCGCGCGGTTCTGTGCGCTTTCCCTTGGGAGCGGCCTTTTTGCGCGCCGCGCGTTTCAGTTTCTTCCGTTCCAGCTTATCTTCTACTTTGGTGGTGTCGGCCACGTGTAACCTCTTTCGCTCGAATCTCTTCAGTGTTTCCCGTTTCTCGGGCTGTGCGACCTCTATGGTAACAGGGATTTTGTGACGATGAAAGCAGTGCGCGCGGGTTCCATCTCCTCTTCACGCGGCATTCAGAGCGGCGTTGCTGCAGTTTCCAGCGTACAATTGAGATAGACCAGAATTTGATCAGCCTCGCTCGGCTCCGGCCGTATTACCGCTTCTGACGAGCTCAGTACCTCCACGCAACATCACCTTGTTCGCCGGAGTTCGTCATGCGTTCCAACCAAATCCATAAAGCCCTTGCACAGGGAATGAACCGCTTTGAAGTCTGCCAGCTCGTAGCCAAGGGCGTAAAGGCAACCCACAAGACGGGTTCCCGCTTTGAAGATTCAATCAACGACGTGCTGCAATACCTGGGCACCCACGATAAGCCCAAGGAAGGCATTCACCCCGCTATTCCCCAGGTGAGCATGAAGAGCCTCAAGCCCGCTGCGTAAGAACGGCCATCAAAAGTTGCCCAACCGTAAGCACCCATTGAACTGACTCCCCTGTTTGGATGTGCCGGCAACTTCCCGCAAAAGCAAAAATTCCACCAAATGCAAGAAGAGGGACGGCAGCTTTGCCGTCCCTCTTCTTTTTGATCTCGAACTGATTGCTGGGGGGTAACCCTTAGACAACCTGAACGTTCTCAGCCTGCCAGCCCTTGGGGCCCTTGGTTACGTTGAACTGGACGCGCTGGCCTTCTTGCAGTGAACGGAAACCGTTCGACTGGATGGCGGTGTGATGAACGAAGACATCCTCTCCGTTTTCACGGCTAAGAAATCCAAAACCCTTGGCGTCATTAAACCACTTAACTGTGCCTTGTTCCATTGTGTTGCTCCTCTGGTACTCATTTACCGCGAATGCAATGTGGAAGTGTTGCGTGCAGGCGGTAACCGGAACAGGCAAGAACTTCAGATCGAATTCTACGATTGAATAGAGTGTAGCACGGATTTGGCAAATTACCCCTAAATCATTTGAGTTCAAAGAGAAAAAGCTTCGGCCGGGGGCTCCCACAAAGGTGTGACGGCTAACCCTGCGCGCCGGTTCCAAGACGGGGTAAACTCAATGGCGCTGCGAGGTAAGCCTTGACGAACGACAATCCAATCGCCGAGCAAGGCCCAAACTTGCGCACCTGTGTTCTGTCCATCAACCCCGGATCTACGTCTACGAAGTTCGGCATCTACACCCGGCAGGGAGTGGAATGGGTGCGGACCGTCCGCCATGGAGATGAAGAACTGGCGCGCTTCGGTGACCGTCCCATGGTGGCGCGGCTCGAGTATCGAGCGGCAATGATTGCCCAAGCGCTGAAGGAGTGCGGCTACAAGTCCAGCGAGGTGGCCGCCGTTGCGGGGCGTGGTGGGCTGCTGCCGCCTGTAACCTGCGGAACCTACGTGGTGGACGAGGCGATGGTGGAAGAGCTCAGGCTGGCGCGGCGCGGCGAGCATGCGTCCAACCTCGGCGCTCTGCTGGCACTCAGGTTTGCCCGCGAGGCCGGTGTGAACGCCTACATCGTTGACCCGGTGACGGCAGACGAGTGGCAGGACTGTGCACGTCTGTCCGGATCGCCACTCATCGAGCGTTCTCCCATCAGCCATGTGTTGAATACCAGGGCAGTGGCGCAGCGTTTTGCGCGCGAGCACGGCCGGCCATACGAAACACTGCATCTGATTGTGGCGCACATGGGCAGCGGCATTACCGTTTCGGCGCACCGCAAAGGCCGCATGATCGATAGCAACACCATCGACGAAGGCCCGTTCGGACCCGACCGCACCGGCGGCCTGCCTGTGCGCGCACTCATCAAGCTTTGCTACAGCGGCAGGTTCGCGCAGAAGGAGATCGACCATAAGGTCTTTGGCGACGGCGGACTCTTCGCCTATCTCGGCACTCGAGACTTGCAGGAGGTCGAGCGGCGCATCGATTCCGGCGACCGCGAAGCAACCAGTGTCTTCGACGCCATGGTCTACCAGATCGCCAAGGAAGCTGGGTCCATGGCCGCGGTCCTTAGGGGCAAGGCGGACGCACTGCTGCTGACTGGAGGAATGGCGCACTCGGAGCGCGTCATCAACCGGCTGCGCAGCTATCTGGACTGGATCGCGCCCGTCAAAGTCTATCCCGGCGAAGACGAATTGCAAGCACTTGCCGAGGGCGTCTTCCGCGTACTCGACGGCGAGGAACAAGCAAAGCACCTGTGGGAAGAAGGCCGCAACCCCGCAAAGGCCAGCGCTCCCAGAGAGGCTCTGGTTATCGGCATCGAATAAAGTGTCGTCCGCATCAGACGCACAATTCCACAGCCTCTTTATTGCTTCGGCAAATAAANNAGCACGAAGACAGTATTTATTTGCTGGATCTATAGTGCGTTTTTTACACTTACTTTTACACTAACTGTAGACCGGCTTTGAAAGGGCTCGGCTTCAGAGCGTTCTTACACTTACCGTAGACCGGCTTTGAAAGGGCACGGCTTTAGACCTCTTGAGAAAACTCAATCCGGAGGGAGGCGTGGGTTTCAACCCACGCAAAAAAACCCATCCGCAGGAGTTCTGGAAGATCGTGTACGCGGCGCAAGCCGCGATCGGACCCCCGTGACCAAGCTATAAACATCCGACATGCCGACTTCCGGGTAGCTATTTGTGGTTTGTAGATTCAGTTATACATCGGCCCTGATGATCGGGCTAAGCCCAAACTCCCTCAGGATCGCTGCCACATCCCGTGCGTTCATCGATTTTTCCTTCTTGTCGTCAGACCAGCCTGTGTCAATCGGAGGAACCTGCACCTGTGGTTTCCACGGTTGATCCCAAAGCGCGTTTGCTAAGGCTTTGATCGCTGACCAGTTGCTTTTAATGAGCCTATCCGACTCTGTCTGCAATATTCCTTTTGCTTTGTACCAGCCTTCGGGTTTATTGGGATACATGTCGCTGAGAAGCGCATCGATCTGGTTCAGGTCTTCTTTTATCGCGGCGTCGGCGACATCTCGCATGTCTTTAAGTTCCGGGAAAAATTTCAACTGACCCAAATATCCGGCAAAGAGCGAAACAATGCTCTTTTCTATCTCCTGTTTGTCTATTTCTGACTTAATTTCTTTTCCAGATTCTCTGCAATATATGTGTGATCTTCCGTTGCCTTTGGAGTCAATACGGAGTCCGAGTTCGCGAACTGGAATCTCTTGCGCAACGCACAAGATGTAGTGAGCTGCTTCGTGGAAGGCGGCGCTCTTCCCGTATTTCAATTGGTCCTGCTTTAACGAGTTCATAAGATGTCCGAGCTTTCACACGGGAGGGGGTCCGGATTTCAGTTCGAGAAAATCTTATCCTACCTTGATGGAGGGTGCCTCAAGTCTCACTTGTGATACCTGGGGAAAGGAAGAATCTCAATTCTCTAGTTGCTTTTGAGAGCCTATCAAATCAGTCCCCGTAAACGCCCTGGCGTTAACGAATTCAATGGCTGCGTGCGCGAGTCTCGATTCTGAGACCTGGGCAACCCCGAACTCCAACTGCATTCGGCTCCGGGCTTATGATCTGGTAGGCCGGGGCTTCAACCCCTGCGCAAACCCATTCGCCCCACCCGAAAGCTTCCGATAGCCGCCCGCCCGCGCCACTCTCGCCGAAGCACTTTGCCGAAAATATCCCGGCACAGACGCACAATAATCGAGAGAGGCAAAGTGGAGACAAAGGCCGCGACACAGAATCTCGGAATCGATAAAGACCATTGCCACTCCCGCGCCTGCGTTCCTCGCAGCCAACCGGAGCCGGGCGATCAATTCCCGGCCCGCGCATGGCCCAGATGGTAGCTGAGACCCCCATTGAGGATCATCTCGTCAAGGCCCGGATTGCTGGGCACAGCGAAGCCGTTGGACTGGTGAAAGACTTCAAATCCGGCGCGAAAATCCCAGCGATCGGTCAGTTTCAATTGCACGCCGATGGCCTGCTGCAGGCTGAAGTTCTCGTAAGACGCGTACTGCGAAAAAGCCTTCTTCGTGTACACCGTCATGCCGCCCTTCACAATGTAGTAAGGCTTAAAGTGCTTCCCGTCGCGCCAAAGCAGGCGCATGCCGATCGGCGAAATCCCCACGCCCTGCACGGTTTCAAACGCATTGCTTTGCCGATTGCCCCAAATGTCCGTTTTGCTGGGCTGCCGCAGTATCAGGACCGGCAGAATCTCGGCCGAGTAATCCACGCGTGCCCCGATAAAATTGCCCCAGGAATGGCGGTCATATTCGAAGCCGCCGCCGGAAAGATAGCTCCACCATGAGTTGGCGCCAATCTTGAAGTGACCGATGGAATACTGCCCCTCGAAGATGAGTTCGCTCTCGACCGGGGTACGCGTCGAGGCCTCCGGGGCCGGCCGAACCGCCGATTCCAGGCTCGGCAGCCAGACTATGCCGACCGAGAAGCGGCCGAAGTAGTTCGGTATCCCGGCCAGATGATACGGCTGGGATTTGGGATCCGGCTCGATGGGGAGAAAATTGGAGTGCTGGACGCCGCCCTCAACACGAATGGCGGCGTGATGGCTGATCGGCGTGTCGATGCCGCCCCCAAGGAACTCGGCAAGGGACGCAATCGTGCCGGTATTCCCGTTCATGTAACCGGTAGCGTCGGCTTTGAACCAGGTGCCGTTCAGCCCCCCTTCGCCGACAAGTGCCTCAGCGTAGAAGCGCTCGCGGTGAACCGTCGCCTCGTACTGGCCTCCGCCCATGAGGAAAAAGCCGTGCTGCGGGTCGCCGGCATTCGTTCCCCGGTACATCGAGTAATCGATTTTGAAGCGCAGGTGACGCCATGGCGGAAAGGCCACGCCGCCATTCCACCCGTTCAATGCTTTCTGCGAACCGGGCACTCCATTGAAGCTGTTGGAGAGCCACGAATACCCGCCATAGATCTGGATCGGAGGAGAGGTCTGTTGCTGCGCAGCCGCAACTGCCGAAAAACTGAGAAGCGCAACGATGACGAATCGTTGAACCAGCAGCTTGATCCTTGATTCTCGGTGAGAGCACGCCGGCCAATTTGAGCCATTGACTTTTGTCTCCTGAGACTCAGCGTTCCAGCGTTCGGGGAAACTCCGTGAGGGCTGTCACATGACCATGCAGCTCGTGTGAGAATTACCACATAACCATACAGCATCGTCACTTGGTCTCTGCAGGGCACAACCTGGAATTGAGCCCGCCTCCAGTCATCGGAAATTGACCGGGAATGCCCCTTTCAATAGACAACGCCTTTCTCTCATTTGCTCATAAGCCCTACCGCCCAGAACCAGCCGGCCGCCGGGCGTCCCAGGTCTCGATTTTGAGAATCGGTCCGCCAACCCGCCAACGTGCGCGCAAGCGCACGCCAACTCGCTAACAAGCGCGTGAGCGCGGCTGACTCGCTGCCTTTTTCACTCCACCCTGGACGCCGGGTACCGGGTCTTTGTTTTCCCGACTGGGTCAGGATTGCCCCAGCTCCGCTTTCGGTGCGTTTGTATCGCTGGACATTTACCTTGGATTATCGGCAATTCGAAAGTTTAGCCGGATTAGAGCATTTCTAATTTA
>PKXI01000103.1 GCA_003133425.1 Acidobacteriaceae bacterium
GTTGCACCACAGGCTGTTAAGCATGCTTAGTCGGGGTACAATTTCTAGTGCGCACCTCATTCCTCTCGAAGCAGGATGATCGGATTCACCGCCAACGCTCTTTGCGCCGGAATCCAGGTAGCCGCCATCCCTAGCCCGATCATCGTCAGCACCACCCCGCACAACACCAGCGGATCGTTCGGCGACGCCTGGTAGACGATGTGCGACAGCACCTTCGTGGCCAGCAGGCCCAGCACCAACCCCGCTGCCGAACCAGCCGACAACAGCACAAACGTACGTCCCAGCGCGGCCCGCAGTACTTCCTTCCGTCTAGCCCCCAACGCCATACGAATTCCCAGCTCACGCAGCCGCTTGCTTACGGTGTACGAGGCCATACCGAAGATTCCCGTCACCGCCAGCACCGCGCCCAGTAGCCCGAGCACGCCCAGGGCCACCGTGGCCACACGTGCCGCAAAGAGCGCTGAACTCATATCCTGGTTCCACGTCCTCACCACAAAAGGCAGCCCAGGGTCCAGCCTGCGCACCGAGCGATCCAGCGCCTTGGCTATCTCTTCCGGATCGCGCTCCGACCGCACCAGCAGAAATGTACCGCTCGACAGGTGCTGCTGAAATGAAAAGAACATTGCCGGCTGCTGATCCTCAGTGAGGGTCCGGTATTTCCCGTCTTCTATAACCCCGACGACTTCTGCGCGCGACCCGGTCGAGTACTTAAAATGGCCGCCGACAGCTTTATTCACTGAACCGAAGACCTTATCCGCAAACTGCCTATTCACCAGAGCCACAGTCGGCGCGTTGTGGTCGTCATTGAGCGTCAACTCTCTTCCCGCCAGCAGCTTCGTACCCGCGGCTTTCAGGTACCCCGGCGAAACGTTGTAGTTCATTGCGTTCGCGACCACATTGGTGGGCCGGTAATTGGTTGTGCTGTCGGTGAAAACCTCGGCGTCGCCGCCGCTGACGCCGAGCGGCAGGTGGTCCGCATAGCCCACAGCCGTCACGCCCGGAATGGCTGCTGCTGCATCCAGCATGCGCCGCTGGATCTGTGGAATGCGCTCGCCGGCATAGCCGGCCATTTGCAGTTGGCTCTCCACCAGCATCACGTTCCGCGGTTCGAATCCGAAGTTGCTGTGAAGCGAACGCGCCATCCCGCGCACCGCCACCAGCGAGGACGTCACCAACACCGCGCAGATCGCAATCTGCACCGCCAGCAGAACATCTCGCAAAGTGAAGCGCCGGAGCCCGGCCACACCCGCCGCACCGGTTCTGATCACCTGCCATGGATCGGCCCGCAAAACCTGCCGCACCGGCACAATCCCGAAGAGCAGGCCGCTCACCAGCGCCAGTGCCAGCGCTACAAGGTACGTGGCCGCATCCGGATTCACCGGTATGTTGATCAGAGTGTCGGGAATCGGATGCCACGCGCTCAGCCAGCGCAGGATCGCCACGCCTCCGGCAAGCCCCAGAGCCCCACCTGCCAGCGAAACCAGCAAAGCCTCCGTCAGCATCTGGCGCAGGATCAACCCGCGCCGGGACCCCAGCGCCAGCCGCAGCGCCGTTTCCCTGGCATGATCCGCCGTCCGCGCCGCAAACAGGCTTCCCAGATTCGCGCATGCCGCCAGCAGAATCAACCCAGCCAGCAGCATCAGGCCGGCCATAAACGCGCGCGCCGGGCCGCCCAGCATGTCGCCCATCAACCCCGGACGAGCCAGCGTGAACTTTACCCCGTCGTCTTCCGTTGGATAGGTCTTGGACAGCCATGCCGCCAGAGCATTCAGGTCCGACGTCGCCTGTGCCTGCGTCACTCCCGGCTTCAACCGACCCACTATCATGCCGGAGTGATCGTTGCGATTCCTCAGCAAATCGTAGCCCCCGACGGCGGGATGCTCGACCATCGGAATCCAAAGTTCCGGCGCAAAGAAGAGCTCCGTACCCCGAAACGCTGGCGGTGCCACGCCGATGATCGTGAACTGCTGCTTATTGATCAGCACCATGCGGCCCACGACTCCCGGATAGTCATGAAAATGGCCATGCCAGTACGCGTAGCTCAACACCACATAAGGCGCGCTGCCGATCCCGTGCTCATCGACGGCATGAAAGAAGCGCCCCAGATACGGCTGAATTCCCAGCCCGTCGAAGTAGTTTCCACTCACCAGGTAGGGCCATGCGGTCGATGGATTTCCGCCGGTATCCACACCCACTGGCCCCATCATGTTGTAAGCGATCAGGCTCTCGAAGCTCCGATTGCGATCCCGCAGATCCAAATAATCCTGATACGACTGAGACGGATACTGGAATCGCTGCACCATAAAAAGATTCTTTGCATTCGGCACCTTCACCGGCTTAAACACCACTGCGTTCAGCACGCTGAACACCACTGCGTTTGCGCCAATCGCCAGCGCCAGCGTCAAGATCGCCGTCACAGCAAATCCCGGCGACTTCGTCAATTTCCGAAGCGCAACTCTCACATCACTCGTCATCTTGTCTGTCCTTGAATTGAAATACGACCGCTCTCTGCGCATAGTTCCCAGTGAAGAGTCCCCGTTTCGCTATGCGGCCCTTCCTAATACGTGTCTTGCCGTATTGGCCAGTCATCAGAACGACAATTCGAACGGTATTCAGCAAATTCCTTTCACGCAAGTTCCAGATTGTCGTGTACCAGGCGGAGCTAAAGCACCCGCCGGTTTCGGCCGCATTAGCGCTGCCCATGCTGAAGCTGTGACTGCTAGACGCGTCAACCCCAGCGCAAAAGGCATTGACGTTTGATCCGGTCTTCAGGCCTCTCACTTTGACAGTTGAGCGTAAGCCCCCTCGACTTGCTGGGCGGAAAATGGACCGACAGCCCATGTGGCCAGTTCCGGAGCAAATCTCAGGCGGCTGCCGATCGGCTTTCCATCCTTCATTTCCACTAACGCGCCGAGCTGTTCCCCTCTCGCGATCGCCTGT
>PKXI01000014.1 GCA_003133425.1 Acidobacteriaceae bacterium
CTTAAATTAGAAATGCTCTAGATGAATGCGCGGCAGCACAAAGGAGTTATCCATAGATAGGGCGCGCTCGAACTGGGGTCGTGCCTCATCCCACTTGCCTAATTGAGCATAGAGCGAGCCGATGGCGTCGAACACGTCAGGCCTGGCGCCACCCCGGTCAGCCGCCAACTGAAACATATCGATGGCCTGGACCTTCTTACCGACGGCCGCGAGTGCATAGGCAAATGTCTCACAGAAAACGGCATCCACAGGCTTCTGGCCGGCTTGTTGGGAGGGTTTGAACGCCGCACTGAAATGAGGAATGGCCTTGTCCGGCTCATTCGCTTGACTTGGGCCAGGGCGAGATTGGAAATCCCCTCCAAAACTGCTCATCACTTAAGAGTCAGTGTTTTTCGCGCCCGGATGGGATTTTGGCGAGGTACAGGTATGGAAAAGTGGAAAGCAAACAACCCTTCCCACTTTCCCACACCCCCGACTGCGGCGGCGAGTTATCTAACTCATTTTCCGCGCTACACTAACAATCTCGCTGGTACAAAAGATCGGGCAGGCCAACTGCATGGTCGATTTCACCCTGGTCACGAGACAATCGACAAATCGCAGTTAGAATTAGCCGCAGCTTATTCTCGGGTTTGAAGCGGCAGCTCAGAAGCTGTAGATGCGCGCCTCCCATGCGCCAAGTCGCAGAGTGCCTGTGTCTGCTTCGGTTGTTCCCGATACGTTTGCCAGCAGCAGCTTGCCTGCCTTCATTCCGCCGGGCAAGGTGTATGCAATGGGCTTGGCGTTCCAGTTGAGAATCACGAGCAGCCGCTCCGGATTCTGCCTTGGCTCGGCCAGGGTGCGGGTGTAGTCATAGACCTGCGGATGGAGCGGATCGAGGTCCTGATAGTCACCATAGGTGAGGGCCTTGTAGCGATGATGAAGGGCGATGGCGTCGCGCACGTATTGGAGCACCGAGTTTTGATCCTGTTCCTCGGCCTCGGCGTTGATCGTAGTGTAGTTGGGATTCACGGCAAGCCATGGTCTGGCTTCGGGCGTGGTGAAGCCTGCATTGGGAGAGTTGTTCCACTGCATCGGCGTGCGCGAGTTGTCCCGGCCAAAGCGAGCGGCGCGAGCCAGGAACTCCTCTGGCGTCATCTGTCCTGTAACCACGCGCTCCTTCCAGGCGTTCTTGACCTCGATGTCATTGAGGTCGTCAAGCGTCTTGAAGGGATAGTTCGTCATGGCGAGTTCATCGCCCTCGTAGATGAACGGGGTCCCGCGCAGCGTCAGGATCATGGTCTCGATCAGCTTGGCAGAACGCACGCGGTTTTCGTCGCTTGAGGTGTCGCCAAAGTTCGAGTCGATGCGCGGGTTGTCATGGTTCGAGAGGAAGACGGTATCCCAATCCTCCTTTGTCAGAATCTTCCAGTGGTTGTCGTAGATGGCTTTCAGCTCGGGCAGCTTCCAGTCCCTCAGGCCGTAAAAGCCTTCGCGGGTCAGTTCTACCGCATCGAAGGTAAAGATCATATTGAGTTCGTGGCGAGTGGCGCGCACCAGTTGCGGATCCTCGTCGAGGCTGATGCCCGCCGCTTCGCCCACGGTCATGTCGTCGTAGTGCGAGAGCACCTCTCGATTCATCTCCTGCAAGTACTGGTCGCGGTGCGGGCCGCCGGAGTAGAAGTGGTCGGGGTGCGCCAACTGGTCCGCAGGAATGTCGGGCAGGCCGGGACGCTTGGAGATGAAGGGAATGACGTCCATGCGGAAGCCGTCGACACCCTTGTCGAGCCAGAACTTCATCAGGGCGAAGACATCCTGGCGGACTTTGGGGTTGTCCCAGTTGAGGTCCGGCTGCTTAACGGCAAACAGATGCAGGTAGAACTGGTGAGTCGTCTCGTCCCATTGCCATGCGGAGCCCGAGAAGAAGCTGGGGTAGTTGTTCGGCGGCAGCGGATGCGCGGGGTCGGCAGGGTTGGGGCGGCCGTCGCGCCAGAAACAGTAATCGCGGTAGGGATTGTCCCTGGACTTGCGCGACTCGGCGAACCAGTGGTGCTCGTCGCTCGAGTGGTTGACGACCAGGTCGACGATCAGCCGCATATGCCGCGCCTTGATGGCGGCTAGCATGCGATCGAAATCCGCCATCGTGCCGAACTCGCTCATCACTTTGCGGTAGTCGCGGATGTCGTAGCCATTGTCAGCGTTGGGCGAGTCGTAGTGCGGAGAAATCCAAATGACGTCTACACCGAGCTTCTTCAGGTAGTCCAGCTTTTCCGTGATCCCGTTCAGGTCGCCGACGCCGTCCCCGTTGGAATCTTTGAAACTGCGCGGATAGATCTGGTAGACCACAGCCTCCTTCCACCACGTGGATTGATAGCCGTTGATAGTGGTAGTTTGGGCCGGGCTTTGTGAACAGGCCGGATTGCCGAAAAGCATTGACAAGGCGGCGACGAGAGTGAAGACGATCTTTTTCATGTTTCTTCCTTAATGAGGCAGTCGAGCGGTGGAGCAACCAAGGAACCGCTGTCTGTGCGCGGGATCGGGGCTTCATGCAGCAACTGTGAGTGCAGTTCAGGTAGTCCGCCATCGCAGGGCCGATCGACATGGGTGATGAGCTGGACCGGATTCTTCATCGATTCCTCGATCGCATCGCCTATGCGCCGCGCGGGTTGGTCTCTGTCCGGTTCAGTTTCTTCGTACCAGTCATCAGGCCGTGACATTCCTCGATATCCCAAGAGGGTGTCGCTCCATCGCGGCTGGCTACGAGCGCGCCTACGGCGTTGGCAAATGCCGCTACCCGGTCAATGGGCCAGCCGGCATCGAACTGATGGAAAAATGCGGCCGCAAAGGAGTCGCCGGCGCCCACTGTATCGGCCACCTGAACCTCATAGCCCGGGTGACGCTCGAAGTGTCCCTCGTGGAGCGCGGCACATCCTGCTCCGCCCAGCGTGATGCAAATGGTCAGAATCCGGAACGTTTCAGCCCAATGCCGGCAGAAGTTCTCCAGTTCGAAGGGCACATCGGGTGTCGTCAGGGCGGCGAGTTGTTCCGCTTCCATTTCGTTCAACTTCAGTACCGTTGCGATTCCTGACAGCCGTTCAACAAGGGCAAGAGTCCAATGCCCTTCTCGCAGATTTATGTCGTAGAAACGCCGCGTACGCGGCGACTTCTGCACCATCTCCAGCAGTATCGACTCGGTCCGGGGATTCGTCATTGCCAAAGTGCCGAAGTAGAACCAGTCGGGCTGCATGCTTTGGATTCGAGTCAGAAGAACATTGTCCAGCTCGATCGAATCAAAGGCGGCTGGACGGTCGATCGTAAATTTCCCATTCCCAAGGGCGGCCTTTTGGACTAGGGCGGTCCCCGTGGAAAGTGCTCCAGCAGACTGAACAAGCTCGGTGGTCAGGCCCAGCGCCTGCAGGCGGACAAGCGCGCGCCGTCCCCGGTCGTCCGAACCTACGGCGGTGAGTATCAAGGCAGAATCGTGGAGCCGCTCCGCATGAACGCAGAAATTGACCGGGGCGCCACCGAGAAACTCGTCATTTCCAAAGACATCCCAAAGAAGCTCGCCGATGCTGACAATTCTCAAGCTCAAACTCCTGCCTTTGAATGTACATACAGAAACCAGCAGGCCAATTTACCTCGTCTTTGTCGTACCAATGTCGGGACGATGCTCTTCTGGGGCAAAATCGCTCGCCAATTCGTGTGTTTTCCCGCCGTTTCAATGCCCGGCTTTCAACCGGAGAAATGGCCGTAAGATATTCTATCTACTTGTTTTATCTGGATTTTGTAGCCACACGGCACATGCTTGCTTCTGTGAATCAAATAGTGCAGACAGCAGCTTGTTCGATTGCAACAAGACGCGGCTTCGAAAAGAAATACTCGCTTGCAGTTTGTCACTTTTACTGCCGCAATGTTGACAGCATTGATACTAAATGTAAGTAAATATGTCAACAGAGCGCTCGGTTAATGCGGTGGAGAAAAGGCAGGACTGCGACCTCCTTCCGGCGGTTCTGTAGCAGATCCTGCACGGTTGACGCGGTCTTCAACATCGCGCACCAGGGGATCTTCCGGAAAGATCTGGCGATACCGCTTAATGAGGGAGTTGGCGCGCCAGCTCTCACCGCCTGCCGCATAGGCCAAGGCCAAATTGGCGACGATCTGGTTGGAGTAGGGATAGATGGACACCCCTTGCTCCAGCACCGTTTTGGCCTCTGCATCTCGACCCTGCTTCTGGAGGGCGATGGCCAGGTTGAGGAAGATATCGGGCTCCTGCAACCCGCCCTTGAGAGCGCGGGAGAAAGCGTCGGAGGCGAGCGCGTAGTTTTTCGTACCTCCCAGTGCGAGCACACCCAGGTATTTCAGCACATCGGGATCGTTGGACTGGCTCTGGCTCACCTGTCTCAGTCTGGTGTACCAAAGTTGCCACAGGATTTTGTTGTTTCGGGCCGCCGTCCAATAAGCATCCAGCAGTGAATCTTGCGGAAATACGGCATCGGGAGTGGGGCGGTTGAGCCACAGCATCCCGGGCAGGTCTGGCTTGGGTTGCTCGAATGCCCACTCCGGCAGAGGTTGGCCAGGATAGCGCACAATGCGGTGCTTGGTGTCCTGCGAGTGGGCGATGCCGGCAATAGGCCGCTTCTCCATGTGGCATTCCACGCAGTAATCGCCCACTGCCGTGCGCTTGCTGTCTGTGGGTTTGAGACTGCAGCTGGTGACGCTGTGACAGCTCAGGCAGGCGTGGCGGTAACGGACTTTGGGGGCCTCATCGGGAGCATGGTGAATGGTGTGGCAAGTGGCGCAGCTTAGCCGGCCGTTACTGGCCTGGTAGCAGCGGCTCAGCTCCATGGTGGAGTTCTTCCACCACAGCGGTTGTTCCAGGCTGCCGCGGACGGGGGGGTGAGTCTCCAACCGGTTAGCCTCGGCGCGATCGTCATCGGTGAGGGCGCGCCTGACGATGTTCATCACCGCGCTGAGCGGTTCGCCCGGGCGGTAATCCATGTATTCCAGGCCTTTGTTCAGCACTACGGCGTCACCGGCCTGGTGGCACTCGCGGCAGAGATCGTTGGCTACACGGGGGGCAATCTTGGCCGGATTCACAATCGAGGTATCCGCCTCGTTCGCTGTCAGGCGCCGGTTCCTGTTTGCCTGCATCTCAGCCACATGCAGTGCGCCGGGACCGTGGCAACTCTCGCAGCTGATACCTGGCTCATTGAAACGAAACGGCGGGTCCTGGTAGAGGCGGTCGTGCTTGGCGACGGGAATCGGCTGACCGTTATGGCAGACCAGGCAGCCAGTGGTTATCACGCGTGTGAAGCCCGCATCGTCTTTGGCGTAGCCTGGCGAGAGTTCCCAGGTTTTCGAAAGCGCGTAGTAGGAAAGCGGCGCCTGAAAAATCCAGTTGTTCACCCGGAAAAGATAAGAGTAGCCGGTGTTCTCACCACCCACCACGTAATCCAGCCTATGTGTGGAAACGTAGAGTTTTTGGCCCTTCTTGTCCAACTCGTAAGCGGATTGGTAGAGGTTTCCGCCTTCCTGGTAGACGGTATAAACGCGGCCGTTCTTAGGGTTAGTCACCTGGACGGGCTGGGGGACGCGAGCCAGTTCCGTGTTTGAGTTGGCCGGCGCCATGGATTTGCCGTGCGGGGTCTGGTAATAGTTGCGGCCAATGTCCTCATGGCAGCCAGGAGTCACGCAGGTTTGTGAGCCGGTGTAGCGCACGGCGGGATCCAAGTTGCGAAACACAGGCGGGTCGCGGAATGAGCTTTGCGCGGACAGACACAACGGAAAAATCGCCAGCAGGAAAAACCGCAGGCCGGCAGCCCAACGGCTCAAGCGGAGGAGCTGAACGCGCCCACGCGTCCTTTCGTCTGTAAGATCCGCTTTGCTATCAATTCCAAGCAATTTGTAAGTTGAGCCTGTGTCTTTCGCCACCATTTTCCGTCGTCCCAGCCAACCGGCAGACCATTATACAGAGCTCTTCAAACATACCGGCCTGGAAGCCGCGCCGCCGCATCCAGCCGGGACGACGTTTTGGTCGCCGCTCGCGCTGCCTGAACCTGGAAGTTATGATCAAGACGCGGGGGTCCGGTGGCAACCCAAATGAAAGAAAGATCTGCAACGAGATGAAATTGGAGGGAAAGCAATCGTGAAGGGCATTGGCTGCGCCGCCAGGAGAAGGCTGAACGCGCTCTCCCGCAACTTTCGCAGAGCTCTGGTAGTTAATTTCCTGCTGTTCCCCATGGTTTACGGCGTCCGTTCAGCACTGGCTCAGGCGACGCCGGACTTCGGCGATACCTCGCTGCTGCTCGAGGCGGCGCATACCGCCGGCCATAACGTAGTGCAGGCTGCCACCCCGGGGCCGGCTCCGGTCCCGACGGGAAAGCAGGTTGGCATGGTCAGCCAGATGGACCAGTCGCACGTCGATTTGCCCAGCCAGGACGCGGTTGTCGATGTGCCGATCGTGCGCGGAGCACCTCTGCCGCACGGCGAAGGCGCGCGCCGCATGGGCGAGCGGCTGCACCGGATCTTCGATGCGAACGACTGGCGCGCCGACCCGGCCAAGCCCTTCGAGCGCATCCCGTATTACCAGATGCTCCTGACGCACAAGCTCAAGCTGGCCGACGACATGATGGTGCGCATGGAACTGGCCAACGAGCAGATGCGCGCCGGATTCGCCTCGCGGGCCATCGACACCCTCGAGGACCTGGTGAAGGGGGTCAACGCCAACCTGGACAAGGTGCCGGTCCCGATTCAGGCGCAGGTCCATCAGGAACTTGCGCTCGCCTATCTGCGGCTAGGCGAGCAGGAGAACTGTATCAGCCTGCACAACCAGGACTCATGCGTTTTTCCCATCCTTGGCGACGGCCTGAACAAGATGACCCGTGGGGCCGAGGGGGCAATCGGCGAATACGCGAAGACGCTCGAGCTGAATCCGAGGAGCTACACCTCGATGTGGCTGATGAACATCGCCTACCAGCAGTTGGGCCAATGGCCGCAGGATGTTCCCAAAAAGTGGCTGGCCAAGCCGGAATGGTTCAAGTCCGAGTACGATATCGGAAACTTTCCAGACGTGGCCGGGCGGGCTGGATTGCAGGCCATCGAGCACGCCGGTGGAGCGATCGTGGATGACTTCGACGGCGATGGCTTGCTGGACATCCTGATCAGCTCCCAGGGGCCGCTCGACCATCTGCACTTCTTCCACAACAACGGCGACGGAACCTTCACGGACCGCACGAAAGAGGCGGGTCTTGAGGACGAGATCGGCGGGCTCAATATCGTAGAGGGCGACTACAACAACGATGGCAAGCCGGACTTTCTGATTCTGCGCGGGGCCTGGTGGCGGCGGTTCGGAGCCTATCCCTTAAGCCTGATGCGCAACAACGGCGATGGAACCTTCGACGACGTGACCGAGGAGGCAGGCCTGCTGACTTACGGGCCTACGCAGACCGCGGCCTTTGCCGATTACGACGGCGACGGCTGGCAGGACCTGTTTGTGGCGCACGAGACTGCGGGCGGGGCGACCTACGCCTGCCAGCTCTTCCACAACAACCACGACGGCACCTTTACGCAGGTTCAGGCGCCCGGCGCAGCGCCCGGCAAGCTGGGCTCGAACCTGGGATTCGTCAAGGGCATCACCTGGGGCGACTACAACAACGACGGCCGCCCCGATTTATATGTATCGACCATGAGCGGCCGGTCCTTCCTGTTCCGCAACGATGGCCCACGCGATCCCAAGCACCCGGAGACCGGGGAATGGAACTTTACCGATGTGACCGAGCGGGCCGGCCTGGCGGGCGTGCGCTTTACCTTTCCCACGTGGTTTTTCGACTACGACAACGACGGTTGGCTGGACATCTTCGCCGGCGGTTTCGCTACCGGCGGCAACGAGGACTACGGCGCCTTCCAGTTCGGCAAGCCAAATCAAGGGGCGCACACCTTCCTGTTCCACAACAACCACGACGGCACCTTCAGCGAGGTGCCGCAGGCAGGCGGGCTCGACCGCGTGATTACCGTCATGGCGGCCAACTTTGGCGATCTGGACAACGACGGCTGGCTGGATGTGTACCTGGGCCTGGGCGACAGCCTTTATGAGTCGCTCCTGCCCAAGCGCATGTTCCGCAACAACCAGGGCAGAAACTTCCAGGATGTGTCGACGTCGGGCGGATTCGGCAATTTGCAGAAGGGGCACGGAATCGCTTTTGCCGATATCCAGAACAACGGCAACGAGGATGTCTTCGAGGAACTGGGCGGGGCGTACCAGGGAGATCGCTTCATGCCCGTGCTCTACCACAATCCGGGGCACGGAAATCATTGGGTGACGCTGGTGCTGGAAGGGGTAAAGACCAATCGCGCGGCGTATGGGGCGCGAATCAAGGTCACCATCGAAGAGGGTGGACGGCGGCGGTCGATCTACCGGGCAGTGGGCTCAGTCTCCAGCTTTGGCGGCAACCCGATGCGCCAGCATGTCGGCGTGGGCAAGGCTTCGTCGATCCGGGAGATCGAGATCTGGTGGCCAGTTTCGGGCTTGCGACAGAAGTTCCGCAACGTGCCGGTGGACCGCGTCTTTCACATCAGGGAAGGCCGGAATGTGCTGGATCAGATTGTGTGGAAGCCGTTTGAATTTGGAAAAACAAAGATTGCCGACCCAATGCAAGAGCACCACCATTGAAGCCGCACGGCAGGCCGGTGCTCAATTTGTCGCGTCCAACATGTGTCGGCCCGCCACGACTGCTTCTGAATCAGGCTCCCGCTATACTCGTTGAAAGGGATGCAGCCGCGGAGGTCGCCGACGCACCCAATGGAGATTCCCACCTTGCCGTTGACCCGTCGTGGATTCTTGCGGTCGCTCTCGCGGACGGCGCTCGTGTTGCCGTTGGAAGAAGTGTTGAGCCTTGTGCGGCCGGCGTTTGGGCTCGGCAGTCGGCAGGTTGCGCAATCGCCTCCGGCAACTGGCAATGCGCGCATGGCTTACGAAGCACCGGCGCGGCCTGCGCCCAAAGGGGCGCCTTCGCCAGTCACGGGGACGCCGCTGGGAGTTCAGTTCATCGACGTTGCCAAGCAGGCCGGACTCAACGTGAAGACCATCTTTGGCGGCGAGCACCGCAACAAATATCTGCTGGAAACTACTGGCTGCGGCGCGGCTTTCTTCGACTATGACCAGGACGACTGGGTGGATATTTTTCTCGTAAACGGCTGGCGGCTTGAGGGCTTTTCCAAGGGGCAAGAGCCCACCTGTCATCTTTTCAAGAATAACCGCGACGGCACATTTACCGATGTGACTCTGGAGGCAGGTCTCGCTCACTCGGGCTGGGGCCAGGCCTGCTCGGTAGGCGATTACAACAACGACGGCTGGAATGACCTGTTCGTCAGCTACTACGGGCAGAACGCGCTGTTCCGCAATAACGGTAACGGCACTTTTACCGAGGTGACCAAAGAGGCAGGTCTCCTGCAGTCCAGTCTGCGGTGGAACTCGGGATGCGCCTTTCTTGACTACGATCGCGACGGCCACCTAGATCTGTTCGTGGGCAATTACATAAACTTCGACGTGAAGACGGCGCCCACGCCCGAGGACGCCAACTGTACCTACAAGGGCATCCATGTGGCGTGTGGTCCGCCGGGCCTGGAGGGCGGCAAGAACCTGCTCTACCACAACAACGGCGACGGCACCTTTACCGACGTGAGCGAGAAGGCCGGGATGTGGGGGACGCTGGGAACCTTCGCACTGAGCGCGGTCGTGGGCGACCTGGACAACAACGGCTGGCCGAATATCTACGTCGCCAACGATTCGACTCCAGCTACGTACTATCGGAACCAGAAGGACGGCACCTTCAAGGACGAGGCCATCGAGGCAGGGGCGGCTTACTCGCCGGATGGGAAGCCGCAAGCCGGCATGGGTGCCTCTATCGGCGACTACAATCGCGATGGTTTATTGGACATTGCCAAGACCAACTTCGCAGGTGATACCGACTCCCTGTATCAGAATCTCGGCGACGGCTCCTTCGACGATCGGACATACCAGGCCGGGCTTGGAATCAATACCCGACTGATGGGCTGGGGTGTGAGCTTCATGGACATCGATAACGATGGCTGGCTCGACATTCTGGTTGCCAACGGCCACGTTTATCCCGAGGTAGACGGAACACAGGTTGACGCCGCCTACGCAGAGCGCAAGTATCTCTATCGCAACCTGCGCAACGGCCAGTTTGAGGACGTGAGTCTCATTGGCGGCAGTGGTATTACGGCTGCTGCGCCGGCCAGGGGCTTTGCCGTGGGCGACTATGACAACGACGGCAACCTTGACGCGATTGTGAACTGTGTTAACGCCGGGCCGCAACTGCTGCACTGCGAGTCAACCCTGAAGCGCAACTGGGTCAAAATTCGCACCGTGGGCACCCGGAGCAACCGAACTGGAATCGGGGCCCGAATCAAAGTGGTGGCCCAGACCAACACGCCGGCCGTCGGCGCAAAGGCCGGAAGCCCGTTGGTTCAGATTGACGAAGTGCGCTCTAGTAACGGCTACTACTCTGCCAGCGACCTGCGCATCCACTTCGGCCTCGGCGACGCCAAAAAGGTGGACTTGGTAGAGATTCGCTGGCCCTCCGGCGCCGTAGACATCTTGAAGGACCTGAATGTGAACTGTCTCCACGTCATCCAGGAGGGCGGCAAGATCCTAAAAACAGACACATTCCTCTCAACAAAAAAGAAGGCCTGATCCCCTATGAACCGTTCCCATTGATTTCCCCGGTTTGGCCGGGCGAGCAGTTCCGCACGCTGCGATGGATTCTGGCGGGTCGACGGAAATGTTTCGCTTCTCGAGTCGGGACCTGGGCGGGGCATGCAGGATAGCCAGCGCTCTTCTGGGTCAGCAGGGTACCCCGTACCTGCGGCTCAATCGACCGCTTCCAACGATCCAAATGCCACGTGTTCCCCCTGCCAGGTGGGAATTGAAAAAGCTGGTGGCCAAAGGAAAGCGTTTACTCCAGGTCCAATCATGCTGTGCATAAATTTATTTTGATACAGGGCAACAATTGTCCTTAATTCGGTAGCACGCTGTTTTGGTCCGGGGTCTTCCCGCAGGGAGCGCACTCGGGAAACAGGGGGCAGTGAATTAGTAAATCGCTTCTGAGTGGAGTAAACAGCAATCGTCGAAGGGCGCAGTGGCCGGATAGGCGAAAGACTTTCATTCTTCAGGTGTTCCACGTCATCCGCATAATCTTTTTACCATTCGAAAATTCTGCAGGGTATTGCTTGTAGGGGGTTGACAGTCAACCTTTTGGCTGATTACCTTCAACGTGGTTTCGCTGAGGTGTGCACCTTCTTGGGCTCCCAATGTGCCAGGAATTTGACTTTCATTAGTTCTGAGGGTGCAGTCACACCGGTTTATTGAGCGGTCCTGCCATCGCGGCAGGATCGCCGTATGCGCCGACGGGCAAGTTGCCAATTGCCGGGCAAGTGGCAAGTAGATTGACCACAAACGCGCAAACCCGAAGCATCTTTAGGAGACAGTATGAAAGGGAAGAATATGACCAAGATCTTCCGTACTTTGCTCGTACTTGCGCTCATCGTTGGCGCGAGTATGCTGTCCACCACACCGGCCCGAGCGCAATCGGTCTACGGATCGATCATCGGCACGATCACTGACAAGACCGGTGCAGCCATTCCCGGTGCGACGGTTACGATCAAGGACGAAGCCAAGGGCACAATCGTCACCGTTACTTCCAACGCATCGGGCGACTACAACGTCCCCCACCTGATCCCCGACGTATACGACCTGAAGGTCTCGATGAAGGGCTACAACACCTTCGAGACGGTCGGAATCCAGGTTGAGGCCGACACGGCGCCCCGGATCGATCCCACCCTCGGGGTCGGCAGTGTCGAAACCACGGTCGAAGTCAGCGCGGAATCGCAACCCGAGTTGAAGACCGTGAGCAGCGACGTATCCACTGTCTTCGATCAGCAGCAGGTTTCCAGCTTGCCGGTCGGCGACCAGAACTTCACCAACCTGCAACTTTTGCTTCCCGGCGCCCAGCTTCTCGGCTGGTCCCACGCCGCTGACGAAAACCCTCAGGCTTCGAAGCAGATTCAGGTCGACGGCCAGGCCTTCGGCGGCACCGCCTTTGAGCTGGACGGCACCGATAACGAGGATCCGATCCTGGGCATCATCGTCATCAACCCGGCCACCGATGCTGTGACCGAAACCAAGATCACCACGCAGAACTTCGATGCCGAACTCGGCAAAGCCGTCTCAGCGGTTGTCACTGCCCAGACCCGCTCGGGCACGAACCACTTCCACGGCAGCGTCTATGACTTCCGCACCGGCAACGCCAACCTGGCCCGCGACCCCTTCTCGCAGCCAAAGTCGACTGGTCTTCCCGCCGGCTTAAAGAACCGCATGGGCGCGTCAATTGGCGGACCAATCCTCAAGGACAAGGCCTTCTTCTTCTTCAACTTTGAAGGTCAGCGTCAGAAGGTCGGAACCTCGGCAACCGATACGGTTCCCACCTCGCTATTGACGGAAAGCTGCCTGGGAAACACCACCAACAGCGCCGCTCAAGTGGCTGCCGGTTATACGGGTTGCGACTTCAGCGAATACAACTCCACCGCAACCGGTGCTCCTGGAAGTACCGGCAACATCTACGACAATGCCGGGCAGTTCTACGTGGCAAACGGCAACAAGCCGGCGCCATTTCCCAGCAATGTGATTCCCAAGTCCATGCTCTCCGCCCAGGCTCTGGCGTTCCTCAAGATGATCGAGCCGTACACGAAGGGTATTGCACTTACTCCGGGCTCGGGATCGGTTGCCGGATTGGACAAGAACTTCAACGAGAACGGAACCGGTCTGTTCAACAGCAACCAGTGGACCGAACGCGTGGACTATACCCTCAACGAGAAGACGCATGTCTTCGAGCGTTTCTCGCGCTTTACCGACCTGCTCTCCGGCGCCGTCATGTTTGGCGCGGCGGGTGGTCCCGGTTTCGGCATCAACAACTACGGCGGTAACTCGAACGGATGGAACGACAGCTTGGCCACGGGCATGGACATCGCCATTAGTCCGAAGCTGCTCACCGACTTCCGTCTCGGCTATTACCGCTATAACGTCATCGACACGAAGCATGACCAGAGTGCGACACTCGCCACGACGCTCAACATCCCCGGCATCAACCTCGGTACCTTCTTCACCGGCGGTTCTCCGGGCTTCCTGCTCGCCAACGTCCCTAGCGGCGGCGGCGGAACCCAGAACAACCCCGTCTTCGGTGATGGCCTGGGCATCAACCGTTGCAACTGCCCGCTGACCGAGCGCGAGGACCAGGGCCAGATCGTCAACAACTGGACCATGATCGTCGGCAATCACACCATCAAGTTGGGAGCCGATCTGCGCTATGGCCGCAACCTTCGCGTCCCGTCCGACAGCGACCGCGATGGCGAACTGCACTTCGGTAACGGACCGACCTCCAACCAGAACCTCGCCACCCAGGGTGGTCTTGGCTGGGCAACGTACATGCTCGGCTTGGTCTCCAAGCAAAACAGCAGCGGCGACAATGCCTTTGCCCGTTACGTCTCCACCTCGACCAATGCCAAGGAATTCCAGAAGCGCACTTTCTTCTACGGTCAGGACACTTGGCGCGCCGGCAAGAAGCTCACCCTCAACCTCGGCCTCCGCTGGGATATTTACTTCCCGGAGTCGGTCAACGGCCCCGGGAACGGAGCTCTTCTCAACATTTCCGATGGCTATCTCCATGTTGCCGGCATTGGCAGTATCCCCTCCGACCTCGGTTGGACCATACAGAAGGCCAAGCAGTTTGCTCCGCGTCTCGGCGTCACCTACCAGCTCGACTCCAAGACCGTGGTCCGCGCCGGCTACGGCCGCAGCTTCGACACCGGAGTATTCGGTTCGATTTTCGGTCACACCGTCACGCAGAACATTCCGGTTCTCGCCAAGCAGGTCATCCAGAACAACAACATTACTCAACCCGCTTTCACGCTCGCGGCTGGTCCTGCGCCATTTGTGAACTACAAAACGCCTTCGAACGGCCTCCTGCCCAACCCCGGAGCCGCGGTTAGCTCGTCTTCGCGCGCCAACCCGCTCCACTTCACCACCATCGACGCATGGAACCTGTCCGTGCAGCGCCAGATTATTCCCTCGATGACGCTCACGGTTGCCTACGTAGGCAACAAGGGAACGCATACCCTTGGCGACGGCGACAGCAATGGAACCAATCCGAATGAGTCGGCGATCTCTCTTCCAGGTTCGGTCAATACCTACAACCAGCAGACGCTCCACTTCGATCCGAAGGTGCCGGCAAACACCATCGCATCGAATGGCGGCGTCTCAACCACCGCATTCCTCACCCGGTACTACTGGGCCAAGCTTCCTGCCTGCTCAGATGGGAACTACACAAATCCTGGCGGAACGTTCATCTCCAGCGGCATGTGCGGCTGGACCAACGGTATTGCATACCGCGGAGACGACCAGAACACCGAGTTCGATGCTCTGCAGATCACTCTGCAGAAGAACATGAGCCACGGCCTGGCCGCCACCGTCAACTACCAATGGGCAAGTGCTTTCGACGAAACCTCCGGGTTCTATACCTGGAGTCACTCTGCTACTCATGGACGCGACTCGAACGTCCGCGACCAACAGGTTGTCCTCTATGGCAGTTACGACTTGCCCTTCGGCAAAGGGAAGCAGTTTGTTCCCCACGCCAACGAGGTAACCGACCTGCTTGTCGGTGGCTGGCAGTTGAGCGGCACCATGAACATCTCCGGCGGATTGCCCTTCAGCCTCGGCTACAACGAGTGCGGAGCGAATATTTCCAACGGCAACTGCTCACCCAACCAGTCAGGGAAGATGGCGACCTCTCTTTCTGGTTTCCTCCCCGGCTCGAACGGAACGGGAACACGCACCTTCTACCCAGCCCACACGCTGGGTGACGGAACGTTCTCCAACCCGGGCCTCGACACCATCGGCAATGCTGGCATCAACACCTATCGCGGTCCCAACTTCTTCACTTCGGATTTGGCCCTCACCAAGGGCTTTTCGGTTTGGGAGGACGTTGCGATCAAGTTCCGGTTTGATGCCTTTAACGCCTTCAACCACATCAACCCGGGCAACCCGGGAGGCAATATCGAATCGCTCGGTACCATCAGCAGCGAAGCCAACGGCTGCGTTGGCGAGACCTGCGGTCCGCGTCAGGTCGAATTCTCTCTGCGGGCGCAGTTCTAACAGCCCGCAAAGAGCCGCAACTAAACCTGGGAGGGGAGCTTCGGCTCCCCTCCTAGTTTCATCGTCCGCGCCGCGGCGCAGCTGCCATCCGTTCTATACTGATTGGCAAGCTCTAAAGCATTCTCACGACGACGCAGCCTCTTCTCAGGCCGCGGAAAAACGCCGTGGGAATGATGAGGATGCCGTAAATTCAAGGCCGATTCATGCTTCGCTTTCTCTCTTTGATTCTCGCTGCTGCACTTGTTCCCCAGGTAGCCCGCGCCGAGGATACGCCGAAACCCACTTTCGAGCAGGCTCAGAAACTGGCTGCGCACGGCCGCCTCGACCAGGCGCTCGCCGTGCTCGATCAGCTTGCCACGCAAATTCCGGAGCCCGCCGGTGTGGAGCGACTGCGCGGCACTATCTTCTATCAAAAGGAACAGGTTCCCGATGCGATTGCGGCTTTCAGCAAGGCTGAAGCGCAGGACGCAGGCGACCGGGAGTCCATCGAAATGCATGGAGTGGCTCTGTTTCGCATGGGCAAGCCGGAAGAGGCGGTGCCTCTCCTGGAGAGAGCACATGCGGCGGTGGAAGGGGCCAACATCGATCCTCAATATATATTGGGCCTTTGCTATGCCCATGTGAAACGCTTCGGCGACGCGCGGCACGCTTTCGCCGCGCAGTACGGCTTTGCACCCGACTCCGCCGAAGCCTATCTGCTTGCCGCCCGCCTTTTCCTGCGTAGCGAATTCGTCGACGAAGCGCGCAACGAGGCGCTCAACGCCCTCCGGCTCAACCCACGCTTGCCGCTGGCGCACCAACTGCTCGGCGAAGCCAGCCTGGCGAAAGGCGATCTGCCGGACGCCATCAAGGAGTTAGAGGCCGAGCGCGACATCAATCCGCTGGACGGCATGCTCTACGAACGGCTGGGCGACGCCTACCTGCGCAGTGGGCAACTTGCCAGTGCGCAGCAGGTGCTGAACCGCGCTGTGCTTCTTGAACCAAGTTCTACCGCGCCCTATATTCTGCTCGGCCAGACCTTCCTCAAGCTTGGCCATCCGATCGAAGCCCTCCACTACCTCGATCACGCCGAGAAGATGGATCCGTCGAACTACCACACGCACTACCTGCTCGGCCAAGCGTACAAGGCTACCGGCCAACTTTCCGAAGCCGACCGCGAAATCCGCCAGTCCGTCGCTCTGCAACAGGCGCAGCCCGGCGCGCAGGGGAAGTGAACCATGCGCGGCAACCGCTTTTTCCTCGTGACGGCGGCGATCTCGCTTTGCCTGGCCGCGGGTTCTACCGCGCAGCAGCCCCCGCCAAAGACCAGGCTGCCCAACCAACTCCAGCGCGCCGACGAGGCTTTCCGCGCCGGCTATGCGGCCATGCAGGCCGGCCGACTCGACGAGGCGCGCCAGAGCTTTGCGCTTGCGGCCATGCTCGCCCCGCAGATTCCCGAAGCCCACATCGCGCTCGCCGAAGTGCTCGTCGACTTGAACCAGCCCGACGCGGCAATCGGCGAAATGCAGATTGCGCTCAAGCTCAAGCCGGGCGATCGCAGTGTCGAAACCAATCTAGCGTTGATCTACGCCGGCGCCGGACAGCCCGCCAGGGCCCTGCCGCACTTTGCCAACGTGGCGCGTGCCGCCAAAACCCCGGGCTCCCCGCCGCTCGACGCCGCGTTTTTTGAGAATTGGGGCCGCGCCCTGGCCAGTGTTGGCGATCTGCCGCATGCCATCGAGAAACTCCGCACGGCGACCGAACGCGATCCCGGCCGCGCCGGGCTTTTCGACGCGCTCGGCTCGCTATACGCGCAGAAAAAGGACTGGTCCGACGCGCAACCGCAGTTCGAACATGCGCTCCAGCTCGACGCCGTGCTCAACATCGCTCGCATTCACTTGGGCCTGATATTGCGCGAAAAGCAAGATCTGGCCGGCGCTTTAACCGCGCTGGAAGCCGCGGTCGTCCAGGAGCCTGGCAGCGCCCTGGCGCAATTCGAGTACGGCCGCACGTTGGAAGCCGCGAACCAGGACGACGCCGCGCAACCGCACCTGGAAGAGGCGGTAAAGCTCCAGCCAGACCTTCCCGGCGCGCAGCTTGAGCTGGCGATGCTTTTGCAGCGCGCAGGGCGCCAGCAGGAGGCGATTCCATTCTTCCGCGCCGCGTCCATTCAGAATCCAAACGATATTACAGTCCTGACGAACCTTGCCTTGGCCCTAACCCTCACCGGCAAAGCCAACGAGTCGCTCGATCTCTTCAAAAAGGCCAGGGCGCTCTCGCCGAAGGATCCCACAATTATCAAGGACAAGGGAGTTGCCGACATCCAGCTCTCGGACTTCGATGGGTCCATTGTCGACTTTAAAGCCGGGCTGGCTCTGGCCCCTGGCGACCCGCAGATGCACTATGACCTGGGCTTGGCCTACAAGTTCAAGGACCGCTTCGATGAGGCGGCCAGCGAGCTGAAGCGCGCCGGCGAATTGGATCCTACACTACAAGATCCACCGTATACGCTGGGCATTCTCTATATGCAGATAGGCAGGCTGGACGAGGCGGTCACGGAATTGAGGAAGGCCGTCGCGCTGCGGCCCGAGAGCGGAGATGCATGGGCCATTCTGGGCAGCACGCTCAAGCAGGCTTCGCGATTGGATGAGGCGCGCGACGCATTGGAACATGCGATTCCACTGCTGCCAGGCCAGCCGGGACCGCGCGTGACGCTGGCCGGAGTTCTGTCCGAACAAGCTGCCCAGGCGACCACGGCTGCTGATGCGGCAGTTGCAGCCGGCGATCAGGCCCGTGCGGACGAACTGCGCGCCAAGGCCAAGGAACTGCACGCTCTGGCCGCTGAACAGCGCCGTCAGAGCGCGGAACTCACGCGGAGCGCGATCAGCCGCCAGAAGGCCAACTTCGCCCTGAACGCGGGCAACCAGCTTCTTCAGCGGGGACAAGTTGCGGAGGCAGCGGCGCGCTATCAGGATTCCATCGCGGCAGACCCGACATTTGCCGAGCCGCATCGGCAGTTGGCGATCGCCTACGAGAGGCAAGGACGTATTCAGGAAGCGGAGGCGGAGAAGGAGAAGGCCGCTACGCTGGCAGTGGCCAATCCAGGACAATGAAGCGCGCCGGGATCGCCTGACTGAATGCTCCATGCGGCGCCGGAGCGGGCATTCGCGGTTTCCCGTTCTTACTGCTCAGGACAGCATCGAGAGAGGGGCAGCTACTTGGCTGCGCCTGCTGGAACCGACGGCTTCCTGGTAAAGATAGATTTAGGGACGAGTGGCGATGGCGGATCGGAATCGAGGACTACCGGCCCCCTCTCAAAGGTCGTCAAAGCCGCTTCGTCGGCAGCCAGAATCATCCAGCAGACAGCCCCCTTCTGGACCAGCGTGCAGACGGTCTCGACCGTAAACACAGGCCCGGCACTTCCGATGGGCGTGGCAGGGGCGCGTGCGATCCACACATGGTGGCGACCCAGCATGTATGAGGATTCCACGGCTTCTCCAAGATCGAAGTTCTGTCGAATGCCCTCCGCGGCGCCACGGCCAAAGCCGGCTAGATCGTCCTGGCTCATCTCGGTTCCCATGCAGGCGGTGGGCAGGTCAACAGCCGTAATCATGGAGGCGCGATCGCCGTGATGTGCGGTTATGGCGATCTGGATGCACCCGACGCCGTGCTTCTCTTCGTCGCTTGCTTCGCTGGTTTGTGCTTTCTGCTGCTGATCGTGCAGAGCGCCGCTCATGTCGACCATCTGCCAGTCGGCAGGCAGGCTATAACTGAAGCCAAGCTCGTTGGTGTGTTTCTGCAGAGCCGGGCTTGCCACAGCAGGCTTGGAAGGGTGCGCGACAGGTTGTTGCGCGGCACTGATTGCGGAAAGAGCGGCAAAGATGCAAAGAACGTACACTTTCATAGCGCGGCCAGTCTAGCACGTCTCCCTGTCAATTTCGGGCTGATTTGAGCAGTTTGTCGCCCCCGCATTGAACCTCTTTACAGCTTTCATCCGCACCTCGCTTTCAATGCACGTCATTGACCAGATTGCGCAGATATGCGGTTCCTTTGGCTCCTATCTCCATGGGGAGACTTCAATCTCCGCCCAGGGAGCCATTGCACAATTCCTTGGCTAGAAAGCCAGCTGTATCTCCGCGCCTTTTCCGTCGTCGGAAATGACGGTAATCACGCGCTGGTGTGCAGAGTCGTAGGTCGCCTTGACCGGCGCGCCAGCGGAGCTTGCCAAGGGCGCCTTCTCTGCCCCGTAGATCTCGATGGCAAGCGCGCTCCACCACGGAGAGAAACTGCCTTCGCGCGGGAATACCTTCACTGTCAGGCCGTTTGCCGTGCTGGCGCAGCTGAATGACTCGCGCAGAAAAGCGCCGTTCTTGTAGGCAAAGGTCTGGCCGTCGTCCAGGTAGACGCTGCCTGCGCAGGCCTGCCCGCCGTTTTCCGGCGGATAGACGCGCAAGGTGAGCGGACCTTGCGGCTTTTCGCCGGTGCTCTGGACAAGCAGCTGACGGGGAATGATAGACCCGGCGCGAACATAGACCGGCAAAGTTTCGAGCGTGCGATGAATATGCACCTCGGTTGGGCGGATACCTGGCTTGCTGGAATCCTGCGATTGCGAAGCGGAGAGCACTTTTGCTCCGGTCCAATAGTCGTACCAGCCCACAGGTGGAAGAGCCACAGTGTAGTCTCTCGTCGGGGAACGGGCTTTGCGCGACCAGCAGATTGGGCCAAAGCAGGAACTGGTTGCCGTCTGTATCCATCGTCTGGCCGTCGCCGGTGCCCCTGGGGAATTCCAGGAAGACGGGCCGCATGATGGGCAGGCCGGTGCGGCTCATCTCCTCGGCCGTGGTGTAGATGTAGGGCATCAACTGGTACCGCTCCTTGATGTAATGGCGGCGCAATTCGATATCGTGGGGACTGCCGTTCTCCCACGGTTCCTGCGGACGGCTTCCCTTTGTAGTTTGATCGCGATCGATGGGGTGGAAGGCCGCCACTTCTACCCAGCGCGTCAGGAGTTCAGGCTGGGGAGAAGCGGTGAATCCGCCCACATCCGCCCCGGCCATGGCAAAGCCGCTCAAACCCAGATTGCAGAGTTGCGGAGTCGTCTGCCGCAGATGGTTCCAGGTAGAGGAGTTGTCGCCGGTCCACGTGACCGCGTAGCGCTGGCCGCCAGCGAAGCTTGCGCGTGTCATCACAAAGGGCCGCAGATCGGGAGCCAGCTTCAGCAGGCCCTCGCAGGTGCCGCGCGTGTTCTGCATGCCGAAGATGTTATGCACCTCCAGATGCGCCGCTGCGCGCGTCTTGAAGCCGGGCTCCTCGATGCGATGCACATTGTCGAGCGGCATGGTCTTGGTGGGAGTCTGGAAGACCGACGGTTCGTTCATATCGTTCCAGAAGCCGGCCACGCCCATGTCGACAAAGTCCTTGTAGAGCGTGCCCCACCACTCACGGCTGGCTTTGCGCCAGAAATCCGGAAACACGGCCGGCCCCGGCCACACCTCGCCCACAAACGTCTTGCCATCTGCCGCATGCACGAAGTGGTCGCCCGCCGCTCCCTCGTCGTAGGGCTTGTAGTCCTGGTTTGGCAGGTAGGCAACGTGCAGATCCGTAATCAACACGGTCTTGAAGTGGTCTGCTTTTAAGTCCTGGATCATCTGCGCGAAGTGCGGAAACCGGTCCGGGTCGACAGTGAACGGCCGATTCTTCAGTTGGTAGTCGATATCCAGCCGTATGACGTCAGCAGGAATGCGCTCCGCGCGCAGCCGCGCAGCGACCCGTCGCACCTCCGCCTCCGGGTAGTAGCTGTAGCGCGACTGTTGATAACCAAGCGACCAAAGCGGTGGCAGCGGCACGGACCCGGTCAGCCCCGCCCAGGTCTCGACGACCTGCTTGGGATCGGGACCGTAGAGGATGTAGTAGTCCAGCGGTCCACTTTCGGCTCCGAAGGAGTAGCCGTTCAAATACTCTTTGTTGAAGTCGAAGCTCGAATGCCACGTGTTGTCCAAAAACTTAGCCGCGGCGATGCCGTTCCGGAATGTGAGGAAGTAGGGGATGGATTTGTAAATCGGGTCGGTCGACTCCTGCCAGCCGACGTCTGTATTCCAGTTGCTAAAGGCTGAGTTTCGGCGGTCGAGCGGACCCGGCTTGTCGCCGAGGCCGAAGTAGTGCTCGTCCAAAGGCGACTTGCGGTAGACACGAAAAGGCGAACCGTTGAATTCAACAGGCCGGCCGGGCAGATCCTCGACGATGACGTGACCATCGAGATCGGTGACCTTCAGACAGAGAGGATTTTTGTCGATTGAGACACGTAGTTTTGAGGTCCTGAAACCGACCGTCGCGTCGGAAGACTCCGGCGTGACATCGATGCTCGAGGTGCGCGCGGCGGGTAGAACAGCTGTGCCTCGCCAAAACTCCATCCGGCCGAGAAATTGAATAGACGTCTCGATATCTTAACGGTT
>PKXI01000259.1 GCA_003133425.1 Acidobacteriaceae bacterium
ATGAAACGGTAAGAATCTAAGGATCAGAGGCCAGTCGCTGTCACGCTGAGGCCCTTCCTGCAAAAGTTAAAGGAGACACCATGATTCGAAAACTGGGGAAAGTTGTGCTCCCTATTGTCGCGATTCTGACGATCGCTGTGATTGTTGGTCAGGCGCAGTCCGTAAAGACGCATCATGTTCGTGACGAAGTCCGCAACGGCCAGGCACAGGCCATGGGCCGCCTTCCCTTGAACCAGGTACTGCAACTTGACCTGGTTCTGCAAATCCGCGATCAGGCTGGACTCGACAGCTTCTTGAAAGATCTCTACGACCCCACCAGCCCCTCCTACCGCCAGTTCCTCACCCCGCAGGAGTTCACCGCCAGGTTTGGTCCCACGCAGGAAAGCTACGATACTGTGGTTCGCTTTGCGAAGACTTACGGCTTCCAGGTCGTGGGCGGTTCGCGCGATGCCATGGATGTGCAGGTCAAGGGCACGGTGGCGGTCGTCGAGGCCGCCTTCCATGTGAACATGCGGACTTTCAAGCACCCCACGGAGAACCGCATATTCTTCAGTCCGGATGGTGAGCCAACGCTGGATCTTCCATTCAATCTGTGGCACATCTCCGGTCTCGACAATTACTCAATTCCCAAACCCCTGGTGGTCAACAAGGATGACTTTGCCAAGGCGCATGGCATCGCGCCTGAGGCTGTGGTGTCTCATGCCACCACCGGCTCCGGTCCTTCCGCGTCCTTCCTCGGCACTGACATGCGCGCGGCCTATTACGGCAGCGGCCCCCTGACTGGCGCCGGCCAGAACCTCGGCCTGCTCGAGTACTACGGAACCAATCTCGCCGATCTAAAGACCTACTACACGAACGTCGGCCAGACCGATCTCTCAGGTGTCGTCAAACTCCTTTCAACCGACGGCACCAGCACCAGTTGCAGCTATCCCGTCTGTGACGACACCGAGCAGACTCTCGATATGACACAGGCCCTCGGCATGGCGCCCGGCCTTTCAAGTCTTGTCGTCTACGTTGGCTCCGCTGATACGGCGATGATTAGCGCCATGACCGCGCCGCCAGCGGGCTACCCACTGCCCGCCACCATCGGCTGCTCATGGGGCTGGACGCCCGTCGATTCCAGCACGCTGAACCCCTATTTTCAAAAGATGGCCGCGCAGGGCCAGAACTTCTTTGTGGCCTCTGGCGACAGTTCCACGTGGACAACAAAGAAACTATCCGTGGCCCGCGGAAGACGCCTACGTTGTGACCGTTGGCGGCACTGACCTTGTCACTCTCAGCGGGGGCGGGGCGTGGAGTTCTGAAACTGCATGGGTCGATAGCGGCGGCGGCATCAGCCCACACCTCATCGCGATTCCCTCGTGGCAAAAACTCGCCGGCATCATCAACTCCAGCAACCACGGCTCCACCACCTATCGCAACGGTCCCGACGTTTCGGCAAACGCCAATTTCACCTTCTATGTCTGCGCCGACCAGACCACGTGCACCGCTAACAGCTACGGCGGAACCAGCTTCGCGGCGCCGATGTGGGCCGGATACATTGCGCTGGTCAACCAGCAACTCGTACAAAACAGCCAGTCGGCGATCGGGTTCCTCAACCCCACGATCTACGTGCAGAACGTGTCCGGTGGCGCTCTCTCCGCTGCCTATCCCACCAACTTCCACGACATCACCAGCGGAACCTCCGGCAGCTATTCGGCAGTCAAGGGGTATGACCTGGTGACCGGTTGGGGCAGTCCAAATGCGGGGCTGCTCGCGGCGCTCACCGGGGCCGTTCCGACTTCGGGATTCTCACTTTCTGGCACCCCGCTTTCAATTGTGCAAGGCACAAGCGGAACCTCCACCGTCACCAGCACTCCATTCGGCGGATACAGTTCATCGATCACGTTGTCGGCGTCGGGTCTGCCTTCGGGAGTCACCGTTGGCTTCAGCACAAATCCGATCGGTCCGTCCGGCAATTCAGTGCTTACCTTTACCGCAGCTGCAACGGCCGCGACAGGGACATTTACTGTAACCGTGACTGGTAAGGGCTCGGATTCGAACACCACGGTTGCAATCACGACTATCACCCTCACGGTGACCGCGGCTTCGTCGAACTTCACGATTTCAGCGAACCCGACATCACTAAGCATCTCAAGAAGTTCTTCGGGCTCTTCCAAGATCACCACCGCGTTGGCGCAGGGCAACATCTCTTCAATCTCGTTGTCAGCATCGGGACAGGGAAGCGGGACCTCCATTAGCTTCAGTCCATCTTCGATATCCGGTGGAAACGGCAGTTCAACAATGAATGTCAGCGTGAGCCGCAGAGCATCGACGGGCACCTTTAACATCGTCGTCAAAGGCACAGGCGGAGGGAACTCGCACACGGCGACAGTTCAGCTGACGGTGCACTAGGCAGAAACAAAAGTGCCCTCGGAGTTGTTAGCCGAGCGAATCCGCAAACCCGGATCCTTGCGGTCCGGGCTTGCTGCGTATGAGCCTGTTTCCGCTTGTCTGCCCTGGTCCTAAGTACAATCCTCTGTTCCCTCGTACCAGGCACTTGGCGAGTGTGGCCCTGGCAGCGTAGGGTAGGTGCAATCAACGCATCAGGTTCACAGGAGTCCCTGTCGTCATGACCAACCCGGCACCTGCTCCCGCCCCCGTCAAACGGATGCTGTCGCTCGACATTCTGCGCGGCGTCACCATCGCGTTCATGATCATGGTGAATAACAACGGAGGCCGCTCAGCCTGGGCCCAGATGCACCACGCCGAGTGGAACGGGTTGACCGCCACCGACCTGGTATTCCCCACTTTCCTGTTTGTGGTGGGCGCATCCATTGTGTTTGCCTATGAGGCGAGGCTGGCCAAGGGAGCCACGCGAGCCCAGTTGGCGTGGCACACGGCAAAGCGGGCCTGCATTCTGTATCTGCTGGGGATTGTGGTCAACAGCTTTCCATACTTCCACCTCGATCACATGCGGTTCTATGGCGTGCTGCAGCGGATCGCCGTCTGCTACCTCGTGGTCGGACTCTTCTACCTGTGGGATAAGCGTGTGTGGACCAAGGTTGCGGCGTTGGCGTTGGTACTGGTCGGCTATTGGGTGCTGGTGCGCTGGGTTCCGGTGCCGGGAGCGGGAATGCCTGGGCGCGACGTAGCGTTCCTCGACACGGACCAGAACATCGTCGCGTGGCTTGACCGGCAATTGATGCCCGGCCACCTGTACGAGGACTATACGACGCACAGCCTGCGCGATCCTGAAGGGTTGCTGAGCGACATTCCCGCACTGGGTACGACGCTGTTGGGTGTCCTTACCGGGTTGTGGCTTCGCTCGCAGCGTGACGTGAAGACCAAGGCGATTGGTCTTGCTGTCGGCGCCGCCGTTTGTCTGGCCTCAGGCTATTTCTGGTCGATTTGGTTTCCACTCAACAAGAAGATGTGGACCAGTTCGTTTGTGCTGGCTGCGGCAGGGTGGTCGCTCACGGTGTTTGCGCTGGCGTTCTGGGCAGTCGAGATAAAAGGCTGGGGGAAAGAAAAAGGTTGGACACAAGGAGTCGTCTGGCCCTGGCTTGTCTTCGGTTCAAATGCCATCGCCGCCTACATGGTCAGTGAACTGCTTCCTGGCATTGTGGAACTCTTTCGCTTTCCGTCAGACGGACGCGAGATGAACGCACTTGGATGGGCACGCATTCATATCTGTGGTCAGATTCCAAATCCGGGGTGGGCCGCGTTCAGCTACTCGTTCTCGTTTATGGCTATCTGCTTTATTCCGGTATGGATACTTTATCGCAACAAGATTTTCCTGAAAGTGTAAGTTGCCGCCAGGTGCGGCGAAGTAATAGCGGAGCAGTTGGCCAGCCAGCGATGTTATGAGTTGCGTATCGACGAGTTAGCCAGCCTATCTTCGAGCCAGCTTACGGCAGCGGATTCATTTTCGATTTCAATCCGCAGGCGAGCGGTTTTGAGCGAAAGAGATTCGCCCAGCTTGCCCAGGCGCACACGGTCTTTTTCAGTAGTCACGATCGCTGTGGCGCTAATGCTGCGCACCGCATCTTGAATGCAATCGAGATCGTGGGCCTTGTAGTGGTGGTGGTCAGCGAATGCGATGCGCGAGGCAAGATGCAGGCCCGCCGCCTCGAGTCCCGCAAAAAACTGTTCGCTCCTCGCGATGCCACAAAAGGCGACAACAGGACCGGCGATGTGTGGAACCTCCATGCGACGATGCACGCGCCAGATGGGGCCTTGCCAGCCTGAGGCTTTCAGCTTCGCCTCCAGATCCAGGTCGCTGGCGGGAATTACGAGGATGGTAGCGCGGCGCAGTGCCTTGATCGGCTCGCGCAGGTTTCCCGCCGGCAGCAAGTGATCGTGCCAATCCCGGCCATCTAGCAGGAGAATGTCCACATCGCGATGGAGTTGCCGGTGCTGGAATCCATCATCCAGAAGATGCACACCAGAAGATGAATCCGCGGAGCTGCGCTCGGCCAACAGGCCAGCATCGTAGCGTTGCGCGGCCACATAGACCGGTACGCCTGATTCCGCCGCGATGAGCAGAGGCTCGTCGCCGAATTCTTCGGATGCGCCATTGGGGTTGACGCGAATCGCAGTCTGACTCTGGCGGCCGTACCCACGAGAGAGAACGTCCACGTTCAGTCCGCGGCGGGTGAGCGCCTGGGCAAGCGCGATGGTGAGCGGAGTCTTGCCCGAGCCACCCGCAGAAAGGCTGCCGATGCTCACAACGGGAAAGCGCAGGCGGCGCACCGGCTCGAGCTTGCTGCCAAGGAGTAGTTCGCGGAGCGCGAGTGCGAATCGGTAGAGAGGCACAAGTGGCAGGAGCAGGCTGCGTGCTGAAGAAGGCTGCCTCATTGCGAACGCTCCTGGTCAGCGGTCGGGAAAAGCAGCTTCTGTATAGCAGCCACGCAGCGATCTGTGGCTCCGGCCTGCTGGTCGAAGACTTGCCGGGCGCGGCTACCCATTGCCACAGCCCGGCCGGAGTCGTGTAACAGTTCGATCAGCGTCGCGGCGAGGTTTTCTTTTTTTGTGATGCTGAGGGCATCGTGCGCGCGTAGGTCCTCCGTGATGGCGCGGAAGTTTACGTAGTTAGGCCCCATCACGATAGGGACGCCAAACTGCGCCGGCTCCAGCGGATTGTGTCCGCCTGCTGCAACCACGCTGCCACCGACAAACGCGACCGCAGCCAGCAAGTAGACCGACGCCAATTCGCCGATGGTGTCGAGCAGCACAATCTGTCCCGGACGAATCGCCTCGATTGAGCTCTCCACCTGCGCGCGCCAGTCTGAGCGTCGCACCCAGGGAATTCCAGATTGTTCCAGCAGTGCGGCGACGGCGGCGAATCGTTCAGGGTGGCGCGGTGCCAGGACCATGGCAAGCTGCGTGTCGGCGGCGAGAAGGCGCGGCCAAGCTTCGAGGAGGGCAGCTTCTTCCCCTTCAAGCGTGCTGCCGGCAACGACGATGCGCAGACCGTCTGCAAGAACCTTGAGCTGCCGCGTAGCGTCCGCCTCCAGAGCGGCACGGACATCGAACTTGAGGTTGCCAGCGACCGAGACGCGCTCTGGCAGGCAACCGATCGCTCTGAGCCGCTCCGCGTCGGTTTCGCTCTGCGCGAGCACCCGAGAAATCCGGCAGAGAAAGGGACGCCACAGTCCCTTCAGACGCCGGTAGCGCGGCCAGGAGCGGTCGGAGATGCGCGCATTGACCACAGCGACCGGGATGGACCGGCGAAAGCAGCCACTGAGCATGTTGGGCCAGAATTCCGTCTCCGCCAGCACCAGCATCCGAGGCTGAAGTGCATTCAGATACGCGCGCACTGCCCAGGGCAGATCGAGCGGGCAGTAGAAGACGCGCTCTGCACCAAATCGCTGCCGCGCCAACTCCTGCCCGGTGCGGGTGGTGGTTGAAATCAGCAGATGAAACTCGGGAAGGGCGCGGTCAAGCTCGCCAACCAGCCGGCTGACCGCCAGCACCTCACCCACGGAAACGGCGTGGAGCCAGATAACAGGCCGGCCAGGCTCGCGCTTCAAAGCCCGAACCCGCCCCAGCCGTTCTGCCAGACCCACGCGGTACTTATGCGTTGTGGCCATCTTCCACAACCACCAGGGAGCGCCGGCTACCAGGGCCGCAAGCAGGGCGAGGTTGTAGAAAAACAGGATCATGCGTGACGGACGCGCCTTTCAGCAGTCCAACCTAGAATGATACAGTCGAGCACGATGAGGGTCTTGCGGGCAATTCCGCTCTATCTTTTTTGGCTGACTCTGCCGGCAGTGGCTAGCGACCACACGCCGCCTCCCGTGCAGCCTGCCACGACCTTTGCCGCAGTCGAGGTGCATGCCGACGAAAAGGTGGCCATCGCCGCCGAACCCTACGACACGAAGGAAAAAGAGTCCATCTTCCGGGTTGATTATCTCAGCCACGGCGTGATGCCTGTGCGGCTGATCGTGACCAACCAGGGCGACAAGCCCATCTCCCTGCGCGACGCGCGGATTCTCTTCCTCACTGCCGCTGGTGACAGGATCCAGGCAGCCGAGCCGGAGGATGTGGAGCGGCTGATGACGCGCAAGGAGCGCGAGGGGAAGAGTGTCCCGCTGCCCGGCCCGTTACCCAAAATCAAACTGAAGCCCAAGGCGAGCAACAAGGATATCGAGCAGGACTTCGACAACTTCGAGTACGGTGCGCTGGTGGTGGAGGCGCGCACCACGCGGGCGGGATTCCTGTTTTACGACGTGTCGGACCTGAGCCACCCACTGCGGGGCGCCAAGCTTCATCTGCACGCCCTGCGCAGCGCGGAAGGCAAAGAGCTGTTCTACTTCGAGATTCCCTTCGACAAGTATCTTCAGTCCAAGTCCGGCCAGATGAACTGATTCCAGGCGGGCTTGGCCACAACGGGAGAGGGCGGCTACTCGAAATAAGTAGCAGTTGTGGTGTCAGTCTCCCAGATGGTGCAGTCCTTGATGCGCACCCGGCCCGCGGTCATTCCGTTGAGTTGCTCGCTTGTCTGGTCGTAAAAATATTTGGCGATATTTTCGGCCGAGGGGTTGAGCACCGTGAAGGGCTCCAGATCGTTGAGCATCATGTGGTCGATGCGGTCGATGACCGGGCGCAGCACCTGCTTCAGCAGCTTGAAGTCCAGCAGCAGGCCAGCCTCGTCGAGTTCGGTCCCCGCCAGGGTGACGCGGACCTTGTAGTTGTGCCCGTGCGGGTTCTCGCACTTGCCCTTGTAATTACGGAGGTAGTGTCCGGAGGAGAAACCTGCCTCCACGGTGACTTCATACATCGGCGTCTGCCCGATCCTGTGCGGGAAAGTGTCCCAGATTCATTTTAGTGGCTCACGGGCCTTTACGGATTCCGGTCGCCCTTCCGTTTGCGTCGTGCCGCCTGCCGGGCCTCTTCGCTGCGCCGGTCCACCTGCTCGAAAAGGTGGCTCATTACGCCGATGAATGCCGCAAGCAGGCCAAAAAGCAACAGAAACATGGCCACCGTGCGCCACAGGGAGGCGTTGGCCGGCAAGCCCGGCTGAAAGCTCGAAGGCACCAGCGACATCCCCGCCGAAACCAGCGCGAAGAGCAGCAGCGAAGCGGCCAGGATATAGAAGTTGCGGGACATAGATTCGGATGCGATCCGCGAAACCTGCTGCGATTCTACGCGGAGCGCCTTAACAGGCTGCGGGAAAACTCGATTTCTCAGCAGGCGCCAGGATCCAGCCCTGTGAATTGCATCTCTTCCCGTCCGCAGCCATCCAATCCTTTATGAGTCATCCGCTTTTTTCTCCCTTGCAGCTCCGCTCCGTGTCCTTTGCCAACCGCATCGCCGTCTCGCCAATGTGCCAATACTCTTCAGAGGATGGATTTGCCAACGACTGGCACCTGGTCCATCTTGGCAGCCGCGCGCAGGGAGGCGTGGGCATGGTCATGCTTGAGGCCTCCGCCGTTGTGCCTGAAGGCCGCATTTCGATTGCCGACCTGGGCATTTGGAAGGATGCGCATATTTCCGCACTGGAGCGAATCGCGCGCTTCATCCACTCACAGGGCGCTCGCGCCGGCATTCAACTGGCCCACGCCGGCCGCAAGGGTAGCATGAGCGCACCTTTCACGGGGGAGCGTCTGCTCGGACCCAACGAGGGCGGATGGGAGCCGGTGGCGCCGAGCGCACTAGCCTTCTCTGAGACCTATGCCGTGCCGAAGGCGCTGGACCAGGCCGGTATCGACGCGGTTGTTGAGGGGTTTCGGCAGGCCGCGCGCAGGGCACTGAAGGCCGGATTCGACCTGGTCGAGATTCATGCCGCCCACGGATATCTGCTGCACCAGTTTCTCTCTCCACTGGCCAACCAGCGCACGGATGAATATGGTGGCAGCTTTGAGAACCGCACCCGCTTGGCGCTGCAAGTGGTGGACGCGGTTCGCGGCGAGTGGCCGGCGCATCTGCCGCTGTTTGTCCGCATCTCCGCCACTGATTGGGCAGAGGGTGGATGGAATCCGGACGAGTCGGTTTCGCTCGCCCGGCTCTTCCGTGAACATGGTGTCGACCTGGTAGATGTTTCCTCGGGCGGCCAGGTTCCCAACGCGAAAATTCCCGTAGGCCCCGGCTTTCAAGTGGAGTTTGCTGCCAGAATCCGGCGCGAGGCTGGGATTGCTACCGGGGCGGTAGGCCTGATCACCGACCCCAGCCAGGCTAACGCCATAATTGCCGAGGGCGAAGCCGACCTGGTGTTCCTCGCGCGGGAACTTTTGCGCGATCCCTACTGGCCGGTGCACGCAGCGGCCGCGCTCTCTGAGCAGGCAAGTTGGCCGGTCCAGTACCTCCGCGCCGCGCCGCAACACTCTGGTGCGCGCACCTCTATCAGCCGCTCGGAACAGCGGTGAGTGTCACTGGTTGGGGTCCAGGGGTGAGTTTCGCCTGACTTTTGCTCACCATTATGGTGCAGCATCCGCATTTGCCCCACAAATAGTGCAGACCGTGACCTATACTTCGTGTAGAGCGAGGCTCTAACCGTGGTCGCGGTCGCCTGCTCTCGGTAACTATGGCTACGCAACTATCCCGGAAGCGCGCCTTCGAATCGCCCTTAATCCCCGACCGTCTGTATTTCAAGATTGGGGACGTTGCACGTATTTGCGAAGTGGAAACTTACGTGCTCCGTTTTTGGGAGTCGCAGTTTCCGCAGCTAAAACCCAACAAAAGCGGCACAGGACAACGGCTCTACCGCCGCCGCGATGTGGAACTGGTGCTGGAGATCAAGCGCCTGGTTCATGGTGAGGGATACACCCTTGCCGGCGCGCGCCAGACACTCGAACAGGTGCACCGTCGCCGCGATCCGGAGCCCAGCCTGCCGCTGACAAAAGAAGCAGCCGGCAAGCAAATGGATGCGGTCGCCGCGGCCATTGGCCATGCCCGAGCTGAATTGCGTGAAATTGCCGGACTGCTGACCGCCAAGGCGCCGCAGACGCCACGCCGCCGCACCCGGCTGGCCACATTCTCAGCCCTATCCGGTTCTCTCTTCCCGTCTTAGCGAGAAGATTCCAGCCATCTTGTTGCATGATGCATCGATGATTCGGTGCTTCGGATATCTGCATCTGACCAATCGCAGTGAGCCGATGGTTCCGGCTAAAACCAACCACACGGTCACATTCTTCCTCAACCAGAAGCCCTCAGGGGCGCCCGACGATGATTAGACGCAATGCTCATGGTCTGAGCGGACTCCCGCGCGAGTCTGGTAGTCAGCGGAAGTCGCCGTGATTACGACATTCCTTGGCTATTGCGAGACACGCGAGTTTTCTAATTTAAATGGTCGGGACGGGCAGATTTGAACTGCCGACCCCTCGCACCCCAAGCGAGTGCTCTACCAGGCTGAGCCACGTCCCGACACAATCGAGCCGGCTCGGGTGAGCCGGCTTCAGGGTCTTGATCAGTTTACACCAGCGCGGCCATGTGCGCTTGATCCTTGAATCCCATCAACCGCGCGAAGGCCGGCTGGCATTTTTCGATCAGTGCGCGGGAGGAACGAACTCCGAGGGCAAGGCCGATCCGGTGCCGAAGAAAAATTCTTCCATCTGTTCGACCAGGAACTGTTGCGCCTGTGGGGTCCAGGGCTGCAGCCGGTACTCGTTCAGCAGCATCTTCTGCCGGTCAACCCACTCGGCCCATGCCGCCTTGGAGACGTTTTTGTAGATCTTTTGACCGAACTCCGAGTCGAAGGGCGGTTCATCCAGTCCCTCCATCTCTTTTTTGTTTCGAACGCAAAAAACTGTGTGCGCCATAGCTGATTCAACTCCTTGACTCCATCTCTCATTGTATTGGATGGGGGCGATGCGCAGTCCCGGGGCTGGCGCCTTTCCGGGCCAGGATGCGAGTTCCAGCGACGGCGCCATCTACGCCGGCGTCGAGAAAGCAGCAGCAAGGCCCGCGCAGGCTCACCTGTCGAAAGAAAGTGCTTGACAGGCCTGATCTCCAACGATTCCTCTGGTGGCATTCAGATCGCCACTCTACCGCACTCCGCAGCCTGGATGTGCGCTGCCACATCGCATCGTCCAAGCGTGGAGCGGAGAGCTTCAACCTCGAAAGGAACAATCATGTCCGAACCGACCCCGTCTGGTCTCACTGACAATGCAGCCGGCGCTATCGCTTACATCACCTTCGTCCCGGCAATAGTGTTCCTGGTTCTTCCGCCCTATAACGCGAGTCCCTACGTGCGCTTCCACGCATGGCAGTCAATCTTCTTGAACGTCGCCGCCGTTATCGTCAGCATCGCTTTGAGCTTTCTGATGGTATTCTTCATGTTTTTCGGGGCATTTTTCCTGTTGGCCGTCAGCCGGCTGATCTGGCTTTTGTGGTTCGTGCTTTGGCTGGTTTGTGTTCTGAAGGCACTGAATGGGCAGCGCTTCAAGGTCCCAATTATCGGCGACCTCGCCGCTAAGCAGGCCGGAGGCTAGAGTGCTGCCATCGGTGGCGCGGTGGGGTGAGGAATGCTCATCCCCTCAGGCCCCTCACCAGATATTTGCTTGACAAAGCAGTACGCATCGGCTTTCATAGGCTGATTCAGGCTCATGCTCGTTTCCAGGTCCGTGGCCGGCAGACTCCCCATTTCCTCACCCGGGCTTGAGCGTGAAGCACTCGGCCCTCGGATCAAATTTTCAAAATCAAAGGAGCTAGCATGCCCGAAGAAACCGTCCAAACCGGCCTTAGCGACAATGCCGCCTCCGGCCTTGCCTACCTCACCTTCATTCCGGCGATCATCTTTCTGGTGGTCCCGCCTTACAACCAGAGCTCGGCTGTCCGCTTCCATGCCTGGCAATCAATCTTCCTGGGCATTGCATGGATCGCCATCTGGGTTGTTCTTGTGATCGTAGGAATGATTCCGTTCGTCAATTTCATCGATGTGATCCTGTTCCCAGTGGTAGGAATCGGATTCTTCATCTTGTGGCTGATAACGATGATCAACGCGTTCAATGGCAAGCGCTTCAAGATCCCGGTGATCGGCGACTTTGCAGAGAAACAGGCAGGAAGCTAGTCCGGCCTCAATTCACTGCTCGTGGTGCTGCGGTCTGGGGCCTCAGCGCCGCTTGCCTTTCTTGCCAAATTTCTTCCGGATCTTCGGCGCCCCCGCTGGAGCATCTCTGCGCCTGCTCTTCTTTCCTTTTAGAGTAGGCCTCGGGGCCTGCTTGCCAGTGAGGGGAATGCCCTCCTCGACGATGGAAAACTGAAGCCTGCGTTCCTGGGCCAGGATGCGGTCGAGAATCACCTGGACGCGGTCACCGGCGCGGAAGCGGCGGCCGGTGCGCTCGCCGATGACCTCGTGTGTGTTCTCGCGCCAGGTGTAGCGGTCGTCGCGCAGCGAGTCGATGGCGACCAGGCCTTCGACGAACATGTCGGTCAGCTCGACGAACAGGCCGAATTTGGCGGGGTTCAGCACCAGCGCGGCAAACTCCTCGCCGACGCGGTCCTGCATGAAGCGGACCTTCTTCCACTCCACCAATTCGCGTTCGGCCTCGGCGGCGCGGCGTTCGGTCTGGCTGGTCTCCTCGGCAATCTGCGCCAACTCCGCTTCCGGGATGGGAGGCTCGCCGGTGAATACGGCCTGTGGCTTGCGAATGTGCGGTATCCGGCTGACAGCAAGCCCTTCGTTGGGATGAGTCCATGGAGAGCTGTGGCGGCCCTCCTCAATTCTTCCCTCGCCAACCACGCCGTCGCGGAGCAGCGTTTTCGCAATGCGGTGCACGATCAGATCGGGGTAGCGGCGGATGGGCGAAGTGAAGTGGGTATAGGTGGGAGCGGCAAGCGCAAAATGACCTTCGTTAATCTCCGAATAGCGAGCCTGGCGTAGCGATCGCAGCATGAGATAGCTGAGAATCCGCTCCTCGGGTTTGCCTTCGATGCGCGCGGCCAACTTCTGATACATGCGCGGCGTAACGGGAATGTCTTCGGGAACCTCATGCTGGCGCGGATTGCGGCCGCGTCCGTGGGCATCGCGCCGTTCACCGCGGGTCTGAATTCGCTTGACGGGTAGAGCGCCGAGGCCGAGCGAGTAGCCGAAGCTGGCGGCCAACTCTTCAAATTGGACCACGCGGCGGGGCTCGGGTTTTTCGTGGATGCGATAGATCGAGGGAACTCCGAGGTCTTCAAGCCAGGTGGCGACGCACTCATTGGCGGCCAGCATGAATTCCTCGATGAGGCGGTTGGCCCATGTGCGTTCAGACTTGGTGACGCCGCGCATCTGGCCCTGCTCGTCGAACTCGATGATCGGCTCGGGCAAATCGAAGTCGATGCTGCCTCGCTCCTCTCGGCGCTTGTTCATGAGCCCGGCAAGATGGCGCATGAGTTCGAAGCCTGGAACAAGCGCAGAATAGCGCTCGCGAACTTCGGCATCGCCTTCAAGGATGGCGTGAACTTCGGTATAAGTCATGCGCGCAGCAGAGCGGATAACGCCTTCGACAATCTCGTAACTTTCGATGCGGCCAGTTGGGTCGAGCTGCATGATGCAGCTCAGCACCAGGCGGTCTTCGCCGGGTCGCAGGCTGCAGATGTTGGTCGAGAGCTCCTGCGGGAGCATTGGAATGGCGCGATCGGGAAAGTAGACGCTCGTGCCGCGCAGGCGCGCTTCGAGATCGAGATCTGTTCCCGCACGCACATATTCGGCCACGTCTGCAATATGTACCTGCAACTCATAGCCGCCTTCTGCGCGCTGGTTGACGAGGACGGCATCGTCAAAGTCGCGGGCTGTTTCGCCGTCGATGGTGACGATAGGAAGCACGCGAAAATCGTGGCGGCTGTTGGCTTCGGACTCGTCGAGATGGGCCACACGGCGGGCTTCGGCCAGCACGTTTTCAGGGAAGACTCGCGGCAACTGGTGCTTGCGAATCATCATTTCGACATCGACGCCGAAGTCGTCGGGCGAGCCCAGCACCTCGATGACACGGCCCACTGGCGGACGTGTGGGCGTGGGCCAACTGGTGATTTCGACATCGACCACGAGCCCTTCGAGGCCCTCCGGGCTCTTAGGCTTTGGAGTAGCGGTTGCCTCGCTGCCAAGAACGCGATGCGGCGTCGCAGCCTCGCTGGCGGCGGGTATTTCCTGGCCGGGGGGGATGAGGATGGGCTGGGTCATGCGCTCGTCAAAAGGGACGACGTTGTGGCCCATTGCCCGATCTGACCGGGCGTAGTGAAATATGCCAACGACAGTGGGGTTGCGTCTCTCGAGCACGCGGACGATCCGGCCTTGGCGGCGGCCATCAGCCTTCGGCGGCTCCACTTCAACCAGCACCTGGTCGCTCTGCATGGCGCCATTGATCTCGTTTGGGGGAATGAAGATATCTTCTTGACCGGTGGCCTGGCGGGCATTGGGGCGGACAAATCCGAAGCCGTCTCGATGCAGATCCAGCCGGCCGGCAGACAGGTTCTCCCGGGAGCTCAGGGGCCGGGGAATGCTCCAGTGCTCCCGGTCCAGCTTGGCCAGCGTGCCGCGCACGGTCAGACGGGCCAATTGCTCCAACAGCAGACGCCGCTCCCGTCCGCCCGCTAATCCAAGCTCGCGGACCAGTTGCTTGTATCCGGCCTTGCCGCCGGCAGAGCGGGCAATCCGCGCCACCAGTTCACGATCGGTCATAGGTCAAGAGTAGGCTATTCCACACAGTTGGTTGCATCGCGGCTAAGGAACATATCCCGGGCCGCGCAACACTTTGCCGGGCAGAGCGCCGGTCATTTTCCCTTCGTCAATCACGGGAACGCCATTCACCAGCACGTACTCCATGCCCTCGGAGAACTGGTTCGGGTTTTCAAACGTCGCGCGGTCGGTGATTTTTTCCGGGTCGAAAACCACCACATCGGCCCACATATTCTGCTTAAGCACGCCCCGGTCAGTGAGGCGCAAGCGCTGGGCCGGCAAGGCTGAAAACTTACGGATGGCATCGGGCAGAGAGAGCTGGTTCTCCTCGCGGACGTATTTGCGCAGGATGCGAGGAAACGTGCCGTAGGCGCGCGGGTGGGGATGTTCCTGACCGAGCAGGCCGTCGGGCGAAGTGCCTGACGAGTCGTTGTCGATAGAGACCCAGGGCTGCTTGAGAGCCAACAGCACATCGGGCTCGCTCATGCCAAAGACTGCCACGCTGGTGAATGCCTTGTCCTTGATCAGGAGGTCGCAGAGGGCGTCGATCGGGTCTTCCTTCCAAAGTGCGGCCACGTCGGAGAGGCGTTTGCCCTGCAACGGAAGCAATTCGGGATTTTGCACGACGGCAATTTGGATGCCTTCAGGGCCTGGCACCTCCTGCCACTCGTTATCCCACACTTCTCCGGCGGAGTCTTTACCGGCGGTGAGCATGTCTTTTCGGATGCGAGCGCGGACGGCGGGATCTTTCAGGCGTTCGACCAGCTTGGCGTCGCCACCGTCGTGTGCCCAAGGTGGCACGAATGCGGAAAAGGTGTTGAACCAGGCGGTGTAGGCATAGGTGTTGGCGCTGATGTCCACGCCTGAGGCGCGCGCCTGGTCGAGGCGCGCGACAAGCTGCGGCATCTTGCCCCAGTTCGTCTTGCCGGCTGCCTTCAGGTGCCAGATTTCGACGGGGATGTGCGCTTCGCGGCCAATGCGCGCCGCTTCATCAATGGATTCCAAAACCTGATCGCCCTCGCTGCGCATGTGCGTAGCATAGATGCCGCCGAATTGTGCTGCCACGCTGGCGAGCGCAATCAGCTCCGGGGTTTTGGCATAGGGCGCGGGCGCGTATTGCAGCGCGGTGGAGAGGCCAACCGCCCCATCGCGCATCGCGTCCCGGACCAGAACCTTCATCTGTTCCAATTGCGCGGCTGTGGGCTGAACGTCCGCATCGCCCAGCACCATGCGCCGGACCGAGGTTGCGCCGACATAGCTGGCGAGGTTGATGCCCATGCCCTGTTTCTCAACGCGGGCAAAATACTGGCGAAAGTTCTTCCAGTTGGGCGCCAGGTGGTAGTGCTCATACCCGGCGCGGTCGGCGGCGAGCATTGTGTCGTTAAGCGGAGCGGCCGAATTGCCCTCGCCGGTGATCTCCGTAGTGATGCCCTGATAGATCTTTGAGGGCAGGCGCGGATCGACCAGGATGGTTAACTCCGATTGGCCGAGCATGTCGATGAAGCCTGGCGCGACTACTTTTCCCTGGGCGTCGATGGTTCGCTTGCGAGGCGAATTGTCAAGATTGCCGATGGCGGCGATCCGGCCGCCGCGAATGCCTACATCGCCGGAGTACCAGGGGGAGCCAGTTCCATCCACAATGCGTCCGTGGGCAATCACCAGGTCAAAGGTCAGGGCCGGTGGGCCCCCCTGGGCCTGTGCACCAAGGACGGCTGCAAGGATCGTTGCCAAACATAGGATTGCGGTCTTTGCTTTGCGGGTCATTCCGGCGTCTCCTTGCGGCCTAAGGGTACTGGAACGTGCATCTGCGTCATCTTGAAACCGCTCAAGAGCCATTCTAGCCGTCGCCTGGAGATCTGGCCGAAAAGGAGCGCCTCACGCTCGAATTCTCCGTCGAATACAACTTCCGTGAGGGGTTGCCAAGATGGAAACTGGGCATTTGGCGCTGAGAGTCATAGAATAGCGGCAACAGGCGTTTTGAGCGGACCACAAGAGGCTAACGTCCTATTTGTGGCCTGGAGAAAGATTGCCGGCAGTTTAGAAGGCTTAATTTTTTGGGGCATATGGCAATGGCCCCGCCTTGGAATCCCCACGTCCTTTCAGGACAGAAAAGGAAATACCTTGAGCGCAATGTGGAAACCCACTCAGACCGGATCAAACAACCCCAATCCCACACCGGAGCCTTCCCGCCCCGCAACACCTGCTCCGACGTTTGAGACCGCCCCGGGCCGCGCCCCCGCCTCCGCCCCCGCTTCAGGCGAACAGGCGACTATTGGCAAGGGTCTGTTCATCAAGGGCGAAATCAACGGCTCAGAGTCGTTGTATATCGACGGTAAGGTCGAGGGCAGCATCAACCTGCCCGGAAACCGCGTGACCGTGGGTCGCAACGGCCAGGTGTCGGCCAGCATCACCGCGCGCGAGATCGTGGTGCTCGGCAAGGTTCGAGGCAATATGTCGGCTACAGATCGCGTGGACATTCGAGCGGAAGGTTCGCTGAGCGGCGATGTGGCCGCTGCGCGCATCAGCATCGAAGATGGCGCGTTCTTCAAGGGCGGCATTGACATCCGCAAACCAGAGGGCAAGACGACGGTTGTTCCCGGCGTCGCTGCGACATCTGAAGCGGCAAGGCCGGTTCAGTAGTAGCCGTACATTAGACCTCGCCTCATCACGAGCGCCCTTGCCTGTGCAAGGGCGCTTGTGTCTTTTTGCAGTTGCGCCTGTTTACACTGTCGGCCGCCGCCGTCTAACCGGTGTGAGGAGGCCCTCGCTGTTTGAACCCCCTCGGAAGTTCTGAATGGGTAAGGAGACCATGATGAAAGCAATGTGGAAAAAAGTTACGTTCGCATTAGCCAGTCTGGTTTTATTCTCTTATGCAGCCAGCGCCCAGACAGATGTGGCGTTGAGCCTTTATGGGGCATTCGGTCAATCAACTTCCGGCAATAATACGCGGCAAAGTCCAGCCAATTCGGCCGGCGGCCTGCTCGAAGTGCGTCACATCAGGAATCCGCTGGTCGGCTATGAAGGCACTTATGCATACAACCGCGACAACCAGGGATATTCCAGCGTGGCCTCGGTCTGCCCAGGCGCAGGCACTTCATGCAACGTCAGTACCGCGTCCATCTCCGCCAACGCGCATCAGGTGACTGGTGATTGGATAATTTCGCTGAAGGTGGCGAATCTAAAGCCCTTCGCGCTGGCTGGCGGCGGGTTGTTGTTGAATGTGCCCACCGGGGGTACGGTCACAACCACCAGTTGCGGCCTGCTCAACCCGCTCTGTCAACAGACCACCACAGCGGCTTCCACTACTACGTCCACTAAAGGCGTTTTTGTCTACGGGGCCGGAATGGACTGGACCATGCTTCCGCATTTGGGACTGCGGTTTCAGTACCGCGGAAACTTGTACAAGGCCTCGGACATGGCGAACGCCTTCAGCTCTACGAATGCCTTCACGCATAATTCGCAGCCGATGATCGGAGTCTTCTTCCGGCTCTAACCAGAACGCCAGGTTCAAGCGGGCCCTTCGGGGTCCGCTTCAGACCCAGGGCAATCGCATTTGGAA
>PKXI01000120.1 GCA_003133425.1 Acidobacteriaceae bacterium
TCATACACGGCGCTACATTCCTATCTCAATTTACGGATAAGTTCTTAGAAGCAGCGGAGTTGGCGGAGTTAGTAGGGACTGCGGCCACACTTCTAACTCCGCAAAGAACCCTCTGCTCAGTTCCATGCAGGATCGATCTGTCCCTCCGGGGCTAAAGCCCCACGGTCATTTTGCTCGATTTGCGGCACGGCTAAAGGCGTGCCCTTTCAAAACATCGACTTATTCAGAGGTTCCCTAACTCTGGTAACTCGCGTTGGCCCCGCTAACTCCGCTACTTGCCCATCGTCAGCGGCTCGCCTGCAATCTTCAAATGCACGCGGAAGATTCCTTCGCTCCCGGTGATGTAAAGCATCTTGTGATCTGCTCCGGCCCAGGTCACATTCGCGACGCGCCCCGGCATCAGGATCGTTCCCAGCGCCTTGCCCTCAGGCGAAAAAATCCACACGCCGCCGGGGCCCGCGCTGTAGATATTCCCCTCCACATCCACCTTCATGCCATCTGGATTGCCGGGCCGAGTATCCGCGGTGTCGTCGTAGAGCAGCTTCGCATCTGTCAGCGTTCCATCCGGCTTTACGGTGTAGCGCATCCAAATCTTTTTCGGTTGCGAGTTATTCACATAGAGATACTTCTCATCCGGCGAGAAGGCAATTCCGTTGGGCCGCGTCAGGTCGCTCACCAGCAGTTGCAGTTCAGCGCGCGCCGGCGGTGTGCCCGCCTTCTTTTCCAGCGCATGAGGAATGCAATAGACACCGTTCACGTCGAGTTGCTTTTCTGGATCGTTGTCCTGCTGTGTGCGCAGCCCATAAGGCGGATCGGTGAAATACAGCGAGCCATCCGACTTGTAAACCAAATCGTTCGGGCTGTTGAGCTGTTTGCCCTTGTAGGTGTCGGCGAGAATCGTGATCGGTCCATTGGGATCAAGCGATTCGAATCGGTAGACATCGCGCTGCGCGTGTCCGGCGACGGTCAGCCGTCCGCGCACGTCGAGCGTCATTCCATTGGACCCCGACTCCGGACCGCCGTAGGGAGCCGTTCCCTTGTAGCCACTCGGCTGCAGAAATATGCTCACGCCTTTGCCCGGCGTCCAGGTGCGAATGCTGTTGCTCGGGATCTCCGCAAAGAAGAGCCGGCCCCCAGCCCACACCGGGCCTTCTATCCAGGTAAATCCGGTGACAATCCGTTCAAGCTTCGCGTCGGGCTGAATCATCTTGTCGATCGAGGGGTCAAGCCGGTCCATCTTGAGCGGCGTCCAGGTGTCGGCGTTGGCGGCGCCCGCTTGGGCAGGATCGCTCCCGGCGAAGCAAGTTGCTGCAGAAAGAATGAAAGAACACAAAATCGTGACTGCAATCAGGGCCAGCAGAGGTTGCCGTGCAATGCGCTTCATTGGAATCTTCCTGTAGAGAGGATTAGGCGCGGCCAGCCGGATGTTCTCCGCCTGCCGTGCCTGCGGTCTGGGATAAGTCTCGAAAATCCAGCGCCTTCATCTTTAGCTTCGTGGCAGATGCATGTCAAGGGAGAGTCGACAGGGATGGAAGTCGAGCCTGATTTACGCCCGCTTGAAATCGCAGATGTGCTTCCGTACCTGCCGGCGTTTGCAGCGGCGCCCAATCAGAGCTATCTTCTTGGGTGCGCGGACGAGCAAGCGCAGGTGCGCTTTCAACTGCGCGAAAGGACCCTCGCCATGCCGCCTCAAAGATTTTGCCCGCGGCTCAATTCCGCTTTTCGCCTTCTGCTGGTTGCGCTCCTGGCCCTGGCCTGCCGCACTCACACAGCCCGTGCCGAGTCCAGGGTGATTACCGATGCAGACAAGGGCGCGCTGGTTCAACTCAAGACCGGAGACATTCTGGAAGTCCACCTGAAATCGAATCCCACCACCGGATACACGTGGTACGTCCATCCGAAATCGACGCCCTTATTGAAGCTGATCGGCCAGGCGCAGACCCAGGCGCCGCAGCCGGGCGTGGGCCGTCCTATCTTCCAGATATTCAGGTTTCAGGCCGTAAGCGCCGGTAACGGCGTTCTCCTGCTCCACTACGTCCGCTCCTGGGAAAAGCCGGTGCCGGCGGAAGAAGAGTTCGACCTTCATGTGTCGATTCGGTGAGGGCCCTGAGACGCCAATCTGCGCCGGGCGATGAGGGTGAACGGAGCCGGCCCGCGGTGGGAGCCTGGCGCCACCGGGCACGACCCTGTAAAAAGGTCAGCAAAGCGCATACAATTCAGGATTGAAATGGCTAAAGTGAAAGAAAAGATTTTTGAAGTTGCCTGCCCCGATTGCGGGGCGATGCTCAGGATCGACGCGGCCACCGGCCTATTGGTAAGTCACACCTCCGCCCCGCGCAAGCGTATGTTTGAGGATCTGGAGACGGCGGCCAAGGCCATGCGCGACCAGGAAGAGCGCAAGGAGTCCATCTTCCGCCAGTCGGTCGATGCGGAAAAGAACAAGGCCGATCTGATGGAAAAGAAGTTTGCCGAGGCCCTGCGCAAGGCCAAAGACGCTCCCGAGGGCAAACCATTGCGCGAGTTCGACCTGGACTGAAGAGGGAACAGCCCGACGTAAGAGTCCGGACCGTTTTCCAATTCTGGCAAGCACTTCAGGAAACATTCCTCTACCCGAAGGTTTCGGGCGATACTTGATACACCGTTCACTCCCGCGCGATTGGCCGCGGCCTGGAACGGAAGGAGAATACATGGTGGTCCTGCCGCTTTCAAAACTGCCAAGCAATTATGACGACGAGCTGAGTGCCCCGAAGGTCAACTCCGCCCCTAAGGACGACTCTGTGAATTTTGTCCGGATTGCCGCGGCCGCTACCCTCGTGGCTAGTGGTGCGCTGCTGCTGAGCGGCAGGCGCCGTGCCGGACTCCTGGCTGCTGCCACGGGAACCTCCCTCGCGCTTCTCGATCAGAAGGATGTGTTGAGCAGCTGGTGGAGAGTTCTCCCCGGCTATATCGGAGAAGTTCAGTACCTGCTCACCCAGGTGCAGGGCACAGTCGAAGAAGTCGCCGCCCAGCGCGAAAAGCTTGGGAAGGTCTTCAACAAGTAGCATTTGCCTGAATCCAGCCGGTTCGTGTGAACAGGCCCTATATTCCCAACTGACGTCGCCCAGCCTCGCTGATGCGGTGCGCGGTCCATTTCGGCTCCCAAACCAGATCCACTTCCACCTTGCTGATGTCCTTGATGCCGGCCAGGCGGTTGTTCACCTGCTCGAAGATGAGCCCGCTCGCCGGGCACTGCGGCGTGGTCAGCGTCATGGTCACCTTCACCCACTGCCGCGGCCACGCTGGGGTCGAGTCAGGGTCTGGGCCGGTCGCGACCGCGTAAATAAGCCCCAGGTCCACAAGGTTCAGCTTTACCTCGGGATCGAAGCAATCGCGGAGAGCGGTTAAGATGTCGGCTTCGGAGAGCATTCGCTAGTTTTTCCGCTCCACCAGGTACCGCGCCACGGCCTTCAAACCTTCCGCACGGCTGCCGTAGGGCTCCAGCGCGGCAAAGGCCTCTTCAATCAGCAGGGCCGCATCGCGTTCACTCTGTTCTACGCCGTAGACGGCTGGCCAGGTGGCCTTTTCCGTGGCCTGGTCCTTGCCCGCAGTCTTGCCCAGTTGCGCTGAGTCCACAGTCATGTCCAGCACGTCATCCACAATTTGGAAGGCCAGGCCGGCTTTGAGGCCGAACATGGTCAGGCGGGCCACGTCTTTCAGGTCGGCTCCGGCATACACACCGCCGGCCACTACGCTTACCCGGATCAGCGCGCCCGTCTTGGCGCGGTGAATCGCCTCCACCAGCTTTCCCGTGGGCTTTTGGTGTTCGCTCTCCAGATCCAGCACCTGTCCGCCAATCATGCCGTCCACAGTTCCCACAGCGTGGGCAATGAGCGAGATAATCTGCACCGTCGCCGCGGGCGGCGAGTCAAGGCCGGCCAGCACCTCAAAAGCGCGCGTCTGGAGCCCGTCTCCGGCAAGAATCGCGATTGCTTCTCCGAACTCCACGTGGCAGGTGGGCTTGCCGCGGCGCAGATCGTCGTTGTCCAGAGCCGGCAGGTCGTCGTGTATCAGCGAATAGGTGTGCAGCATTTCCAAAGCCGCGCCCAGCCTGGCAATTCCTTCGGGCATTGTGCCGGCAATCGTAACTCCTGCCTGCATGGCCAGCACCGGCCTGAGCCGTTTGCCGCCAGCAAATACCGAGTGGCGCATGGCCTGATGAATCGACGAGGGTACAGTCCTCTTGCAGGGAAGCAGTTCTTCCAGGGCTCGGTCGGTCGACTCCGCCCCTTCTTTCAATAGCGATTTCACATCGACGGTCATTTCCCTCATTTTAACCGAGCGCGGCTCACCCTCCGGTTGCGCAGCCACAAGCCGGTAAGCACCAGCAAACTCAGGCCGCTCAACCAACGCGCAATGATCGCGTCTGTCGTCGTCGTCCAATCCACCGTAAGATCCACTCGCCCCTTCGGCACATGCACGGCGATCAGCCCATCGGCGCGTGGGGGAAGGGAAGAGACGGCTAACCCATTCACCTTGACCAGCCAAGCCGGATAGCTGCGCAGGCGCAGAATCATAAAGCCGTGGTGGGCAGTGGCGGCAGCAATCCAAAAATGCTCGGGCCGGGCTCTTACCAGTTGAACCACCGAAGCAAATGTGGCCTCGCAACTACCCTGCGTCGCTTCCCACGCGGGGGGCGAGTCCGGCGTATCCGTCGCTTTGCCCAGCACCGTCGAGGGGTCGCTGACCAGGCAAGCCTGTGGCAGGTCTGTGGCGAGCAGCGAATTATCTGCGCCGATGGGCTCGTACTCGTTGGTGCCGATAAAGCCCTGGCCGGAACGATACACGTTCAACATGCCCGGCGCGGCGTCAACGTCTTCGCAGCTTTGAAACAAGGTCTTCCCCGCATACGCAGTCATCGCCACAAATATCGCGACGAAAGCGAATCCGACTGCAACGCGCCGCCACCTCGGTGTAGATTCGCTCGGCCAAATAGCCGCGGCAACGAAGATTGCCATCGGCGCCTCCAGAACCACGAGCCAGCGCCATGGAAATTGCAGGAAGCGAAGATCGGGTAGCAGATTCCAGAGCGGCCGTGTGAATGAAAACTGAAGCAGAAGAACGGCTACTGGAATCAGCGCAATCGGAATCCACCAGCGCCGCGGCCCCGGCAAACGGCCACGAAGCCAGCACACCAGCAGGCCGCCGAGCGTTACCGCGATCATGATGACTACGATTATCGAGACCGTGTGCAGCACCTCGTCGTGCGGCTGCAGGGAAGGATCGGCGTGAACGGCAAACAGCCAATTGTTTTCCAGCGTCTGCCCCGGATCTTCGGTGACCTGGTGGATATCTACCCATCGCTGCTCCCAGGTTGCGGGGACGAGATAGATTGCTGCGAGGCCCATCCCCAGCACTGCCCCAGCAGCGGCGCGCAGCACCGGCGTCCACGACCGCTCCAGCAAGACCAGCACCAGCGCAACCGCAGCGAGCAGGTAACAAGCCATCAGACCGACCGTTGGATTTGAGAGCCATGCACCCGCGATGGCCACGGCGAGCCCTGCGATTGAACCATCGAATGCGCGTATCGAGATGCGTGTTGATGCAGAGCCGGCCGAATTGAAGGCAGATGAATTGTGATCGCGCAAAACAAACAGCAACACCAGCGGAATCCAGAATCCCCCCGCAAGCTCCGCGAACGCCGAACGCTCGTACGCAGTAAACAGCGCATAGCCCGAAAACAGAGCAGCGCATCCGGCCAGCGTAGCCGCACCTTCGTCAAGCACCTGCCGAGCAAGCGCCCTTGTCGCGAGTCCCGTCCCCGCCAGTAGCAGAAACGTCAGCGCCACGGCAACCAGCGTCCACGGAAGCACCGCTCCCAGCGCCGCGCCCATCATCCATGTCAGCGGCGAGTAGAAAACAAACCGCGGCTCGCCTGCGCCATAGTTTGCACTCGGCGCCCAGTGCGGATAGAGCAATCCATGCCGCCATGCATTCAGCGCGTCGAACCACGAGACAAGATGAAAATCGAAGTCGTGCCCGCAGGAGTTGCCCCGAACCATTTGCGGCGCCACAGCCACAGCCGCGGCCAACAGAATCACAGCCGGCCCAATAAAGCTTCGCCAAGGGGACGAATTCCCAGGTCTCAAAGAAGAGGCCTGGGGCACCGCTGCTCCCTGTTCACTGCCCACTGTCCACTGCTTCTTCATGGCACCAGCCGCAGCGTGTGCCGCGTCTGCGCTGCCACCGCTGCAGGCGAAAAGGGAAGTGCAAACGTCGTTCCCCCGTACCAGTCGTTCCACTGGTCGCGGAAGTACGGGCTGTATGGGTCGCCACTCTCGCCCAGCACAATGTTTTCCGTCGAACCGTCTACATTGTTCCAGTCCATGGTGAACCGTTGCGACGGCCCAAAGTCGCGGCCCACTTGCTTCACCGTAGTGGTATCGCCGCTTTGTGCCACCGGCCCGGTCCCGGCGATCCGTCCTACCACCGGCAGAAACTGCGCCAGCGGATGTTCGAGATCGACAATGTGCCAGCTACCGTAGCGCCAATCGACCACGTTGGCTGGCGCCTTGCCTTCATCCATCCCTTTGCGCACCGCCGCGGTCAGCAGGGCGTCCCAGTTTTTGTAGCCGGGCGGCAGCCAGTCCGCCTTGGCGTGCATCACGATTTCTTCCTCGGCAAAGTTGGACTCCTCCCAGCGATAGGTTGCTGCGTCGTTGCCCAGCTTCGGCTCCAGAATCAGCGGCCACAGCGCGCGGCGCGCCTGGGTCACAATCGATGCAGCGGCAGAGTCGGTCGTCAGCTTGCCATCCCAGCTTCGCATCAAGTCGGCGGCCTGCCGCAATCGCGTATCGGCGTCGGCAGTCTGATCGATGGCGTAGGCCAGCCGCTGCCCAATCTCCTGATCTACTTCGCTGTAAACGTCCGTTTGCACGGCCAGCATGTCCTTCGGCGTCAGGCCATCGCGGCTTTCCAATGACTTGTAGATCCGCTCTGCGCGATACGGATCGATCCACTCATTAGCGAGCGGATAAGGAGACGCGTCCGTTGTCACGCGCGAGTTGGCAGTGGCCAGAAATCCCGACGGCGGATCGACCGCATTCGGCATCGCGTCGAACGGAATGAAGCCCTGCCACTCCTTCCCACTGTCGCCACCCTCAACTTGAATTGGCTTGTTCGCCAACCCCGAAGGCCGAATCGGAATTCTTCCAATAGCGTGATAAGCAATGTGCCCCTGGTCGTCGGCGTAGACCACATTCTGCGTCGGCCAACTCCACGTCCCGAGCGCCGCGGAAAATTCCGTCCAGTTCGCCGCACAGTCGATCTGGTAGAGCGGGATCGAATTCAGCGTCGTATCGTAAAGCGTCCACTTGAGCGCAATCGGCCGCGCCTCCTTGGGCAATATCGGATTCAGCAGCGGTCCGTGCGCGGTCGATTGCACGTCAACCAGCACGTCTTTCCCGCCGCGCACCTTGATGACCTCATGATCCACAGTGAGCGGCTTCCACTGCGTGTCGAGATCCTGATAGTTGCCCTTACCATCGAGCTTCTCGATGTAAAGGTCCTGCACATCGCTCATCAACGCGGTAAAGCCCCAGGCCACGTGTTCGTTGTGTCCGGCAAGCACAAACGGCATACCCGGCAGCGTGACGCCCGCGGCATGAAATCCAGGCGCGCTCAAGTCGGCCATGAACCAGATGTTGGGCACCGCCAGCCCGAGGTGCATATCATTCGAGAGCATCGGCTTGCCGCTGGCGGTGTGCTTGCCGGATATCACCCAGTTGTTCGAGCCCGCCACGCAGCCAGCGCAGTCAGGCAGCCCCATCACAGCCAGCAGCGCCCGCGGGTCAACCTGCGCAGGCAGCCCCGCAGCGCCTGCCGTCGAAGGCTCATCCTCATCGTCGTCGTCATCGCCTTTCGACGGAGCCGGCTCCGCATGCGGCTGGCTCAGGTCAAGTAAAATCCCTGTCGGCGGATGATCGCGCCACGAACCTACCGGATAGAGATCGGCCTCCAGGCTTGCATTGTTCAACTTCGCGGCGATCCGGTCCCGTGAGAGCTTCGTCGGCCAGTGCGTATCCAGCATCTGCACCATCATCAGTCCCACGCTCACTGAGTCCACGCCGCTCCATGGCTGCGGCCGATAGGCCAGCAGCCGGAACTCCGCTGGAAGCGAATCCCGATGTTGCTCGATGAAAAGATTCACGCCGCGCGCGTAGTCGTCCAGCCGTGCCCGATCCGCCGCGGGCAGATTGGCATAAACGCGCCGCGCAGTATTGCGAAACTGCAGCACTCGCTGCACCTTGTCGTGCTCCACCAGCGAGGGCCCCATAATCTCCGCCAGCTCGCCGTTGGAGTTGCGACGGTACGCATCCATCTGCCACAGCCGGTCCTGCGCCGTCACATAGCCCTGGGCCACAAACAGATCGTCCTGGTTGGCCGCCTCAATGTGAGGCACTCCATGAGCGTCACGCCGCACCGTCACCAGCGCAGTCAAGGCTTTCGAGTCAAGCCCAGCAAATTGCACATCTCCATCCAACACCGGCAGCGCGGCTTTTTCCGCCGAGCGCAGCCACAGCACTCCCACGCACACAGCCACCACTGCCAGCACAAGCAAGCCGCACACTGTCCAAAGCACAATCCTCGGCCAGTGCCGTTTGCGTTTGCGAGCGGGTCGTGCTGCTCCGGTGGCGCGCGCCCCATCGATCGGAAGAATGTTGGCCATAGGTCAACACCAGAATAACGCCGCGTTTTGCGCCGTCGTCTTTCATCCGCTGCTCAACGCCGGTGTCCGATCGGAATCCGCATGCGAAGTTGCGGTCCAGGCGGCCGAATTGCACCGCGGCCGAATTCTCCTGGCCAGTAACTGAAGCCAAAGCCCACATTCTCGTTCTGCATTTGAATTGTCCCGTATCCAATCGCTCCCACAAACCCTGCTGTGAGAAGGCCGGCGGCCGCGGCTCCGCGGTCATCCAGGTTCCGCGTGGCGGCAATACCCACCGCGGTGCCCACGACGGCCACGGCTGCAAGCAAGCCCGGGTGCCAGTTGTGCTCCCGCTGGCTTTCTCTAACGCTGACAACGCTGGCGCGGTCGAATCGGAAGTCGGGTTGGCTGGACAGGACGCCCGGCTGGTCGCAGAAAAGAAAAGTATCCGTCGCACCCGCGAAGCGGCAACTTACTTTTGCGCCGTTCGTGGTGAGGACCACGATCCGTTGACCATCGGAAAGTCGCTCGATGTGATTCCACCTTGGATCGAAGGGCGCGGGGGCTGGGTTATCGGGCAACGCCTGCGGCCATGCGGCCACGGGCAGCAGGACAAGAGCGAGCGAAACCACCAGAAAGTTTTTCATAGCCGCGATGTTAGGCAGGCTGCTGACACCGCATCGGGTCGGTTATGACAGAATCGAAACTGTCATAACAGTCAGACAGGGCGGCGAGGCGGGCCGGTCAGGCAGGCGGCAGAACTCGCTGCTCTCTGCGGCGAAGTTCAGCAAGCGTTGGTTCATCCAGCAGCGTAAAGCGCAGCGGGAAAACGCCCGCCGGCAATTCGCGCGCGGTAACCGAGTCGCAAACCACGCCGGCTGTCGCATCCAGTCCCCGCTTCCAGCCGGCTTGTGTCGCGTCGCGCACCAGCAGGCTCTCCGGGTCCAGTCCGGCGGCAACAAGCATGGTCCTCGCAATACGCTGGAAATCCTTCCAGCGCGAAGCGATGCCAATCAGCTCTCCGGCATGTTCGGGCAGATACCGTTGCAGGCGCGCCAGCAACTCCGGCGCCACCGGATGCACGTCAAGCACGGTCAGTTCATTACCCGCGGGCAGCAGCTTGCGCACGCCTGCCGCCTTGCTTGGCAATACCACGAACATCGACCCTTCGAGAATGCCCGGCGCGTTGCATTCCTCGGGTGTGCAGCCCGCCACCGGTAGCGCAAGCGCGAGTTCCATCTCGTGGATTACGATGGCGCACAACTCCGGGTCGGGCTCAATCACCAGCCAGCGCGACGGCGGCTGATTCTGGAGCCAGCGGCGCAGGCGAGCTCTCACAAGTGACTCAGCCGCACCCATCTTGCGAGCTTTTGCCGCCATATCGCCGATGAGCTGATCGACAGCAAGTTCCGGCGACAACGGTGCCGAGGGCCGCGTGGCCCGCACAAACACCCCGCTGCCGTGACGGAACTCGAGCCAGCCTTCTTGTTCCAATTCGCGATAAGCAGCGCTTGCCGTGTTGGCGTGGATGCCAAAGCGGCGCGCCAACTCGCGTGTGCTGGGCAGCCGTTCGCCGGGACGCAGCTCTTTGCACAGGATGGCGAGCTCTACCTGGGTAATCAACTGCTCACGCAGGGAGACTTCGCCGGTGCGGTTGAGCCAGAGCCGCATGCCTCTATCCTTCAACCTGCCGCAGGCCGGGAACAGCAACCGTCGCGACCACCCGCCTGCGTCCGTAAATCAACAGCAGCGCCACCAGCAGCAGGAGAATCACGCCAAGCACCAGCAAACTGCCCTCCGGCCCGTCGGTGCCGCCGCTCCACAGCAAATTCCCTGCCGGACTGGTAGTGAGGTAGTGGCCTTTCGCGGGAAGGCCGCTGTCGGCGGTGCCAAAAAAGTAGGTCTCCGCCCAGTCCCAGCTGGCATGGCAGCCGATCGCCCACCACGCCGAACCAGTAACCCAAATGCTCACGCAGAACACAAAGCCGATAGCCCCGGCCGCAAAAATTCCAATCCAGTTTTCGCCATTGTTGCTGGTGTGGATGAATCCGAAGACCGTCGAGGTGACCCAGGCCGCCTGCCAGAACCCTGCGCCTTCAGCCTTTCGCAGTTGCAGCAGAAGGCAGGGAACCAGGCCGAGCAGGGCGATGCCGTACACGCCCCACACGTCATTGCCCTTGTCCCGCAGCGCCAGGTCAAGGCACAGTGCGGCCTCAATCCCCAGCGCCCACCAGAAGTTGATGCCCCTGGTCAGCGTGAACTGCAGGTAGCAGCGGAAGGTGCCTTCTTCAAAAAAGCCGACCAGAAGGAAGCACCCGCCCCAAAGGGCCGCGAAGCCGAAGATTTGCGCTCCCGACAGCGCCAGCGGGCCGAATTGAAGCCAGCCACCCATGGCCAATCCGCCCACCAGCACCGAAAGTCCCACAAATCCCACAGCCAGGCCGCCCATGAAATGACGCCCGCTCCGAGGCCCGGTCAGGTTGTAATCGAGCAACCTGCGCCGCTCAATGAATGCCAGAATTGTGCCAGCCCCCAGGATGGCCAGCACAAGCACAAGCTCCTGCAGGATTGCCGACGCGGGCGTGAAGCTGTCTTTCTTGAGATGAAGAACGCTCCGGGCAATCAGGTTGCCAAGAAATCCCAGGGGAAACATGAAGAGAATGGCAAGGATGAGGAACATCAGCACCGACCATCCAGCGCGCAGTCCCTCGCTGCCGGCAAAAATCCAGCGCAGCCCTCGATATACCGGTTCCGGGCCGGGATCAGCCTTGAGTTCCTGACTGGCGCCGAGGTCCTGAATGTTGACAGGCCCGCCCGCAGTGTCGGCCGCCGCCGATGCAGCATCGGCGTCACTTTTGGAACGTGGCATTTCGGTCAGCGAAGAGTCTTGCTCCGGCTCCATTGAGCCTCCTTCAAAATAAAGCAGGTTTGCGACCAACAATTTGTACTGATGGAAAGATACTCTACGAAATTGCAATCTGACCGGTTCCACGACGCAAAACGTCTCATTTCGCACCCCCGCCGCCTTGACACAAGAAGCCAAGCCATTGATGCTTAACAGTTCCGGTTCTTTGCTTTTCCGACTCAGGAGGAACTCAGCTTTTGCGGGTTCGCGTGTTCTACCACGACAAATGTTTCGACGGAGCTTGCTCCGCCTCTCTTTTTACGCGCTTCCATCGCGAGTGCGTCGACACCAACGCCACTTACGAGTATCACGGCCTGGTCCATCGGGCCGGGGCGCTCTTTGACGAGAGCGAATTCACCGGCGATGAGAATGCCATCGTCGATTTCAAGTACTCAGCCTCGCCAAAAATCACATGGTGGTTCGATCACCACCAGTCAGCCTTCCTCACGCCCCAGGATCACCAGCATTTTCTGGCTTGCCAAAAGGATCCGGTCTGCGGTGCGCGCAAGTTCTTCGATCCCAAGTACACCTCGTGCACCAGCTTTCTGGCCCACATTGGCGCAACCCGCTACGGCTTCAATACCGCTCCGGTTGCGGAGTTGATCCACTGGGCCGACATCGTCGACGGCGCGCTCTACGAGAGTCCCGAGTCCGCGGTCGAAATGGCCGCTCCGGCCATGAAGCTGACGCTGATCATCGAGTCCAATCAGGACCCTGTGTTCATTCCGCGCCTGATCCCGCTGCTGACTTCGCTGCCTCTCGCAGAGGTCCTCAGCCAGCCCTTTATTGCCGACCTGTTGCCGCCGCTGCTCGAGTGCCACGCTGAGGCATTGGAACTGATTCGCAGCCGCGCCGAAGAGCGCGACGGCACCATCTTCTTCGACATCACAGACCATCCGCTCGAGGGCTTCAACAAGTTCATCCCGTACTACCTGTATCCGAACGCGACCTACTCCATCGGCCTGTCCAAGTCCAGCTTCCGCACTAAGGTTGCCGTGGGCTCCAACCCATGGACCAAGGCCGATCCAGCCACAATGGTGAACCTGGCGCAGGTCTGCGAGCGCTACGGCGGCGGCGGTCATGCGCGCGTAGGCGCCATCAGCTTTCCTCCCGACCAGGAAGAGAAAGCCCGCGTAGCTGCTGCGGAGATTGTGGCTGAATTAAGAGCAAAAAACCTGCTCGCCTAAGATGGAGCGGGTTTGCCGAAGTTTATTAAATAGTGGTGTTTTGAAAGTACGCGGTCAGCCGCGCTGTTATCTGCCGCTCCAGGGGCCGCTAACCAGCCAGAGTTCGAGAGCGCCCATCAGGTGAAGAAACAGCATCTGCCCCAGTACGCGGAGGACTGTAACCCGGCCCCTCAGCGCAAACCTGGCCAGCAGCCCCTCAAGCGGGAACTGGGCATACAGGATGATCAGCGGCAGGGTCGCAGCCAGACCTTCGCTCATGCCCATCTCCGGGCGGCTGGCGATTGAGGCGAACGGGAATACGAGCCACATTCCCCATGGCCGGTATGGAGACACCAGCGCAACAATCTGCGGAGCGAAACTGGAGAGGACAATGCCCACCGCGAGCGGCCAATACTCGGCCCAATCCATCACCGAGCGCTGGCGTCGCGCCTTGCGTCGCCGTTCGGTGAGCGCAACCAGGTTGGCCTGCATCTCGCGCTTGTAGAGCGCGTCTATCGCGGAAATCCCGATGGGGCGGCTGCCTTGCGACCGGGCATTGCTTCCGAATTTGCTTCCAAGGTTCTTGAGCATATTGCATGGCCCTCCCGGCAATGGGGAATTCTTCCCAGGGTCTCCCGATTATCGTCCATTTCGCCCTTGGACCAGACTGGGAAATTCTGCAACTTTGGTGGTATGTGCCTCCTGGCGAATGACCCGCAATGCCGCCAAAATGAGCCGCGCCGCCACCAACTCCGCTGTTATGTCACAATGGGAGCCGCCATGCTGATTGAAATGCGGCAGTTGCGGTGCATCCTCTTTTTCGGTGCACTTTCCCTCTGCCTTGCAGCCACCGCGACGCCTCAGGGCGGAACAGGCGCGAAGCCGGACGACCAGGAGATCGTTCACGGCCTGTCGCTCAAGGACTTCGCTCTCGTCGGCCCACACTTCGCAGATTCGGATATATCCTCGCGCGAGGCTGACAACATCGCCGCGGCGCTCAAGGACGTGCTCGACCTCGACGTCCAGGACCGTTGGATCATCACCGACCCCAAGGCTCGCGCGCAGCGGCATCCCACAAATCGCGAACGCAGAGACATGCTGGGCGAGTTCCGGGTCACCCAGGTGGCGGTGCTACCTGGCAATGTCCGTCTCTACGTGATGAGAAACGCACCTTACAATCCCGATGCCGATGGGGTGAACGGAAGGCTCCTGATCGTTGAAACTTCGCCGGGGGCGGCAAGTCTGCTTGGGGAAAGCTCCGGATGGGGCGTAGCAACCCGGCCACGGCCCGGCCAGACCTATCCGACACTGGTATTCATCTCGCATCTAAGCGCGATGGCTTCCGGCATGGAAGTCCTGGACTTCGATCACGGAAAATATGTGAAGAGATAGCGCGGTAATCCCGCGGCCGCAATCAGTAATTACAGGCCCAGCTCCGTGGCCCGTTTCTTCATCGCTTCAATACAGAATGCGATCAGGACGTCCAGCTCAACTCCCAGCTCCGCCGCTCCCTGGATCACATCCGCACGATTCACGCCGCGGGCAAATGGCTTGTCCTTCATCTTCCTGCGCACGCCGGCTACTTCCACATCGGCGATTGCCTTGGTGGGCTTCACCAGCGCGCAGGCAGTCAGAAAGCCGGCCAGCTCGTCACAGGCAAACAGCACTTTGGCCAGATGCGTATCGCGCGGCACGCCTGAGTATTGCGCGTGCCCCAGAATGGCGGTGCGCAGCGCGAGCGGCCAGCCCAGCCGCTCCAACTCGCGCACACCCACAAAAGGATGCTCCTCGGCGGTCGGATGGCGCTCGTAGTCGAAGTCGTGCAGCAGCGCAGTGGTGGAGTAAAGCTCCAGCAGCGCGGCGCGTTCCTGCGCAGACTCGGGTCCGGTCAGGCCCAGCCGGTCGGCCTCAGCCTCACCGAAAGCGGTTACGCAGGCCTCCACGGCAAGGGCATGTTTGCGCAGGCTCTCGCTCTGTGTCCATTCAGTCAGCAGTTGCCATGCCTGCTCGCGCCCATACACTCCGTCACCGTCAGTGCTCATTTATTTTCACCCCATGGTTTATTAGCTTGGTTCGTGATTCTCCGGCATTCTCAGGGTATCTTCGGTGATTCTTCGGTTTGACCCCAAGTTTCCACTTGACAATTATGGTTCATTTGCCCGACAGTAACGCATATCGCGGTGCAAAAAAAGCACCCCGGGGTTCCTGCTCTGGCGCTCCGCACCCATAGCCTATGGCTACCACTCTTGTCAGCGTGGAAACACGCGAAGTAGTGCGGTGTGAGCATTGCAGGCTCATGCAATATAGAACCAATAACTCCCTATGCAGAAAATGCCACCGGCCCCTCGATATTGAGGAACCGGTCCAGCTTGCGCCGCAATTGGTGACCAACCCACCCGTGCCTGCTTCCGCCGAGGCCGGCTTGCAGGTTGCCGGGCAAGTGCGGGAAATCCGCCGCGCTCGTCATCTCAGCCAGCGCCAACTGGCCGGGCGCATGCAGGTGCCTCGTACCTATATCTCGAAAATCGAAAACGGCAAGGCAATCCCCACGCTCGGCTCGCTGGAGCGCCTGGCCTCGGCCCTCGAAGTAAATGTGTGCCAACTCGTTCGGGACTCGCGCAGCCGCCGAGAAGAAGAAGTTGCCGCCATCATGGCCGATCCGTTCCTGGCCGAGATTGCCAACTTGCTGCCTCAGTTGGACTCGCTCCATCGGACGCTGATCTATGGCGCAGTGCGCGATGCCGCTACCGGTCGCCGCCGCTCTGCCTGAGGCATTTGACGCCGGGTCTCCTGGGTCAGAATGCCTCGCGGCCGGTGCTGGTTTCATCGCCGGCCCAGTTCCGTTCGGGCCGTCCACCGCGATAGCTGCCGGACGATTGCAGCCCATGGGCGCTTGTGCTAGGGTCGATGGTATTACTCCGCGGCTGCGGCTATCGAGGGTTTTTGCGCCGGACGGAGATTTTTGCGGGTCGACACGACCCTTGATTCGGAGCAGGCGCGGGCTCTTCCGGCGTCGTTTTTGACGCTCCCTGGGCGCCAGCCTTGGAAGCCGCAAATGTAATGTAGAGGCGACTCCTTTGTATCCTGCAGGCACGCTGCGCATCCATGAACTGACTGATGAGGAGCGCGCTATCTATGCGACGCTGAAGACCGAGCGCCTGCCCGAGCACGTGGCCATCATCATGGACGGCAATGGACGCTGGGCTGGCCAGCGCTCGCTCAAGCGCTTCCTCGGCCATCAGCAGGGGGCCAAAAGCGTGCAACTGGTTACTGAGACCGCCTCGCGCATCGGCTTGCCCTGGCTCACGCTCTACGCCTTTTCTCTGGAAAACAATTTGCGCCGGCCTCGCGCCGAGGTCAGCTTCCTCATGCGCCTGCTCAAGAGCTACCTTGAGACCAATCTACAGCGCATGATGGATAACAACGTCCGCATCCGCTACATCGGCCGCACCCGCGAGCTGGCCCCCGACGTCCAGGAGAAGATGGCCTGGGCCGCGGAGACAACCGCGCGCAACACCGGCACCACCCTCACCCTGGCCCTCAACTACGGCGGCCGGTCGGAGATGGTGGACGCCTTTCGCGGACTCGCTGCCGAGATGAAGCTCAAGAACCAAAGCCCCGACCGCATCACTGAAGAAGACATCCACCGCCATCTCTACACGGCGCACATGCCCGACCCAGATCTGCTCATCCGCACCTCCGGCGAGATGCGCATTTCAAATTACCTGTTGTGGCAAATCGCCTATACCGAGATATTCGTCACCGAGCGCTACTGGCCCGACTTCCGCGGCATCCATCTGCTCGAAGCTATCGCCGACTTCCAGCGCCGCGAGCGCCGCTACGGCGGCCTTGGCGAAGATTGCGGCGAAGTCGAAGAAGACCCCGACCGCATTAAAATCGCCGCCAGCTGAACAAGCCAGCGAAGATCTCATTCCGGCATGCCCTGGAAATTCTCGATCCAACAGCCCCGCGTAAAACTCAATCCAAACAGACCAAGGAAAAACTCCGTTCGGAGGGAGGCGGGGGCAACCCCCGCAACAATCCACCGGAATCAGTGCGCGCACGACTTGAACCCTGTACACCGGAAGGTTTATTGTTACCAGTCCTTTCGATTGCCCATTCTGGATGAACGCCAGGTAGGTTTCTTGGATGTTGTTCGCCCAGAAAGCTGTTGGGCCCTTAGAATCATGAGGCTCTCAGAAAACTCGAATGGGCTCGGCCAGAACACATGCGTTCCAGCACTCATCGCAGCATGGTATCCGCACCAGGTATTCAATTGACACTCCAGGAGAAGTAACGGATGAAGAACTTCACGCGTAGAGGAATTATTGGGTCGCTTGCGGGGATGGCAGCCGCTGCGACACTCGGCGTTCAGCAGGCGCAGGGCCAGGACAAGCGGTCAGGGGCAATATCAATCAAGATCACTGACCTCAAATGCGCTGTCATCGGCAATAGCCCAGTGGTTCGAATTGTTACCGATCAGGGCATTTCCGGATATGGTCAGGCTGAGTCTGCCAAGCCGTACCTGAAGCCGATGGTGCTGTATTACAAGCGCCATCTTATCGGCGAGGATCCGACAAACATCGCAAGCATCATGCAGAAGATCCGCCTCATGGGCGGGGTCAAGCCCTGGGGAGCGGCCATAAGCGCAATCGAGATCGCGCTCTGGGACGTCGCCGGACAGGTGGCCGGACTGCCGGTGCACAAACTGCTGGGCGGCAAGCTCAGGGACCGCGTCCGCATCTACAACGGAGGCCTTCGCTTTCCGATGAAGGGTTACATGCCCGAGGATTTCGCCGAGGCCATGGCCAAGATGAAGGCGGCCCCGGAGGGCTTCACGCTGATCAAACAGCACATCTCCTTTCATGCTGTGGACATGATGGCCGCTGTTCCAAACGGCTGGTACGGCGAACCGCGGACAGGAACGTCGCATCCCGATTACGGCATGCTGACAGAACGTGGATTTGATCATTGGGTCGCATGCGCTGAAGCTATGAAAAAAGTTTGCGGGGATGAAGTTGGTCTCGCCCTGGACTGCGGACCGGGCTGGACAGTCAAGGACGCAATCCGGTTTGCGCGCGCAATGGAGCCGCTTCACCTGGCGTGGCTTGAAGACATGATCACAGGCGATTACTCGCAATACCCGAACGCCCAGGTGTTCAAACAGGTGACCGATAGCACGAGCACTCCGATTCACACTGGCGAGGAGATTTTCCTCCGCGAGAACTTCAAGGATCTGATCGAGACTCAAGCTGTGAATGTCATCGGCCCTGATCCGGAAGATGTCGGTGGCCTGGCGGAACTGAAGTGGATCGCGGAGTACGCGAACCTGCACGGCATTCTGGTCGCTCCTCACGGAGTATTGGACGGACTGATCGGGCTGGCCGCGGAAGTTCACCTGGCAGCCACCTTGCCGGACAACTATATCGCTTTCGAGTGTCCGATCGGCAATCCATCCTGGTGGTACGACATTCTCGAAGGGCTGCCGCACCCGATCATCAAGAAAGGCTTCATCGATGTGTGGGATAAACCGGGCCTCGGGGTGACGTTCAATGTCCCGGCAGCCAAAGCGCATCTGTCGGACGAGGATCGTACTTTCTTCGATTGAGACAGGATGGGCGGGTAGCCCAGGTCCCAAGGAAGTGAATCGCGCCACAGAAGGTGGGTGCCCCGGGTCCCTCGCATTTGGGGACCCGGGAGACCGCGAACCCCAACCGGACCATTCCCGAATTTCTGACGTTCCGGTTGTATCACCGGCTACCAGTCTCCAACCAATATTTTGGCTCCTCCCATGGAACCGGGGTTCGGATACGACGCTATTACGTTCTCACGGATTGCGTTCAACCGCGCCGGAGACGAGGCCCTCTTTTCAGAGTTCGATTCCTGCGCGGCAGGACTTTGCGGACACGGTGGATTCATTCTGGCTCAACGAATGCAAGGTCGTTGGGTGTTTCGATCCGCTTCGTGCGCTTGGGTTAGCTAGGCTCCTACCACGCGATCGCAAGGACATTGAATCAATTCGCGCGCTCTTAAGTGGTTAACCGTCAATGCGGAAGTAACCCCGTTTTGGGGTTGCGGAAGGTTGGGCGAACCCCCAGGCAGAACCGCATAGTGCAACTTATGCTTGAGCCCCGCCTGCCTCTGATGAATAATGCGAGTCATGCGGTACGGACTCGACTGTTCAGGGTCGTCGAGGGAAAAATAACTACGCCAGGAACGATCGGTGGCAAACGGGAAAGGGATGAGATGCGTGGTCTGCTGATGAGGACGGAGCGGTCTACCTTTCTGCTTGGAGCTGTGTCATTCAGTCTGTTTCTCATGGCAGGGTGCGGAGGTGGAATCTCCTCGACGGGCAGCACGCCGCCCCCTGTCACAGGAGCCGTAACTCCAACAGTGACAGTTACGGCATCGCCCGCGGGAAGCGTGAGCACTGCGCAGGCTCTAAGTGTCGCGATCGCGGTTAGTTCGAGCTCCGGTACTCCGCCCGGCTCCGTGGTTGTAAGCAGCGGAAATTATGCATCGTTTCCTGCAAACGTGAGTGCCGGACAGGCGCTAATCAGCGTGCCGGCAGCGCTCCTGGCAGTGGGAACGGATACCTTGACGGCAAACTTCACACCGACGAATCCGTCATCCTACAACAGCGCGTCGGGCACCGCGAATGTGACGGTTGTGGCTTCAGGAGCGCCGGCGCCAGTGGTGACGGCCTCAAGTGTCACGTACTCGACTGGCGGCTATGGCAGCCCGTTTCGGGCGCTGCCGCTAACGTCCGGCAATGTTCTGGTCTCTGTGACGGCTGCGACTTCCGGCATGCTGGTGTTCGGGCCGGCAGCCGGCGGCGGATTGCAGCTTTCGTGCTTTAACTATGTACGCCCGGCGTTTGTGCACGATGGAGCTTCGGACTTCGGCATGAATCTAACCCCGAACGGGTTTGGATTAGCAGCGACGCTAGGGGTCGACGGGGCGATCTTTTACAACCTGAGCACACTGCAGACGTGCACCTCAACGGGTCTGCAGGTGAGCCAGGGCTCGGTTGCGTCGGATCAGGGAAGCTTTGACATCGCGGTAACCCCTGATGGGAAGTATGCGTTCGTCGCCAATGAGTACGGTGTCGCGACTGGGGCGGCGACCGAGGGGAATATCGGAGTCATCGCGCTGCAGTACGACTCAACAGGAGTTGTCACGACGGGAACGACGCTGGTGGGACAGATCTCGACGGGAGGCCAGACGATTGCAGGGGTGACGATCTCTCCAGACGGCAGCCGGCTGTATTCGACCAGCGAGGTTGAGGGAACCGTGACGACGGCGGCGGCCGGGAGCAACCCCATCCTGACCCGCACTGGCTGCTACCAGCAGGCAGGCGGCGGCACCCAGGCGAACGGCCTTCTGACAGTGATTGACGTTGCGAAGGCAGAGACGAATCCAAGTTCGGCGGCCATCCTCGCGACCGTGAATGCGGGATGCTCGCCAGTGCGCGCGGTCGAGTCTGCCGACGGATCGACCCTATGGGTGTCAGCGCGAGGGGATAACCGGGTGCTTGCGTTCAGTACGGGAATGCTCGAAATCAACCCCGGGAATGCGTTGCTGGGTTATGCAGACACGGGCGGGACAGCGCCGGTTGGACTACGGCTGTTTGACAGCGGGAAGCTCCTAGCGGTGGCCAACTCAAATCGGTTTGGGACGGGCAACGCGAATGCGACTGTCCTTTCGGTTGCGGTTCCAGCCGCAGGCAGCGTGGTGCAGACGATTCCGACGGGGCTGTTTCCGCGCGAGATTACTGTCGGAGGCGATGACCAAACGCTTTACCTGACGAACTACAACTCTGGATCGTTTCAGGTAATTTCGACCACGGTGCAATAGTCGTCGGCGGTATGTGGCCATGCAAAGCAATAGTGCAACGATTGCAGTCCACCGTTTCTTAGCCTCCGCCTCGGGCGCGGTATAGCCCCGCGGTGCCGGCGCGGCCAAGGTCACAATCGACTCGGAGAGTCCCGATTCTCGAGGTTGTGTCCGAATCACCGTTAGCCAAGATCGGAAAC
>PKXI01000062.1 GCA_003133425.1 Acidobacteriaceae bacterium
CGTAACCTCCCGAGGGACAAACGGCTAGGCACCTCAGTTTCTCATGGGTCGTGTGCGGGTGGTGTGATGGCTTAATCGGTCGGGTTCGGTTGAGCGTCTAGGCATACACTGAATATGCCATGAATCAACATCAAGACTTGTGAGGAGTCCGAGTATGAAAAGGCGAGTATGAAAAGGATACGGCGGAGAGACCCCAACCGATTCTCTCGAATCCTGCAATCGCAAATCGCTGACAAGCAGCGCATCACTATCGAAGTCGTTCCGCTTGCAGCAATCCCCAAGCCAGTCCTAAAGAACGCAATGCTGTCTCGACCACGGAGAGCCAAGGGAGTCCCTAAAGCGCGACGAGCCTATTAGCGCGTGCGAGAAATCCCGCAGAAAATTCAACCTGACCCACAACCAACTTGGGGAATTTGTTGAAGACGGCCACCTTTTGGGCTAAGAATTTGATGAACAACGTTTGACACTTCTACTTTGCCCCGAAAGAACCTTGCTTTTTCGTGACGCGAGAACCCGCCAAATTCGCTCACCGTTTAAATCCGAACGGAACCCACGATTCCATCTGTCCGCGCAGACATTAGTTCACTACAGCTTCCGCACAACCTCGAAGTAGACTCTCTCCCCTTCGCTGTTCTCGAAGAAATTTCCGTCCTGACCCCACTTCAGTTTCTGCTCCTTATGCAAACACTCAGCACAGTATGGGGTGCCGCTGAAGTACGCGACAGCCTTCGCTGAACATCCGTTGTTGCACTCGATGCTCTGAGCGGGTGGAATCTTTTTCACTTCGACATCGCCAATCTTCATAGCTAAACCTTTCCGGGTCTCTTGAGGTCATTCCTAGCTTCTCTTTGGAAAGTCGCTCTTGGTGGTTCACCCTTCTGCCGTACCGTCCGCAAATGGCTCATCCTCCATTGACCCGTTCGGGGACTTTCCGAAACACCCGATTGAAAATCTCGTAGGCGAGGTCTACCGATTCCTCGATGGCCTTGCCGGTCGGTACCACCCGCACGTTTACCATGCTAGTGGTTTCCTGTCGTTTGTCTGCGAACCGGAATCAGCCTGATGTCGCTGGGCACTTCCTCCAAATCGCTCCCCCAGAACGTAGCATGGGTAACCTCCGAGTACTCTATATTTTTTGAGCTTCCGACGCAGGTGCCGGGGAATAGGCTCCCTCGGTATTGCTTTGTGGGTTCCAGAGGTCGATATGTATCCCGCTGAACCCCGTCGTCTTCAATAATGGCGGTCGCTTGGAAAAACTCTCCGGTTTTTACGACCTTTGCCGCAATCGTCATTGCTATTTCTCCTTTCCGTCGTCCAAGACTGCACAATCGAATGCATGTGCAGCCCCACCTTTCGCTTCTACGTGTCAAGGAAATCCCACTCGTCACCAAGCACCCACCGTAACGCCGCGAACTTGCCATTCACGTATCCCCATTCCCAGTCGTCCATAACCTTGCCGATGTTCGAGCCGTACTCCTTACGTTTCTTCGCTGCCGCAGCCTTCGCCATCTTTATGATTTCCGTTGGAGTGTTATCCTGCCCCGACTTGACCTTCTCCATCCAAATCATATGGCGGTAGTACCACACACGGTCCCAGAACTCTTTCTCTGCCTTCCCAATCTCGCTTTCGGGTCGAACATACGATTTCAGCACGCCATGCATCTGAAGCAGGTCTCGCTTCCCCCGCGTCATCGTTTCTATATTGGTGCGTTCCCATATCTTGATTGTGAACGGCGGATTGTTGTTTCGCTTGTACGCTTCAAGGTAGTCCTTGGCGGGATTGCTGAGAAAATTCGAGACAACAAACAGGGCAACGTCTGGGCGTTCCGCTTGTGACCATGTGAGCAGGTTCTCAAGTTCTTTAGCTGGGATGCCTTTCACATAGTGTTTGCAGTCCACGAACCATCGCTCCGTCCGTCTGGAACGGTCAACATCCGTACGATGAAGATGAGCAACGATGTCCCGTCCGCTGTCAGCGGGGCTGGTCTTCTTGCCTGTTCCCTTTCGCCAATCGAGGTTGACAAATCCCAACTCTTCCAGCAGGTCGTAGGCGAACTGCTCGAAATCAGTGTCCGACATCTTGTTGAACGACAGCCGATGCTTTGGTGGTTTCATCATTGGTTACGCTCCCGTCAGTTCTATGGGGCATAGTCTAGGATTTCGAGGCAATCAACTTTATCATCGTAGCCAAACTTGATGTTGTCCAGAGGTAACGATTTGGTTCTGTCCCATCCGTCACCTTTGACCTTCACGAAAAACTCCGTACTTTCGAGTACCAATACATGGACTCCGTCTAGCATCCTAGCACCCATCAACTCCGCTGTGCGGCCAGTGTTCATCGGAACCCACATGACTCGCTTTCCGACCCATTTGCTGAGTTCCTTGCACTTGCGTTGCGACTCAGTCTCATTCGGGCGGACGGCTGTTTGACCGATAGAGTTCGAGGCCGTGATTTCTCTCACAGTCTTCCAAGCTTCCAAGAGCCTCGCAGGATAGCGAACCTCATCGTTGTCCACGAAGTCGAACTCGCTCTCCAAGAAATCAGCCTTCTGCATCCGCACCGCACCGCTAGGTCAGGCAGCGTTGCAGAGTTCAATGCCCTAGTGCCCAAGTGCAAGCATCCAAATGAGCGTGCTAACATTGGTGCCCGATGAAGAAAGCCTGTTACATCGCGGTCGTATTGATTTGTGGCTTGGGAATTGGATTAGCCCAAGCACCTCCGTCCACCCCACCTAAGCCCGTACAACCGGAGACTGGTCCGGATGTCGATTTGCTCCATCACTTAAGACGTTCAACTGTTTCACTTGGGATTCGGGTTTCTGACGGGCACGGTCAAACACGATTTGCGACAGTTGGTTCGGGAGTATTTGTTGCGTGGGATGAGCATCACGGATGCCTTCTCACCGCTAAGCATGTCTTCTACAACCCGGAAAAGAGCTTCTTTCCAACCGTTCTTTACCTTCGCCTTCCGCAGACAGAGCCACGAGCGGCAGACGACCTTGGGGTAGAACTGAGACTGGTCGTAAATGGCCAAAATCTTTGGCGCGGTGCGGATGACGCAGACCTTGCGGTGATTGGTCTTCCCGATATGTCGGCCTACAAAGATTTGCACGCGATTTTCCTGACCGATTTTGGAGGCGAGGACGATTTGTATCAAGGAGCATCTGTAGTCGTGCTCGGCTACCCAGAATTATTGGGACCTGATTATCAAACGACTCCAATTGCACGAAATGGAATAGTCGCTTGGACAAATCCAGAGGGTCGCCTAGACCATACCTTTCTCGTAGATGCGAACGTGTTCAGCGGGAATAGTGGTGGACCCGTCTTCCACCTGCCCACGGGTGTCTCCCGAAATGGTGGCTTCAGTGTAGGCGGAGCGGCGAAACTAATCGGAATCGTATCCAAAGACGCTTATGAAGAAGCTCCAATTCACGTCGGAGAGACCCCAGTCAATGTAATAAACCAACAGACCGGAGTGACCGTTCCGATGACGGCGCAAGTGTTAAATATTGGCGGAATCGGCGTCGTAGAGCCAGCGGCAAAGGCGAAGAAGCTGATTATTGATACATTCCATGTAAGCCAACCAACGCACCCTTAATGACGGCACTAGTAGGGCACACGCTGGGAATGCTGTTCGTCATGGTCTGGTGCATCGGAGATGCCTGAATTCGTAAGCTCAGGCAGCGTACGAATTATTCTTTAGGCACCGGCGAAGCCTGAGAGCCGGGTTGAAGTAGCCGCCAAGTAAGCCGCGCTGGTCGGCGCGTTGCAACCATGCCGCCACTGCATAGGCCGCAGTACCGTTGTCGGTAAGAACAGCAGGAAGTTCTAGCTCAAGCCTTTTGGGACTCAAGCCACTCTCCATATTTCTTCCGAAGCGCGGGCTTCATGTTGGGCAGGTCTTCCGGCTTCAAGCCGCTGTAGTTGTACTGCTCAAACATCTCTTCCACAACCTCTGGGTCATTCTCATCCAAAGGCTCCGGGTCAAGCTACATGTCCTCAATCTTTGGCATCCTCAGCCTCCCTTGTTTCCTGCACCTGCAAGCGGTGCATCACATCCCAAACACGGTGCAGCGCATCGACGTAAGCGTACGCCGCCTTCTTGGCACGAGAGAACCTGCTCGTCTCGTTCTTGAAGTTTGACCAAGTCTGCTCTGTCGCCAACTCTGCCAACGTTGCTACCCATGCGACCTTTGGCAGGATGATGCGATACCTATAGTCCCGTCCGTCCCAGTTAAGAATCTCGGCTTTCCCTAATTCAGAGTCCGGAAAGCGGTCCTTCAGACTGACCAAGTGCTCATGCAGTCTTGCCCTTACCATCACAGTGTCGGGATTGATTGTGCCATCTGGTTTGTTGGCACAAGCGATTGAGAAGAAACCGTATCTGGTGAAAATCCACATATGCCATTCCTTTCGGGCGAGTAAAGTTCTGTGCTTGCAGCTTGATTGATTTGTTGTCACTTCGAGTACTTGACGCTATTTGCTGCAATTGTGACATACTTGTGGCAACCTTCACACGTCGCTAGAGACACGGTATGAAAGCCCGGTAAGCTTGACTGTCGATAGCTATCTGCGGCCTCAACTTAGTCTGGCACTGGACTGAAGTTGTGCGATTCGAATTCGAATGTGGCAGGAGGAAGAATGGGAAAAGGATTTGGAACTGGGTTGAAGATTTCCCAGCAGCGTGCAAAACAGGCGTTGCCGATTCTCGTGGCGTATGCCAAGGCTGGGCGGGACTTAACATACAAGCAGCTTGCTTGTCAGATGGGAGTTCATCACCACACGCTGGCATACCCTTTGGGCGCAATAGGGCACGAACTCGGAAATCTCGGCAAGAAATGGGGTGAATCAATTCCACCCATTAACTGCCTCGTTGTGAACAAGTCCAAGCACACTCACGGCAAAGGCATCGGCTTCGTGATGTCCTACACGCGATTCCATAAACTGACGCCGTTCGCAAAGAAAGAAGTGATGAAGGGTTTGTATGCGGACATTTGGGGATATCCGAAATGGAACAAGGTTCTGAGACACTTCAGCATCGAACCGTTTGTTCCGGCCAACTCGCTTGAGCCAATTGCGACCAAAGCGAAGTATCGCAATTATGGCGGCGGGGAATCCGACCAACACAAGCTGCTGAAGGAATATCTCTCTTCACATCCCCAAGTGCTTGGAATTGGTAAGAACTCACCGGCTGACAAAGAATATCCTTTCATCTCGGCTGACAGGATTGACCTGCTATTCAGGTCTGGAACAACTCAGATTGGTGTGGAAGTCAAAGCTGCGAACGTCGATGAGGCCGAATTGATGAGGGGCTTATTTCAAGCGGTGAAGTACCTAGCACTCATTGAGGCGCATCAGCGTTACGAACAGAAGACAATTGATGCTCGTGTGCTTCTGGCAATCGGCGGGTGCCTTTCTCCTGAACTCGCTTCGTTGGCCGACCTGCTTGATGTTTCAGTTGCTCAAAACCTCTCCGTACCAATTGCTTTTGTCAAAAAATGGAAAGGCGTGTCGCGTCCATCATGACTGTGGGTTATCGGGCATCCGCTCCGGCACCCGCCGAAACACCCGATTAAATATCTCATGCGCCAAATCGACGGACTCGTCAATCGCGGTGCCGGTCGGCACCACTCGGATATTGACCTGCCGCTCCCGTGCCAGCCTCAGCCCTGCAATGATGCAAGCCCCGAGATAAACGAGGGAGCGGTTCAGCCGAGGTATCGGTGCGTCCGGGTCGAACATCACCGGCTTCCGGCACGCTGCTGGCGGGTGACGAGTTGGTCAGGTCGCCCGAGGAAGACCTCAGAGGGCAGGTATCGACGCAGTTCGCCGCAGAGGGAACAAACAACGGTGATGGACTGAAAGGGGAACTCCCTGACGCCGGATGGAACATCGCGGCGGCATAGCTTGCAAGTCACCACGAAGGTCTTGCGGGAGGATGGCGTTGGGAACATGGAAACAGTATAGGCGAAGATATAGCGTGTCCGGGTCGAGCATCACCGGCCTCCCGTCTGCTGCTGGTGAACCACGAGTTGGTCTGGCCGACCGAGAAAGACCTCCGATGGCAGGTACCGGCCCAGTTCGCCGCACAGGGGACACTCGACCGCAATGGATTGAAACGGAAATTCATCCCGGCCAGACGGCACGTCGCGGCGGCATCGCTTGCAGGTCACCACGAAGGTCTTTGCGGTTCGGGGGCGTTGTGAACATGTCAGAATGATAGGGGAAGAAAAGCGAAAGTCCAGACCGCAAGGGTTGCGAACGGGAAGATTGCGTAAATCTATGCGTAAAGGAATTTAGAAAAACTGGATGGGATTTCGGGTTTAGAGTCATCGAGCCGTATGTGAGGTTGGCTCAACCCATTGAAACCAAAAGAGGAATTGGTTGCGGGGGCTGGATTTGAACCAGCGACCTTTGGGTTATGAGCCCAACGAGCTACCGGGCTGCTCCACCCCGCAGTTACAGTTTACCAACTGCACACACGGGGGTCAAATTACTGACCGTACAGGCCATGTCTTCAATCCGGTACACTGCTGAGGACCCTGGTATTTTGAACGAGGAACCCCGCGGATGTCGCATCTATACGTTGCCGTTCTGGCCGTGATTGTCGTTGCGCTGTTGGCGGTGGCGCTTTATCGCACATCCCAGGTAAAGACTAAGGCCGACTATCTGGTGGCAGGCCGGTCGCTTCCAGCTTTTGTACTGGTCCTCACACTCCTCACCTCGTGGATCGGCGCCGGTTCGCTGTTTGCAGGAGCGGAGAACGCCTATCGAAATGGCTTTGCTGCGCTATGGCAGCCAGCCGGCGGCTGGCTGGGACTGCTCCTTATTTATTTCATTGCCCCCCGCGCGCGCAAGTTCGCCCAATTCACGCTGCCCGACCTACTCGAAGTCCGCTACAACCAGACCGCGCGGGTGCTCGGCACCTTTGCTATTCTCTTCGCCTATGTCGGCATCACCAGCTATCAATTCAAGGGCGGCGGCAACGTGCTGCACCTCATCTTCCCCGACACGGTTACCCCCGAACTCGGCACTTACATCATCGCCGCCTTCGTCATTCTCACCACGGCGCTTGCCGGCATGTCGTCGGTGGCCTACATGGATGTAGCCATCGGCTCGCTCGTCACCGTCATCTGCATCATCGCCGCGCCCATGCTGTTCCTCAAAGCGGGCGGATGGACCGGCCTGCATGCCGCGCTACCCGAGTCGCACTTTCAGGTGTTGGGCAACCTCACCCTTATTCGCGCCCTCGAGTTTCTGGTCCCCACCATGCTGCTGATGCTCGGCAACCAGGTCATGTACCAGAAGTTCTTCTCCGCAAAGACCGAACGCGACGCGCGTGTTTCGGTCATCGGCTGGATTCTCGGAACCCTGCTGCTTGAAACGCTGATCGTAGCCATCGCGGTCTTCGGTTCCGCACTCTACCCCACCGGCGAGGTGTCTCGCCAGCCGTACGAGATCATCCCCTATACAGCGCGCCATGGACTGCCCGCCCTGATGGGCGCACTGCTGTTGGGCGCCGTCTTTGCCAAGGTCATTTCCACCGCCTCGAATTACCTGTTCTCCCCGGCCACCAACCTGGTCAACGACGTGTTCGTGCGCTACATTGCGCCCGGAGCATCCAACAAGCGCGTCCTCATCGTCTCGCGGTTGGCGGTCGTGCTGCTCGGCTGTTGGGCGCTCTATCAGGCCATCTACGCCCCCAGCATTCTTGAGAAGATGCTCTGGGCCTACACCATATATTCAGCAGCGCTCACCCCGGTCGTACTGGCCGCCTTCTACTCCAAGCGAGTCACCGCCTGGGGCGCGGTCGCCGCCATCGGCGCAGGCACGGTGGTCACGCTTCTGTGGAATGTGCCCGGCGTAAAAACATGGTTCCCGCCAATCCTGGCCCAACGCGACGCCATTTTTCCCGCGCTGTTTGTCTCCGTCGCCTCCATGATAGTGGTAAGCCTGTTCACCCACGCGCCCGAGCCCGAGCAACTCGCGCAGTTCTCCGATTAAACGGCCCCGAATCGATAACGCCTTGTTCAGTGCGAAGGTTTAATCTGGCTGGAGGACGAAAGCCGCATGGGAATCCTGAACCATCTTTTCTATCCGTGGAGCTTGCTACTCCAGGTCTTCGCGCTGATCCACTTCTTCCGGCGCCGGCCGGACACCTATTGGCTCTTCATCATCTTGTTTCTCGGCCCGCTCGGCGCACTTGTCTATCTCTGCATGGAGGCGCTGCCTGACGTTGGCCTGCTTGGCCAATCCGTTAAAGTGTTTCCGCGCCGCAAGCGCATCGGCGAACTTGAAATCGCCATCCGCGACAATCCTGCGCCCGGAAATTTTGAAGAGCTAGGCCACCTCTACATGGACGACGGCAACTTCGCCAAGGCGCGCGCTGCCTTCGACCGCGCCATTGCCGCACGCATCGATACGTTGGACACCTTCTATCGCCGCGGTGTTTGCGCGCTCCAGCTAGGGGACTACGCCGCAGCGCTGCCAGATCTCGAACGCACCGTGGCTAAAGAACCCAATTACGATTTCCATAGAGCCGCGGGACTGCTGGCCCACGCTTACGCGCAAACCGGAAAAAAGGAGAAGGCTGAGGCCCTGTTCCGCCAGGCCGTCGCCCTCTCCACATCGTCGGAGACGTATTTGAATTTTGCCGATTTCCTGTTTTCGGAAGGTCGCAACACGGAGGCAAGGCAGTGGGCACAGAAGGTGCTGGAAAAGCGGCCTTCCATGCCCGGATACCTGCGCTGGCGTGAGCGCCCGTGGTTCCGCCGCGCAAATGTTTTGCTCAAAAAGCTTCCCGCCTGAAAAACTACAGCGGTTTCGATTCTGCTCTTTACAGATACGTAGACTCCAAGTGGCATTT
>PKXI01000206.1:0-523 GCA_003133425.1 Acidobacteriaceae bacterium
ATCCACACGGCCACAGTACTAGCCGCACGAGAACGCGTTCTAACCTGCCAGGACGGTAGGCCCGACAGGTTGCTTACAGAGCCCGAAACAAGGTTGTGACGGAGTCGCTAACTCTGGGCGCAACTCACTTATGCCGCTTGGTGGCGACTTTGGTGCAACGCCCGGTCGTACGCGCTGAACTAGGCTGCGCTATGGGCGGTGTCCCTGAAGCGGATAACGGCATCCGCCTGAGGACCTTTCTGCCCCTCGACGATGTCGAATTCCACGTCATCGCCTTCTTTGAGCGTTTTGTATCCGTCCAACTGAATCGCTGAATAATGGACGAATACGTCTGGCCCGTCTTCGCGTCCGATGAATCCGTAGCCCTNNAGCCACAGGCTCCTGCCTTCCTTTGGTTCGTGCGGGGAATCCGAGGCGAGCTATAGGGGATGTCTCGCTCCGATAATTGCTAAGACGGCGAAAGCGGTCGAAAGGTTTATTGGATCTGCGAGAAAGATATTCAGAAAGTGATACGGGCCGGCTT
>PKXI01000206.1:543-12469 GCA_003133425.1 Acidobacteriaceae bacterium
CAGCACGCTGGTGAGCGTTTTGCCGTCCAGAATGGCGCCCTTGTCGATCATTTTCAGAACATCGGAGAGCTTGACCAGGCGGAACTCGATCTTCTCGTCTTCCTCCGGACGCGCTTCGCCGGCCACCAGTCCCTCGGCCAGAAACACCTTCATCGACTCGCCCAGAAAGCCGGGGCTTGCGTAGTACTCCACCAGCGGCTTCCACTTTTTGGCGCTATATCCTGTCTCCTCTTCCAGTTCGCGCTTGGCGCCGGCCACGGCGTCTTCGCCGGGATCGAGCTTGCCAGCCGGCAGTTCCCACAAATATTGGTTGGCGGCGTGGCGATACTGGCGCTCAATCACAATCCAGGGGTTCTTCTTGCTCTTCGAGCTGTCCAGAGCCATGATGACGACGCTGCCGTTGTGGCGGATGACGTCGCGTTCGCTCGGGTGGCCGTCGGGCTCGATTAGCTTGTCGTGAAGAATGCGGAAGAGAGGTCCCTCATAGACGACCTTGGAGCTGAGCAGTTCCGCCCTTTCAGTCATAACTACGGGTAGAAACGCTTTTGTGCCCTTCTTCCCCTTTCCTGCCTTCTTCGTCTTTTCAACCTTCTTCGCCTTCTGAGTTTTCGCTGCCTTTGGCGCTACAGCGGCAACCTTGGCGGATTTGGCGGTCTTTGCTTTTTCAGGCTTAGTCCCCTTTGCGGGGGCGGCTTGCGGCTTGTCTTTTCCTGGCATTTCGACCTCTTCTCGGTGCGCGCCCAACACGGTGCGAACTCGGGCGCGCTCCAAGTCGAGTATACGCACAGTGCCGCCGAGGTTGATGAATTTAGAGCCTCTTGAGCCCCGAGTTCTGCATCGATGCCGCCCGGCGTGGCATCCTTAATTGAGCCGAATTAAACCTCCGTACCCATGCAGTGGCTTCCGCCGGAAGAAAACCTGCCGGAACCGCGGTAACGGAACTAGTACCATGACCGCGTGATTGCGTAATAAGGATNNGGGTGCCCCAGGTCCCGATTCTGGGACCTGGGAGAGTACAAATCCACACGGCCGCAATACTAGCCCACTGGTAAATTGAGCCGCCGAAAGTGAATGAGTTGCCCACAGCAGACTGTTATCCGATGACCATGATGCCGGGAATGAGCCGGCTGTTTCTGGACTACTGTTCCGGGGCGCTCAGCGCCTTTTTGCCTTTGGATGATGGCCGCCGCGAGCGGCCCCCGGTTCCGCCGCACTGGCCGGAGATCGTGCGGCTGCTGTCCGCGCAGAATCCCTCTGCTAGCACCGCGCCCGCGCTTGCGTCACTCGCCAAAGGTGCTGGAACAATCGTGACCGGCCAACAGGTGGGACTGTTCGGCGGCCCGCTGTTTACGCCGTTCAAGGCCGCCACCGCCATTGCTCGCGCCCGCCAGGCAACTGCCGCGGGTCATCCCCACGCCGCCATCTTCTGGCTGGCTACTGAAGACCACGACTTCGACGAAATCGACCATGTCACCTTTCCGGCCGGCAGGTCGCTGGAAAAACTGCGATATGCGCAGGTTGATGATTCTGCCGTCGGGCGCCCAGTGGGCGGCCAGGTGCTGGACGACAGAATTCTCCCGCTGGTCGATCGCGCATCGGAGCTGCTAGGGCCTTCAGAAGCGACAGACGCACTGGCTGCTGCCTACAGGCCGGGCCGCACCCTGGCCCAGGCATTCGCCGATTTCTACGCGAAGATTTTTGCCGCACAGGGGCTGCTGATTCTGGATGCCAGCGGGCGAGAATTTCACCGCCTCGGAGCCCCGGTGCTGCGCGCGGGGATCGAAAGCGCCGATGAACTACACGCCGCATTGCTGCAACGCAATCGCGAGTTGGAGACTGCCGGTTATCACGCGCAAGTGGCCGTCGGGCCGCAAAATAGCCTGCTGTTTCTCATCGACGAACAAACCGGCGCGCGCCTTGCGCTCAAGCGGACCCCGCCTTCTGCGCAGGAGCCCAACGGACTCTGGCAAGCCGGCCGCAACACTTACTCCACCCCCGATCTCGTCAGTATTCTGGACGCCGAACCCGAACGCATCTCGCCCTCGGCGTTGCTGCGGCCTGTGTTTCAGGACTCTCTGCTGTCGACCTCGCTGTTCATCGGCGGACCTGCGGAGATTGCTTACTTCGCCCAGTCCGCCGTGCTTTACGAACGTATTCTCGGCCGGCAAACGCCTGCCGCGCCGCGCTTTTTTGGAACGCTGATTGAGCCCGCCATCGCCGAGTTGCTGCGCCAGCACGAGCTCACTCTCGAGCGCGTGTTTGCCGAGGATTCCGCGTCGCTCGCGCAGTTGTTCGCCGCGCGGACCATGCCCGTCGAGGGCAAGCAGAAACTCGCTGCGGCCGGAAACGCACTTGATGCCGAGCTGACTTCCCTTCTGGAATGGACGGCTTCGCTCGATGAGGGGCTCAACCGCTCGGCAGAGACAGCGGCCAGCAAGATTCGCTACCAGATGAATCGCCTGCGCACGCTCGCCGCCAACTTTCAGTTGCAGAAGGAAGCCTCGCTCAGTCGCCACGCAGACGCCATCTGCCAGGCGCTCTATCCAAATGGAACGCTGCAAGAGCGCGTCCACGGCGCGGCGTATTACTTTGCCCACTACGGACTGGAACTTGCGCAGACGTTGAGCGTGCAAGCCGAGAATTCCTGCCCGGGCCACACGGCGATTTGGCTGTGACAAAACAGGGATCAGGTGTCAGGGATCAGAAAAGCCTGCTGATTGAGGTTCGCGCTATTCCATTTCTCAGAATTGAAACCCAGTCACCCCGCGTTGCATTCACCGGTCCCTGACCCCTGACACCTGATCCCTGACCCCTGTTCCCTGCTTGTATAATCCTCCCGAACCTGCGGAGGCCATTCATGAAATTGTTTTTCGCTTCATTGGTTGCCGGACTGCTGACCTGCTCGGCAGCGCATGCGCAACTAACAACCTGCGCCACGGCCGGCAACGACAATGCCTTTCTGAATATCCAGACCATCCGCCTGTGGGCTGGTGACGCCCCCCAGGCCACAGGCACAACCTGCGACGACATTCCCACCCTCACCATCCTCGGCCCACGCACCGGCACCGCCAACGGCTCCGCCGTCATCGTGCTGCCCGGCGGAGCGTACCGCGGCCTTGCCGGCGATCTTGAGGGACGCGAGGTGGCCGACTGGTTCGCCGCCCGCGGCTTTCGCGCCTTCATCCTCAGCTACCGGCTCACGTCGCACGGCTACCTGCTTCCTGTTCCGCTACTCGACGCCCACCGTGCCGTGCAGTTGGTGCGGGCCAGGGCGCGCGACTATCTCATCAACCCCGACCGCATCGTGATGATCGGCTTCTCGGCCGGCGGCCACCTGGCGGGCCTTGCCGGAACCCAGTTCATCGCCGGCAAACCAGACGCAGAGGATCCCATTGAGCGTGTTTCCAGCCGCCCCAACTACCTGGTGCTCGGCTATCCGTGGCTGGGCGCCATCTCGTCTGACACTTCGCACCTGAGCTACTGCAAGATATTCAACGTAATGGACAAATGCGAGGCGCTGCGCACGGCGTACTCCCCGGATTTGTTTGTCACCAAAGACACGCCGCCCACGTTTATCTACCACACTTTTACCGATCAAACGGTTCCGGTGGAGCAGTCTCTGCGTTTCTATGAAGCACTCGTCAAGGCGGGCGTCACATCGGAGATGCACATCTTCGCTAACGGTCCTCACGGCACTGGCCTGGGCAAGGGCGACCCTGCTCTGGACCAGTGGCCCGGACTGCTCGAGAACTGGCTGCGCGCCCAAGGCCTGCTGACGGTGGATAAGGACGCGGTGGGAGCAAAACCGTGAAAGACTGCTTCTAGCTTTCAGCTTTCACCATGGTTCGTGGTTGATCAAGCGCGAATCACATGCGTGTGCGTGTTAGGCTGTTTTGCAATACGCATATTTTCTGCGCGCCAAACTCACCGCAGATGGGCTCTTCGAATCTTGCCCGCTGCCTGGAGCGGCATGCCATTCATTCCGATCACCTGGAGATTCTAAGTTATGAATATCGTTCGCAGGTTTGCTGTCTGCTTTTTAGTTGCCCTCGCCTCGCTGTACCTAACTTTCGAAGCCGGCGCGCAGGAAACGCGCCAATCCACCCCTGCCGTCGCCCCGGACACGGAGCAACATGCAGCCAGCGCCGATCAACACAAGGACAAAGAGGCCGACAAGGAGACGCCCATCCCGGCTGAAAAGCTTGTGGCCACGCACCACGAGCTTGCGTTGAACGGCAAAACGCTCAAGTACACCGCGACCGCCGGCACGCTGATCATTCGCGACGAAGAGGACAAGCCCTACGGCAGCATGTTCTACGTTGCCTATACGCTGGACGGCGCCGAGCCTACTGCGCGGCCGGTGAGTTTCCTTTACAACGGCGGGCCCGGCGCGGCCTCGTTGTGGCTGCACATGGGCTCGTTTTCGCCGGTGCGGATCATGACTGACAGCCCCAATCCAACCGCCGGGCCACCCTTCAAGCTGGTTCCCAATCAATACTCGCTTCTCGACAAGAGCGACCTGGTCTTCATCGACGCGCCGCTGACCGGCTACTCGCGCGCCGTCGGCAAGGCCACCGCGAAGGACTTTACCGGCGTCGACCAGGATCTGCACGCTTTCGACCGCTTCATCATCCGCTACCTCAGCCAGAATCAACGCTGGAATTCGCCCAAGTTCCTGATCGGCGAGTCGTATGGAACCACGCGGTCGGCGGCCCTGGCCGACATGCTGGGCAACGACGGCGTGCAACTGAACGGCGTGGTGCTGATTTCGTCGATTCTGAACTACAGCATCCGCGCCGGCGGCTACGACATTCTCTACATGGGAAACCTGCCCAGCTACGCGGCGGCGGCCTGGTACTTCAACAAGATTCCCAACAAGCCGGCCAATGTAGCGGACTGGGTGCAGCAGGCGCGCGAATTCGCCGCCGGCCCTTACGCGCACGCGCTCTTTGAAGGCCACAACCTGCCCGCGGCGGAGATGGATTCCGTGGCCAAGGAGGTGAGCCGGTTTACAGGGCTCAGCGTGGATTACGTGAAGGAGGCGAACCTCCGCATCTCGCCTACCCGGTTCCGCAAAGAAGTGCTGCGCGACGACCGCAAGACCCTGGGCCGGTACGACATGCGCTTTGAGGGCGTGGACCTCGACGCGGCCGGAGAAAACCCCAGCTACGACGCCTCCGACGTGGACATCAGCGGCGCTTTTATCGGCGCCTTCCATGACTATCTCGAACGGGAGCTAAAGTACCAGAGCACAGACGCTTATCGGCCCAGCGCCAACAGCATTGGCCAATGGGATTGGAAGCATCGGCCCACCAGTGCCGGCCCCGGCATGGGCGCAGCCTTCGGAGAGCAGACTCAGCCCTACGTTGCCGCGGACCTGGCCAGCGCCATCCGCAAGAATCCGCACCTGAAGGTCTTTTCGGCCAACGGATACTTCGACCTGGCCACGCCGTTTTTCATTACCGAGTACGACGTTTCGCACATGGATCTCGATCCGGCTCTGCGCGGAAACGTGCAGTTCGGCTACTACCCCTCGGGACACATGATCTACCTCAACGTCGATGCGCTGCATCAGTTGAAGGACGATCTGGCAGGGTTCATTACCAAGGCGCAGGAGTGAGAAGCTGGGTGCCCCATCCTAACTGCGTCTTTTGCAGTTAGGGTGGGATAGCAACACAGCCGGATGCTAGGAGCCCCACGTCTGGGTTCTGAGACCTGGGATTCAACCAAATTCAATGCGCGACAATACTGCGTGCCCCATTCAAGCCGCGCCGTTTGCGGCTTGAGTGGGATAGCAACCCACTCAATGTCGCTGTTTTTTGTTTTTAGCGGAAGGCGCATGGGCGTTTAATCGACTTGAGAGCAAATCGGGCTTCAGCACGGGCCCAAATACCCCGCATCCACAACTCCGCCCTACTCGTCACAAGGAGCCGAAAGCCAGGACCCAAAATTGTGCCCAGAAACTAAGAGGCGGACAGACGGAACCGGGAGTGGAAGGACTTCCCGAAACCGGCCTGCCCGCTGGACCCTGGTCCGGGTCTAGGTGGTATGTTTAGTTTAGGCTTGTTCTCGGCGAAAGCAAGTCCTATTTTGAACTATTTTCCCGTTTCGTGACAGCAGTCACAGCACCCCGTTCAAACATCCCCATCTACGTTGACTTGAGCGGCTGCCCCTGTTACAAAAGTTGTGTTCCATCCATTAAAATCTCATCTGACGGCCGCATCGAACCCATACCACCATGCAAGTGATTGCCCAACAACTCGGAGCCCTGCTGATCGGCGCCATACCGACCACTCTGCTGTTCATCGTGCTGGTTATGGCCTACCAGTTTCTGATTCAGGGACCGCTGACGGCAACGCTGAAAAAGCGCCGCGCCCTCACTGAAGGCGCCATGGAAGACGCTCAGAATGCAATCGCGCAGGCCGAAACCCGGACCGCAGAATATGCGACAAAGCTTCGCCAGGCACGCGCCGAGGTCTACAAGGTTCGCGAGCAGCGGATGAAGCAGTGGAACGCCGAGCGCGACGCCGCGCTGGACGCCGCCCGCAAGGCTTCCGGGCTGAAGGTGAGCCAGGCCAAGGCCGAGCTTGAAGCCGAAGCCGCAGCCGCAAAACAGACCATCCTGGGCACGGCCGGCGACCTGGCCGGCCAGGTCGTCCGCGCCGTGCTGCCGATGGCCGCCGGGGGTTCCCGTTGAATATCCGCTTTAAGCATCTCCGTTTTTCACTTCGCGTTTCAGGGCTTCTGTTTTTGACTGTGCTGGCAGCAGGCATTGCAGTTTCGCCCCTGCGGCTGGCCGCGCTGCAATCCGCACCGGCCGCCGAGTCTCCTATTCCGGCGCCCAACGCGGCTGCCGTAGAGGCTCCCAAGTCCCAGTCCGAAGCCCCCAAGTCTCAAGAAGAACAGAACAAGGCGTTCCTGCTTGATGGCCCGATCGTGAAGTGGACTGCAAAGACCTTCAATCTCAGCAACGAGACCGCAGCCGGCATCTTCGAGTTCACCAACTTCGCCGTGATCGTGCTGCTGGTTGGCATTCCGGTTGCACGCATCCTGCCCAAGGTGTTTCGCAAGCGCTCGCAGACCCTGGTCCACAACCTCAAGACCGCTCGCGAGGCGACCGAAGATGCCAATACCCGCCTGAGCGCGGTTGAAGCCAAGCTGGCGGGACTCGACGACGAGATCAAGAAGTTTCGCGCCCAGGTGGAGCAGGAAAGCCTGGAAGACGAAGCCCGCGTTAAATCTTCTCTTGCAGAGGAAAGCGCCCGCATTGTCCAGGCCGCCGAGCAGGAACTCAGCGTGGCAGCAGCACAGGCCCGGCGCGGCTTGCGCCATTTCGCCGCGGATCTGGCCGTCGAGCAGGCCGCAAAGCAATTGGTCCTCACGCCGGAAACCGATCGCGCACTGATTGCCGAATTCGTTGGGCAGGTTTCAAGCGATGTGGCCGGTAACGGCAAAACCAAAGGGGGACAGAACTAGATGGCCGCCTTCGTTTCCCGTTACGCCAGCGCATTTGCCGATGTGGTTACCGCCGCCAAACTGGATACAGCCGCAATCGACGGGCAGTTAACCGACTTTCTTGCGACCTGGGATAGCAGCCCCGAACTCCGCGAGTTTTTCGAGAACCCGGCCATTCCCGCGGTCCAGAAAGTGGAAATTCTGGACAAGCTGAACGCCAAGCTGAAGCTGCAGAAGGAACTGCGCAACCTGATCGCCGTGCTCATTTCGAACAATCGCATCAGCCATGTACGCGAAGTGGCCGAGGCCTATCGCAGGTTGTTGCAGGAACAGTTGGGGATTCGCCCCGCGGAGATTGTGACCGCGCGCGAACTCGACAGCAAGGAACGCGAAGCGCTGGTAGTCGAGATTGCCAAACTGGCCGGCTCCCAAATTGATGCCAGCTTCACGCTGGACAAATCCATCCTCGGCGGCACGGTGGTGCGCATCGGCTCCACGGTCTACGACGGCTCCGTGCGCGGACGCCTGGAACGGTTGAAGGAAGCATTGATTGCCGGCTGAGGCCGGCAGTGATCAGCGATCAGGGGTCAGGGATCAGAAAAACCGGACCGCAGACACTGACAGGCTTTTGAGTAGAGAAGTTCAAGAAGTCAGAGATTCGAACAAGGGAGATGAAGGAGATAGGCGGTTTTTGATCGGTGTTCCGCGCAACGCGGAGAAAGACTGATCCCTGACCCCTGATCCCTGATCCCTGAGGAACGGAAATGGCTCAGATCAAGGCAGACGAGATTACTCAGTTACTTCGCGAGCAGATCGCGAACTACGATTCGAAGGTCCAGGTCGACGAAGTCGGGACCATTACATCGCTTGGCGACGGCATTGCCCGCCTGCACGGTTTAGACAAGGTGATGGCCGGCGAGTTGCTCGCCTTTCCGCACGACATCGCCGGTTTGGCCCTGACTCTTGAAGAAGATCAGGTGGGCGCCGTTATTCTGGGCGACTACACCGAACTCAGCGAAGGCAACGAGGTCAAGCGCACCGGAAAGATTCTCTCCGTGCCGGTAGGCGAGGCCATGATCGGCCGCGTCGTCAACGCGCTCGGCATCCCCATCGACGACAAGGGCCCCATCGCCACCACTCAGTTTCTGCCCGTCGAGCGCCTGGCCCCTGGCATCATCGACCGCCAGCCTGTGCGCGAGCCCATGGCCACTGGCCTCAAGGCTATCGACTCCATGATTCCCATCGGTCGCGGCCAGCGCGAGCTGATCATTGGCGACCGTCAGACCGGCAAGANNCATCATCAACAACGCCAAGAACGATCTGATCTGCATCTACTGCGCCATCGGCCAGAAGCGCTCGTCGATCGCGCAGGTTGTGCAGACGCTGACCGAAGCCGGCGCCATGGGCCACACCATCATCGTCGCCGCCTCGGCCTCCGAGCCCGCGCCGCTCCTGTATCTGGCGCCCTACGCGGCCACCTCCATCGGCGAGTACTTCCGCGACAACGGCAAGCATGCGCTGGTGATGTACGACGATTTGTCGAAGCACGCCATGGCCTACCGCGAGATTTCGCTGCTGCTGCGCCGTCCGCCAGGCCGCGAAGCCTATCCGGGCGACGTCTTCTATCTCCACTCCCGCCTCCTCGAGCGCTCCTCGAAGATGAGCAAGGAAAAGGGCGGCGGTTCGCTCACCGCGCTGCCGGTCATCGAGACCCAGGCCGGCGATGTCTCGGCCTACATTCCAACCAACGTCATCTCCATCACCGACGGCCAGATCTTTTTGGAAACTGATCTGTTCAACTCCGGCGTGCGTCCGGCCGTGAACGTGGGCCTTTCGGTTTCGCGCGTAGGATTCTCGGCGGCCATCAAGGCAGTCAAGCAGGTGGGATCGACCCTCAAGCTCGACCTGGCCCAGTACCGCGAACTGGCTGCATTCGCGCAGTTCGGTTCGGACCTCGATCCGCTCACACTCAAGCAACTCAACCGCGGCCAGCGCCTCACGGAATTGTTGAAGCAGCCGCAGTTCCAGCCGCTCAGTTGGCAGCAGCAGGCGGTGGTTTTGTTTGCCGGCACGCAGGGCTATCTCGACGACTTCAAGGTAACCGACATTCGCGCCTTCGAGGATGGGTTGTACAAGTACCTCGACAGCGCGCAGTCCGCACTCATCGCCGACCTGACCGCAAAGAAAGCGTTCGACGACGATCTGCGCAGCCGCCTGCATGCAGCGCTCAAGGAATACTCGGCAAATTTCAAGGCGGAGTTGGCAGCAGCAACGGCGTAAAAGCAGGGGTCAGGTTTCAGAGTTCAGGGGTCAGTACGATGGTGCAGTCGTTCAGAGATTTGGAAGTATGGAAGAGATCGATTCAAATGACCGTTTCGATCTATCGACTGACGCAAGGATTTCCGAAGGAAGAGATCTACGGATTGACCAGCCAGATGCGACGCGCTGCGGTCTCAGTTCCAAGCAACATCGCAGAAGGGCATGGCCGGCTGAACAAAGGTGAATACAGGCAGTTCTTGGGAATCGCCAGAGGCTCAAATTTTGAGCTGCAAACGCAACTTGAAATCGCACGTGCACTTGGAAAAGGCGATTCAAAGCTGCTCGACGAAACTGAAGGTCTTTCGCACGAAGTAGGGAAGATGATTTTTGAGATTTTGGAAAGGATCAAGGACTAAAGATCAGCTCGAATCACGGGTTTTTCTGACCCCTGATCTCTGAACCCTGACCCCTGGAAGCTATATGGCAAACGTTCTAGACTTACGGCGCCGCATCAGAAGCGTGAAGAACACGCGGCAGATCACCAAGGCCATGAAGATGGTCTCGGCGGCCAAGCTGCGGCGCGCGCAGGAGCGGGCGCTGGCGGCCCGGCCCTACGCCAGAATGATCACCAGCGTGCTGGAATCGCTCACGCGCCGCATCGATATTTTCGACGAAACGACTGGTAACCTGCGCCACCCTCTCTTTGTTACCCGGCCCGAAAAGCGCGTGCTGCTGGTCATCGTCAGCGGCGACAAGGGCTTTGCCGGCGCGTTCAACGCCAACATTCTCAAGACCGCCTTCCAGTTCATCTCTGGCAACACCGACAAGCAGATTGACCTTGAAGCTGTGGGCCGCAAGGGCCGCGACATGATGCGCCGCCGCTATCCCACCGCGGTCTATACCGAACAAACCGACGACCAGGGCGTCACCCGCCAGGTAAGGGATCGCAAGGCGCCGGTTGAGGTTACAGGCGATCATCCCGGCATGTTGCTCAAGCTCGAACAGGGCCGCGTCCACGAGCTCGCCGAGAGCATCATCACTCGCTACATGCACGAGGAGATCGATGCCGTCTACATCGTCTACAACGAGTTCAAGTCGGTGATCGCGCAGCGCCTCGTGGTCGAGCGTCTGTTGCCGCTGATGAAGATTGGAATTCCGCAGATTACCGGCGCTGTCGAGCCGACGACAGCAGAGCGCGAACGCGCCGCCGAGGCCGCTTTGTCGGCGGGTATCGAGATCGAGGCCGCCGATACGGCCGAGGCCGACGAAGAGGCAAAGAAGTTCGGCACCGCCAATGTGGACTACATTTACGAGCAGCCGGCCGAGGAACTTTTCGCAGGCCTGCTCCCGCAGTATGTTTTTTCCATGCTCTATCACGCCATGACGGAGTCGGTTGCCGCCGAACACGCGGCCCGCATGACGGCNNGCAACCAACAACGCCTCGGATATGATCGACTCGCTCACGCTACACATGAACCGCGTGCGCCAGGCGGCCATCACCAAGGAGATCATCGAGATTGTTTCCGGCGCCGCGGCGCTTTAAGGCGCAGCCTCCGGAGGGAGCAGGGGCCTTAAGGCCCCTAAATGAAGCAAGAAAGTTCCGCCGGGCTTTAGTCCCGGAGTTTTGAAAGGGCGCGGCTTTAGCCGCGCCGATGAACGGCTCAATAAGATCACCGGGCTTTAGCCCCTGAGGGAAAGTATCCTCGGCAAAGAAGGCAAAGAACAATGGCAGAAAACATCGGCAAGGTAATTCAGGTCTCCGGCCCCGCCGTAGACGTGCAGTTTGAAGAAGCGACGATGCCGCCCATCTATCAGGCGCTGCGCGTCGTCAGCGACGGCTTCACCGTGCCCACGCCCATCAGCGTCATCCTCGAAGTGCAGCAGCACCTCGGCGAGGGCCGCGTGCGCACCGTGGCCATGGAAGCCACCGACGGCATGGTCCGCGGCATGAAGGCCATCGACCTCGGCGGCCCCATCAGTGTGCCGGTAGGCAAGGAGACGCTGGGCCGCGTCATCAACGTCATCGGCGATTCGGTCGATAACCTCGGCCCCATCGGCGAGAAGATGCGGATGCCCATTCACCGGCCCGCGCCGCTGTTCGACGAGCAGTCCACTCACGAGGAGATGTTCGAGACCGGCATCAAGGTCATCGATCTCATCCAGCCGTTTTTGAAGGGCGGCAAGATCGGCCTTTTCGGCGGCGCCGGCGTCG
>PKXI01000332.1 GCA_003133425.1 Acidobacteriaceae bacterium
ATTTTAGCCGGACACTACTGCTAATTTAATTACCCCTGCACAACGGCACCATGACTACTTTGCTACGATGCCGTGACTAGTTTTCAGTGTAGAACTGCGCGATATTACGAAATTTCAGCTGACGGGCGGCCACCAGCAAGTCAATGGGAACGGCTTTGAGTTCGGCCAGGTGCTTTTTGAGTACGTTGCCCAGCAGACCGGTGCCCGCTTCATGATCGGTATGGATGCCGCCCGGCGGCTCGGAAACAATCTCGTCGACGCAGCCAAGCGCGGCCACCTCGGGCGCTGAAATGCGCATGGCTTCTGCGGCCAACTGCTTATGCGAAGCGTCGCGCCACATGATGGCCGCGCAGGACTCGGGCGTGATCACGAAGTAGAGGGCGTTTTCAAGAATCAGCACGCGGTCGGAGACGGCCAGAGCCAGGGCTCCGCCCGATCCGCCTTCGCCACTGATGACCGAGATGGTGGGAACGCGCAGGCGGGACATCTCAAGAATGTTGCGGGCGATGGCCTCGGCTTGTCCACGTTCTTCGGCGCCCAGGCCAGGATAAGCGCCCGGCAGATCGATGAGGCTGATGACCGGACGGCCGAATTTTTCGGCAATCCTCATGCAGCGCAGTGCCTTGCGATAGCCCTCGGGATGGGGCATACCGAAGTTGCGCTTTACGCGTTCCTTGGTGCTGCCGCCCTTGCGATTGCCGATCACCAGGACCTCTTCGCCGGCGAGGCGCGCCATACCGCAGGCCACGGCCTCATCGTCGCCATAGGCGCGATCCCCGTGAATCTCGCTGAAATCAGTGAAGATCCGCTCGATGAAGTCCATGGGGTAAGGCCGCTGGGGATGACGTGCCCGTTCGATTCTGACCCACGCCGGTGAAACTGCCGGCGCCTGATGGGAAGTTCCGGTTTCCTGTTCGCTCATCTTATTCTGGTGCCTCTCCCGGCAGCGTCGCCGTCGGCACTCCTTGATTCTACGGGTAGTAAGCGGTTGGGACAAATGCAATTATCAGTTTTGGATAGGGGAAGGTTGCCTGCTGGCTTCGGGGTTCGGATTATTTCTCAGGTTCCACAGACGAGACCTTGGGCACCGGGATGTCCGCTGTCTTATTTGTTTTGGTCGTTTCGCAGGTTCAGAATCGAGGGGCACGCGGCACACTGGCCATCGGTATGCCGAGGCGGAAAGGGATTCAAAACAAATGCAGCGAGTCAGCCCCCGCTTCGCGGGGATAGCGGGTCAGCAAGTCAGCGGGCTTGCGTGTAGGTGCATACAAAGTTCTCCTAGAGTGCGCCGTTTGCGTTGCCGGATCTTTGCGCGGCCAGACGTGATACGGTGTCGCCCTGCTTTACCATCTCGTGGACTGCGAAGCCCTTTTCCGCTAGCGCGCCGGTGGGGCAGGCCTGGACGCATTTGCCGCAGCCGGTGCAACTGCGGGCATGGCCCCAGTCGTCTTTGAGGTCGCTGACGATGCGGGAGTAGATACCGCGCGAGGCGACTTCCCACACATGCGCGCCTTCGATTTCGGCGCAAACCCTTACGCAGCGCGTGCACAGGATGCAGCGATTGTGATCGAGGACGAAGCGCGGATGGGACATGTCGACCGGCATCCGCGGGTTGTTGTAGGAATAGCGCACGTGGGTTATGCCGAGGGATTGGGCCATCGATTGCAGTTCGCAATGGCTGTTGGAGACGCAGGATGAGCAGATGTGATTGCGCTCGACAAGGAGTAGTTCGACGGTCATGCGGCGGTATTGCGTGAGTTTTGCCGAGGAGGTCTTGATGGACATTCCATCCTGGATGGGAGTGGTGCAGGCGGCCAGCAGGCGGTCAGTTCCGGCGAGTTCGACCATGCATACGCGGCATGCGCCGACTGCGCTTAATCCTTTGAGATAGCAGAGCGTAGGAATCTGCTTTCCATTGGCGCGGGCTGCCTCGAGAATGGTTTCTCCTTCGTGCGCGGTCACCAGTTCACCATCGATGCGGACTGAAATCGTTTTGTTCGGCAACGGGTTGCTCCTTTCGGGCTCTATCGGTCTCACTTCGCACTTGCGGTGATTCTCAGATCGCAGCGAAGACAGCGGCGGCATTCCTCGAGCGCTTCCTGCGGGCTGAGGCCGGCGACTACTTCATCCTGCGAATGCGCTCTTGCCTGCGCGGGCAGGGCATGGGCGGTGTGGCGGCGGCTGAGGCTTGGCTCACCCGGCGCCTGGCGGCTGTATTCGAAGTCCGGGAAAATGCGCTCCCAGCGCAGGACTGCGGTTCCCTGGTCAGACTTAAGATTTTGGGGTACCAGGCGCTCATCAATTTTGCGCGCTGCCTGCTTGCCCCCGCTCATGGCGTTGGACATGTTGGATGCGCCGGTGATGACGTCACCGCCGGCATAGAATCCGGGGCGGCTGGTCTCAAGCGTGAATCGATCGACGGCGAGCGTGCCTTCCTCCTTGAGTTCAAGGCCGGAGGCGCGGCAGAAGTCCTGGTCAAAGGTTTCACCGACGGCGAGAATGACGCTGTCGCATTCGTAGCGTTGCACTTCATCGGTGGGGATGGGGCGGCGACGGCCGGATTTATCGTACTCGCCGAGACGCGTCTTGACGATCTCGATGGCCTTTACGCTGCCGTCCGGACCGCCGATGATGCGATGCGGCGCGGCGAGGAAGACGAAGCGCACACCTTCTGCTTCGGCCGCTTCAACTTCCTCTTCGATGGCGGGCATGTCTTTGCGCTCGCGGCGATAGAGGATGGTGGCGCTGCCGCCCATGCGCAGAACGGTACGTGCGGAATCGATGGCTGCGTTACCGCCGCCGATTACGGCCACCTTGGAACCCATCGCGACGTTATTATGACGGGCTACGGACTCAAGGAACGGCAATGCCGGGTAGACGTTCTTCAGCTCGGTTCCGGGCAGATAGAGCCAGGATTCCTTCCACGTTCCGATGGAGAGGAAGACGGCATCGAAGCTGCTGGCGAGTTCATTGAGCGGAATGTCGAAGCCGACCCTGGTGTTGAAGACCATCTTTACGCCGACGCCCTCGATGAGATCGAGTTCGCGGCGGAGGACGGACTTGGGCAGGCGGTACTCGGGAATTGCGAAACGCAACATGCCGCCGGCTTCGCTGCGCTCTTCAAAGATAGTGACATCGTGGCCGAGCATGGCTAGATAGAACGCTGCGGTGAGGCCGGTGGGGCCTGAACCGGCAACGGCGACCTTGCGGCCGGTAGGCTCGAGTTTGCGCGCACGGATTCGCTCGAGCAGGGGGGCGAAACGGTCAGACTGATAGATTTCGTCGGCGATGAAGCGGTGCACCTCGCGCATGTTCACCACTTCGTCGAAGGATTGGCGGCGGCAGCGGTTATCGCAAGGATGCTGGCAAACCCGGCCGGTGGATGCGGGCAAGGGGTTGTCGAGAACGACGGATTCAAATGCGTCTTCGAGGCGGCCTTCCTGAAAGAGTTCGAGGAAGCGCGGGATATTCATGCGCAACGGACAACTGTTTTCGCAGGGTGAGAGGGCGAGTTCCTGACAGACGCCTGCGCGGCAGCGGTGAGCGACGATGTGGTCTTCGTACTCCTCGCGGAAGTGGCGGATGGTGGTGAGCACCGGGTTCGGCGCAGATTGGCCGAGGCCGCAGAGCGAACATTCACGGACCATGCGGCCTAGTTCGTCGAGAAGGGGCAGGTGGTCTGAGGTTCCATCGCCTCTGGTGATGGCGTTGAGAATGCTGAGCGCTTTGTTGAGGCCGACTCTGCATGGGACACACTTGCCGCAGGACTCGGAATGCGTGAATTCGACAAAGTAGCGGGCCACATCGACCATGCAATTGTCTTCATCGAGAACGACCATGCCGCCGGAGCCCATGATGGAGCCGATCTGCGCGAGGGATTCGTAGTCGACGGGTGTGTCGAGCATTTCGACGGGGATGCAGCCGCCGGAGGGTCCGCCGGTTTGCACTGCTTTTACGCGGCGGCCAGCGACTGCGCCTTCGCCGATGTCGTAGATGAAGCTCTTGAGCGGAGTGCCGAGGGGCATCTCGACCAGACCGGTGTTCTGGATTTTGCCGACGAGCGAAAACACCTTGGTGCCGGGACTCTTGGCGCTACCGGTCTCAGAAAACCATTGCGGGCCGCGGCTGACGATGGGGGCGATGTTGCACCAGGTTTCTACGTTGTTGATATTGGTCGGCTTGCCATACAGGCCTTTTTGCGCGGGGAACGGAGGGCGGGGATGCGGGCGGCCGGCGAAGCCTTCAAGCGAAGCGATGAGGGCTGTTTCTTCGCCGCAGACAAAGGCGCCTGCGCCCTGCACCAGCTCGATGTTGAAGTTGAATCCGCGGTCGAGGATATTGTTGCCGAGCATTCCATATTCGCGGGCTTGCTCGATGGCGCGCGTGAGACGGCGAACGGCGAGCGGGTACTCGGCACGCACGTAGACGATGCCTTCGGTGGCGCCCATGACGTAGGCACCGATGATCATGCCCTCGAGCAGCGAATGCGGATCGCCTTCGATCTCGTTGCGATTCATGTACGCGCCGGGGTCGCCCTCGTCGGCGTTGCAGATGATGTATTTGACGTCGGACTTGGCCTTGGCAAGGAAGTCCCACTTGTTGCCGGTGAGGAAACCGGCGCCGCCACGGCCACGCAGCCGGGCTGCCTTGATCTGCTCGATTACCGCGTCTTTGCGGCCGTCGATGAGCACCTTGTAGAGGGCCTGGTAGCCGCCGACGGCGATGTATTCCTCGATGTCGGAGGGATTGATGAGGCCGCAGTTGCGAAGGACGATCTTCTTTTGGCCTTTGAAGAACGGGAGCGCGTTCCAATGTGCGATCTTCGGGTAGCCCTGGCCGTATTTCACGTTGGCGGTGATGTGGTCCCACTCTTCGATTTTGCAAAGGATGAGATCGGGGGGCATGATGCCGCTAGAGATGCCTTCGAGAATGCGGCCTGCGTCGTGGGCCTGCACGCGATGCAAGATGACGAGCGGGCAGCCGGGAAGCCGGACGCCTACGAGCGGCTCCTCAAAGCACGAACCGAAGCAACCGACGCCTGTGAGTTGCACGTCGAGCCCGCTGCCTTGAATGGCCCCGTTCAGGGCGTGAAAGAGTTCTTCCGCGCCGTTGCCACGGCCACAGGTACCCATGCCCACGGTCAGGCGTGGGACGGCTGGTATCAGCTTGGCCAAGCCGGATTCACGTACAGCGTTAAATGCGCCGATGTCCTGAATTCGCGGCATTATTTTTTCTCCTGCGTGAGTGCTCTTACTTCGCGCTGCAAGGTGCGCTCGTTTACGTGACTCAGGATGTGGTGGTTGACTTCAACCACCGGAGCCAGCGCGCACTGGCCGAAACAGGCGACGGTGCGGATGGTGAACTTGCGGTCAGGCGTAGTGAGCGCGAGTTTGTCTGCCTCGCTGGATTCGCTGACTTCAGGATCGCTCAGGCCGAGATCGAGGCAGACCTTGGCCAGCAGGTCGCGCGAGCCGCGGGTGTGGCAGGCAGTGCCGCGGCAGACGCAGATGACGTTGTCGCCTTGCGGATCGAGATTGAAGAGCGCGTAAAAGGTGGCGGCGCTGTAGATTCTGGCCGAAGGGACACCGGTCTGATCCGCGATATAGCGCAGCGACTCCATGGAGAGAAACTTGTGCGCGTTGGCGGTTTGGACGGCTTCCAATATTCCCAGCAGGGCACCGGGCTTGTCTTTGTGCTTTGCGATTACCTGGTCGATGAGTAGCTTTTCGTGAGCTTCAAGGACCTCGTGGACAACTTCACTGGCGGCGGTTGGCATGCTTCCTCCCCACCCTGACTACAGGACCGGCTCCGAGGAGAGGAGACAGGAGATAAAGGAAAAGAGCACTCGCCAACAACAATTGGGATACCTGGCGAAAGAGGATAATGCGCTTTAACGGCAAGCGCTATCCGTACGCGCTTCTCCCCAGAGATTGTCCGTTGGAACATTGATACTGTCCGGTGTGGTTCCGATGTGCCTCAGATCACAGTCGATTGTGACTATTGAGTTTGGCGTGCGGCTAAAGGTAAGGGGCAACGTGGGTTAGGCTGAAAGATCCTCCCCGGAGGAACAGGTTTGGACTCGGAAGTGGCTGCCGAGCAGTTTCCGGTTTGCCGATCAGGCAATCATAATTTGTTCAGGACTCAAATCCATCTCTATATAATTCGGTCTGCATTGAGTTGTGAACGCAGAAATCCCCGGGTGATGTGAGCACGGATCGTGCAGAAAGTCTGCAATGGAGGAAGGTCATGGCTGATCTAAAGGTAATTGCGGTTGTAGGAGCGACCGGCGCGCAGGGCGGCGGTTTGGTTCGTGCGATTCTTAACGACCCAAATGGCGGTTTTGCCGCGCGGGTGCTTACCAGGGATGTGAACGGTGCGAAGGCGAAGGAGTTCGCGAAGCTGGGCGCTGAGGTTGTAGCCGCAGACGTCGACGACGCGGCGAGTCTGAAGAAAGCATTCGAGGGCGCATATGGAGCCTATTGCGTAACGTTTTTCTGGGCGCACTTTTCTCCGGAAAAGGAGATGGCAGAAGCGAAGGCAATGGCGGAGGCCGCGAAGGCTGCAGGTCTGCGACACGTGATCTGGTCGACGCTGGAGGACACGCGCAAGTGGGTACCGCTGAGCGACGACCGCATGCCGACGCTTCAGGGCAAATACAAGGTCCCGCACTTTGACGCCAAGGGCGAGTCCGACCACTTTTTCACAGACGCGGGAGTTCCGACGACGTTCCTGCTGACGTCGTTCTATTGGGACAACTTTATTTACTTCGGCATGGGCCCGAAAAAGGGACCGGACGGAAAGTTGGGCATCACACTTCCGATGGGCGACAAGAAACTGCCGGGCATCGCCGCCGAAGACATTGGCAGGTGCGCCTACGGCATATTCAAAAAAGGCGATGAGTTCATCGGCAAGCGGGTTGCAATTTCAGGCGAGAATTTGACCGGCGCGCAGATGGCAGCGGTTTTCAGCGAAGTGCTCGGGAAGGAAGTCCGCTACAACAGCGTGCCTCCCGAGGTGTACCGCGGGTTCGGTTTCCCCGGCGCGGATGATTTGGGCAACATGTTTCAGTTCAAACGCGACTTCGAAGACTATTTTTCCGGGGCGCGCCGCCCTGAATTCGGCCGGAGCCTGAACCCCTCATTACAAAGCTTCAAGATGTGGCTGACGCAGAACAAGAACGCGATTCCGCTCGAAGACTAGTAGGAAGTGCCTGACGCTAGTCCACGGCGCAGGTCCGGGCCTGGCGGCTCGGGCTTGCGCTGGATTCCGCTTTATCCACACATCTAATCCAGTTTTCATGCGTGGCGGCGGTGAGGTGTGCCGGGCAACAATGAATGACGGAGAATCCTGGAGACCGGCGTGACGGGCAAACTGGAAATGATTGTGGGGCCGATGCGGAGCAACAAGACCGCGGAGCTGCTGCGGAGAATCGAGACGCGGCGGCAGTATGCCAAGCAGTACGTGATGCTGTTGAAGCCGAGTGACGATACCAAGGCGGCGGCCGGAGTGGTGGAAAGCCGGAATCGGAACGGATGCGGGAAGATGGAGGCGGTTGAGTTCCGGTCTGCCGATCCGTGGACGGTGCTGCCGGTTCTGGCGGCTACGGAACAGCAGATTGGCAAGCGTGTGGAATGTATAGCCATCGACGAGGGGCAGTTTGTTCAGGATCTCTTCGCGTTTAC
>PKXI01000193.1 GCA_003133425.1 Acidobacteriaceae bacterium
CCAGTCCTCGACCCGACCGGCCAGTGTCCGGGATTTCCCGAGAGCTTGACTTCATCAGGGTCGGTTTACGGCAAACCGTCTCGCAGTCGTTGTTAAACATTCCGTCATGCCTTTGGCGGGGATGATGCATGCAGCCCATATACCACCGCTCGGCAATCTCTGAACTCCCACAGTCGATCCTGGTTAAGGAAAACCGGTGCTGCAATGGACTGCCTGTAGGATTGGCGGCGCGTCTGGGACGGTCCTGCAGGCGCCCAGAGGCTCCCAGGCGAGGAGAAGGCCACTTAATCTGGAATCTGGTCCAACTCACCGGATGGGAGTACCCGGTATTGACGGCCACCGGGAAACCCGGTAACGGAACCGGAAGCCGGTCATGTTCATCTGGTCTGGATTTCAGCCCCGTCTGGCACGAGCGCCAATCTCTGGCAACCCCTTATACCACTCCGCGTTGATTGGTAGGCCCCGTTCACAGTGAACGCAGCGTCTGAAGCGCCTCACTCCAACGGAACCGTCTGCATGAAGCGAAACACAGAGATTTGCAAAGACAGCCGCCTGCCAGGGAACGAACTCGGCTTTTATCGGCACGCCTTTCTTAACCTCCGGCCGGAGTCGTCCGCGTACAAGCGCGCTGTCTGGGACCACCAGCAAGCCCCAACAATCCTGACATGTGACGCCCGAATCCCTTTTTTGATGCTCAAGTATGTAGCGCGTGAAGTGGGCCTCGTTATCAGTCTGTTGCCCCGTTCACGACGCCGTGCTGATTGAGGCCCCGGTTGGCGACATCGAACACGCGGTCGCGGAAGCTCGCTCCTCAATGGATGCCGCCTCGGCGTTATTACTTGGCGGGTACGTCCTCCGCAACGAATACGAGACCTATCGGTACCCGGAGAGGTTTGCCGATCCAGATGGAGAACCGACTTGGAAGCTGGTTTCGAAGATCGCAGGCTCGCTCCGGGATGGTGGTATTCAGATTGCCGCATAGTGGTGATCGACAAGGTCACTGACGGTTTTCTGAAGTAGTCAGTACCCGACGCCACGGCGAGCTGCGCCTGAGACTGAATTTCGCCGACGCAGCGCAACGCATTTTTCGCGTTTCACTCATTCCTTTGGTTCGCTCGTTTTTTGGGTTCGTTTCAAGCCACCGAGGGCATGGTTTTGGCGGTGCTGACCTGGTTCAGCTTTTCAATTGAGGCCGCATCCAGCCTCAACTCAGCCGCTGCGGCCAGGTCCGCCACGTGCTTCTCGCTGGTTGCGCTGGCGATCGGCGCGGTCACGCCGGGCTGCGCCAGCAGCCATGCCAGCGCCACCCGAGCCGGGGTTGGACCCAGCAGCCTTGGCTACCTCGTCCAGCGCCGCCACCACGCTGAAGCCCCAGTCGTCCAGGTATTTCTTAACCGTGCCCCCGCGTGCCGCCTTCTCCGCGTCCTGCGGACTGCGGTATTTTCCCGTGAGGAACCCCGCCGCTAGCGAGAAGTATGGGATCACGCCAACTTTGTACTCGGTCACCACCGGCAGCAGGTCGGTTTCAAACGGCTCCCGCTCCACCATGTTGTAGTGCGGCTGCAGGGAAACGTAGCTGGCCAAGCCGTTTTTCCGGCTCGTATCTAGAGCCTCCTTCAGCCGCGCTCCGCCGTAGTTGGACGCGCCGACAAAACGCACCTTACCCTGCTTCACAAGTGCGCTGAAGGCCGCCAGCGTCTCTTCAAGCGGCGTCTCCTTATCGTCCTGATGCGCCTGGTAAAGATCGATCGTGTCAGTCTGCAGACGCTGCAGCGAGGCTTCCAGGGCTTGCCGAATGTAGTCGGCTTTCAGACCCTTTTTGCCGTCGCCCAGATCCATGCCCACCTTGGTCGCCAGGATCACGTCCTTGCGCTTGCCGGACTGGGCAAGCCACTTCCCAAGTATCGTCTCCGATTCGCCGCCCGTGTGCCCCGGCGCCCAGCGCGAGTACACATCCGCCGTGTCAATGAAGCGCAGGCCCGAGTCAAACGCCGCATCCAGCACCCGGAACGAGGCCGGCTCGTCCAGCGTCCAGCCGAAGACATTTCCACCAAGACAGATCGCCGGAACATCCGGCCCCGCATTTCCCAGCTTGCGCGTTTTCATTTGCAATTCTCCTCATCGTATGGGATGCGCCGGCGCGGCGAAGAACCACGGCTTATTGATAGGGCTTATTCGCAGTTGGTCTGGCGGCAGGAGCCTCAGGCACCGGTCTGTCCCTGATGCTCCGGGTCATCCTCTTCCAGATCCTCGTCGAGCGGCGGGTCAATGTTGCCTTCCACAATCGCGTCCGAATCATCGCCCGCCTCCGGATGCGGGCGGTGCCGCAGCAGCACCGCACTCGTGTCGTCGCGGCCCGGCGCCACGCTCTCCCCGCCGCGACCATCCACCATAGGCCCCACCTCAGTGAACGCGGCGATCTGCTCTTCGGCCACGTCGTCGTCCACTCTGCCCGAGCCGTCGCGGCCGCCGAACGGATCGCCGTCCTGCACCAGATCCACCTTCAGCGCATCCAGCTCTTCTTCGGTGCTGGCGTCGAGCGCGTCAAACTGCCGCCCTAGCTTGCCTTCGACGACCGGCGGCTCCTCGTCAGCGCCGCCGGTGATCGCCTCCAGACGATCAAGCCGATCCGCGGTGGCCACATCGTCACTATCCAGCTCCGTCTGCCCGTTGCCATACACTGAGCTCTCGCTCAGATCCACGTCTACACTGCTGCCACTGTTCTTATCGCCATGCTTCGCCATCTTGTGTCCTTTCGCGCCCTGCTTTAATCCGCCAACTGCAATCTGCCCTACTCCAATCTCTGATGCGCAAACGCTTCAAGCGGACCTGCGCCCATGCCGATTGCAGGTGATCCCCCCCTGTTCCTCCGGGTACTTGCATTGGGCCGGTTCACAGTCTTCCCGCCGCCCGATTTGTCCCGACTAACGGAAGCGTTGAGCCTCATGGGGGACTTGGCATTGCCTTGCTGTGAGCTCGACAACCGAGAGCTTCTCGCTCGCGACCTCGCACTCAATGGCCTTAGTTGGCTTTCAATGGCTCATTGTCTGGAATGTCGTCGTCTTGATCCGGTTCGTCTTCCGGTGGCTCCCCGCTGTCAGGGTCTTCGATTGGCTCGTTATAGTCCGGTTCTTCAAAACCCGGATCGGGTACTTTCTCTGGATCATTGGCTGGCGGGTACGGGGATGCGGCCATGTTTCTCTCCTGCCAAGTCTGATGCGAAGAGCCTTATCAGGGCCGTACAAAAGCGGGAAATAACGTCGAGGTGATCCGGCGTTGGCCGGGTCGATCCGCTATTTCATCATGCTTGAGCAACTGCCACAGACCCTCGGGCACCTTGGGCTAGAAACACGGAGGCAGTCCGAGGAAAGGTATTGCTTGAGCCGAACGTATTCCCGAACGGGAAACACGACCGTGTCGCATGTCACGTCACCTATGGACGAGAGTACAGGGCGCGTCGCGCCTGCCGTCGCCCAACCTGGTAAACCAGTGGATTGTCGAGCCAGCTTTGGTTAATGGGTTGAAGCTTCAAGGCGTTTTTTCGGAAGGAAGTCAGTCCGGTCTAAGGTACAAGCGCCTTGAGTTGGGGACTCAGTTCGGAGGGGCGTCAACCAGCCGCCAGGTTCCCTGCTCCGACAGACCGGTACCCGCCGGCCAATAGCGAGCGGCGCCTTTGAAGTTGGACAAATTGTCCAGTACCCCGCGGAGTACCCTGGAATCCCGAGAATTAGCGACATACTGTTGACGGCTGAGTTCCTGATGATTGCATCCTGATAAATCACCGCCATGCATTCTTCATTTTGGCTTCAACGAAGCGCCTAAACTTCCGGGGCGAGAGCGCCGTAAGGTACGCCACATTCGTCGACCGGGACCTATGCGGACTGTCAAGATCAAGCTCACGATTGAAGGTCTAGTGGGGGAACCTATCTGTCGTCCTTCATCCGACGTCGCTCGCTGTGCCGACTGATACCAAGATATCGATCGATACCATCGTCCGATAGCTTTGCAACCGCGCTTCTGCCGTAATAAGAAATCCGAAGCAATCGGAAAGACGCAACCCCGCGCTTTATCAAGGCATCCTAGCAAGCAACCCGTGGCGGTTCAAGGCGTGTACGGGACAACGGAATCCTTAAACACTTCATCGATGAGTTTTCCGCCACAGGCGTGACTTCGTCGTGAGCACCGAACAGGAGCAGCATGGAAAACCAAGATGCTGGCGCAAACGAGGGGATGGCGGCCGAACTCAACGGCGACGTGTCGAAACCGGCACCACAACCTTCAGTCGACGAAAAACTCCAGAAGATCCTTGATAAAGCTCTGTATGCCGATGGACGGCCCGAGGCACAGAGGCTCAGGAATTTCCTGAACGGTACCTGGCTGGGCGAGCCATTACACGCCGCACTGACAGACCTGCCCGTCGGGGCATGGACCGCCGCGATGGTATTCGACCTCCTGGATTTGATCCTCGACCGGAGGGAGTTCGCCTCAGCCGCGGATGCTTCCATCGGCATCGGACTGGCGGGAGCAGCAGGCGCCGCGGTAACCGGCATCACGGACTGGTCCGATGTGGATCCTCCAGCCCGCCGTCTCGGATTGGTTCATGGGCTATTGAACCTTGGCGGTACTGCGTTATTCGCTACGTCTCTGGTGTTGCGAAGCAAGAAGTGCCGTAGAAGCGGCCGCATTGTCAGTGCGCTCGGCTACGCAGTGATGAGTTATGCGGCACATCTCGGCGGCAAACTGGTCTACGAACACCGAGTAGGGGTTGATCGCACCGATGGCCAGGTCCTTCCGGACAACTTCGTCGCCGTCTTGCCGGAATCTCAGCTAGTCGAGGACAAACCAACCCGGGCGATGGTTCAGGGCGTACCCATTCTTCTGGTCCGTCGCGCAGGCCGTCTCTTTGCCATGGCCGACACGTGCTCTCACTTTGGCGGCCCGCTTTCGGAGGGTACGCTCGTGAGTAATTGCATTGTGTGTCCCTATCACGCTTCCCAGTTTGACCTTGAAGATGGCCATGTCGTTAACGGACCAGCCGTGCACCCACAGCCATGCCTCGAAGTCCGCACTCGCGGTGGACAGATCGAAATACGTAAGGCCTCCATCCCTAATCCATGACCTGCAGCCCGCGCCCCCGAGGCTGGAGATTGACAGCAGAAGCCACAACTCCTTCTTCTCGGCGGATGCGAAATCCGCCAAGGCACTCACCGACGCCGATTACTCCTCGAAAGTCGGC
>PKXI01000265.1 GCA_003133425.1 Acidobacteriaceae bacterium
TGAAACGGTAAGAATCTAAAGAGTAGTCGGAATCGCGCTATTGAATCACAGCCGGAGCCGCGAAGAACGCCGTCAACATATCGCCCTGCGCGGTCATTCGGGACTCGCTATGGGAGTGGGCATAGATACCGAGTGTGGTCGCGACGTCTGCATGACGAAGCAGCGTCTGGACCGTCTTAGGGTCCGTAACGATGCCGGCAAGGGGGTGGTCCTTGATAACCGCACACACGAGAGGTATGATACCTTACTGATTACCGTATCGAGGTATTCGCGAGGCGCTCTTTCGACTGCCATGACGCAAACGGTCCATCCTCTTACGGCTCAACAGGTTACGCTTCTGCGCAAGCATGTGGAACTGCTCCTGCAGAGTCCGCACTTCAAAAACAGCAAACGATATCCCCGCTTTCTTCGGAAGGTTGTCGAGTGCACCATCAGCGGTGATCTGGATGAGCTGAAAGAACGCTCACTCGGACATTCTGTCTTCGACAGATTTCCCGACTACGACACTAGCGCAGACCCGATCGTAAGAATTACTGCGGGCGAGGTGCGAAAGCGGCTCGCGCAATACTATCAGGAACACGGGCACAAGGATGTGGTTCAGATTTCCCTTGCCGTTGTCACTTATGTTCCTGAGTTTCGTTTTCTCTCCGACGGAGAGAATCCCGAAGAGACGTATCCGTCTCTGGAAGACTTGCAGAGAAAGCCGTCGGCTATTTCTCAACTCGCGGTCAGTACGGTTGTCTCCTCTTCAGAACAGCATCAAGCGGCCTTAAGCGAGCCTTCCTTACGGATTAAACTGCGAGACAGATTGGCTCGATCTCCAATTTGGGTCGCCTGCCTCTCCTCGGCTATCACGATACTGATTATTGTTGCCGGGTACTTCTGGTCCCAGGCATATCGAGAATCGCGTGACAGAGCGCTGAGTCGCTTTTGGGCTCCTGTGTTGGCGAGCAGTGATCTAGCGCCGTTTATTATCGGGCGAGCGACTCTGGTGATGCCTGGAGACTCCGATCCATCGCTTCGAGCGGCTTTCCAGGGAATGAAATCAAAGATCGCGATCAGCGACGCATTTTCATTCTCACGAATTTGCGCGCTTGTGCGATCGGAGAGCCGAAGCTGCACGATGCAACTCTCGAATCAAGCGTCCATATCTGAGATGGGCCAGCAGCCGACCATTCTCATCGGTCTGCTCAACAACGAGTGGTCGGAGCGCCTGACGAGTCATCTCCGGTTTCGCCTGAACAGCAATGTCGATTCGGATGGCGTGACCCACGAGGCTTGGATATCAGATACCAGGAATCCCAAAGCCTACTGGGGAATCGACTTTGGCCAGCGGCTGGATACCGTTACCAGGGACTTTGGGCTTCTTGCCCGCTTTGATTCTGAAGTCACCGATCAGCCGGTCATATTGGTCGGCGGTCTCAGTGCTCTGGGAACCCAAAGCATAGGAGAGTTTGCCACCGACGCACGATCAATGCAGTCGTTAGAGAGTATGATCCCGCCCGGCAAATCGTTTCGGAACGTCGAGGCTGTCCTGGAGACAGAAGTGGTCGACGGAAAGCCCGGCCACTCGAGGGTTGTGGCAGTTGACTTCTGGTAACCCGCCTTCCTGATCAGCTCATCTGTGCCTTTTGCGCAACTTCCGCAACCCTTCATGGCACAGGAACACAGCATGGCGGTGATGCTGATTCTGTCTTTGCTCTCATCTGCATCGATCGAGCAAAGTGACCGAGTAGCTTACAGCAACCCCGTCTGCTATAACTGACAAACAACCGGATACCATTCCAGGGAAAAAGTCATAAGCCGAACCCGGAGGCATTGGCGGATTGCATTCAAGATCAAGGCGTGCGTCCAGGATTTTGCGCTGTGCTATTTACAGGATGGCGGCCGCGTAACTCGTCTGACAATCATATCGATCCACCGTTCTATACCTCGCAATTTACGGTAAGGCGAACATGCGTATGTTATTGAAACCATTGACGAGGAGGCTGCCACCGATTCGGAATACCGTAACCTACGTAGCCAAAGTCTGCTCCCGGTGCTAGGGTCCTCATGTTTTGGGATGCTGATCCAATTGGTCGGTTAACGATTCTCGACCATGACGTTTAGGGGATCAGTGGCGTAATCACAAGACCTGTAATGGTGCTGTGTCAACACGCATGGTCAAGAACGCGGGCCCGATTCTTCTTCCGCACGGTGCTGCAGGCAAAACTGCCAGGACCGATCCACTTGGGTACTGCGTGGGGCTCGCAAAATGTACCGCAACATGCGGGTAATCGCTCGATAGTTGCAACCAGATTGGTGAGCGACTGCGGCGTAGCAATGGGGAAGTTCGTTTTTTCGTCGGTTTGATTGAAGAAGACCACCTTCGGAGCTATCGGCTCAGTATCGAATTTGTCCGATGCCGCTATGACGAAGAGGGCGGCTCTTTTCACGAATCCACCGAATTACCACTTAGATCAATCAACTTTTACTGGAGGCACGACTCAATATGTTCAGAAGCAAGATTCGGATGTTAGCAGCGGCACTCATGTTGCCGTTCTGCGTTTGCGTTGCCGGGATGGGTCAGGCAACGAGCGGTAGTGTTTCGGGAACCGTGCATGACCCAAGCGGCGCGGTTATTCCCGGAGCTACAGTCACTATCTCGGATGTGGCGAAGGGCACAAAGTCGGTTACGCACACCGATTCGGTGGGTTCGTATGCATTCCCGGCACTGCTGCCTGGAACCTACACCATTGCAGTTGAAATGGTGGGCTTCAAACGAAGCGTTCAAGCGAACTTTCCGTTGGACATCGATCAAAAGGCCGATTTGGACATCTCGCTTCAGACCGGAGGAACTAGTGAAACCGTTGAAGTGACGGCCGCGCCTCCGCTCATCAAGCTTGAGAGTTCGGAGTTGGGCGACGTTGTCAACGAGCACCAGGTGCAGGATCTGCCGTTGAATGGCCGAAATTTCGCGCAGCTTGTTTACCTGGTTCCGGGCGTCACGGCGGGCCAGGCCGGCGAGAACCTGTCGGGTTCAAGTTCGTTCAATCCGCGCGCTGCATCCGACTTTAACTCCCTGGGGAGCCAGGCGAATACAAATCAGTATCTCGTCGACGGAATCATCGACAACGAGTGGACCTTTAATACCGTGATGGTGCAACCTTCCGTGGAGTCGGTTGCAGAATTCAAAGTAATGACGGGAACCTATTCCGCCGAGTATGGCGGGGGCGCCGGAATCGTCTCGACCTCGACGCGTTCTGGAGCGAACGCTCTGCACGGCGAGGTATTTACGTATCTTCGTAACAGCGCCGTTGACGCGCGTAACTATTTTGCCCGTGCCGGATCTTCGGTGCAGAAGCCCGCTTATCGCCGCGGTCAGTTTGGCGGCGCGGTTGGTGGGGCGATCAAGAGGGACAAGCTCTTCTACTTTGCCGACTATTACGGCCAGCGTTCACTGAAGGGCATCGTAAACCAGAACAGCGTGCCAACCCTTGCCGAACGTAACGGGGACTTCAGCAGCTACACCAATGCCGCGGGGACTTTGATTCCGATTTACGATCCGCTGACAACGGTGCAGACAGGAAGCACCTTTACGCGCACGCAGTTTAGTTGCAACGGCGTCCTCAACGTGATCTGTCCGGCCCGTCTCAGCCAGGTCGGCCTCAACGTGGCCAGCATCTACCCGCTGCCGCAAACCTCCGGCAGCTTCAATAACTTCATTTCGACTGCAAACCAGATCATTAACGACAGCGGCGGTAATGCGCGCATCGACTACCATCTCAGCGACAAGGACTCGATGTTTGGCCGCTTCAGCTATGAACGTTACGTCCAGAGCGCTCCTAACCCGCTGGTTGGCGGCCAGGGAACCTGTTGCCTTCCGCCCAGCGCATCCGGCGCCAAGAACTTCGATCTGGGTCCGTTCGTCGCCGGAATCCAGAACACCACGCTGGTGGCCCAAGGCCTGTCGATCGACGAGACGCACTTCTTCTCATCGAGCACATTCAACGAATTTCGTATGGGCTACGCCCGCACGAATCCCTTCACGACGCAATCCGACTTTGGCCACAATTCATCCACGTCTCTCGGTATGCTCGGCCTGAATATTTCGCAATATACAACCGGCCTTCCGAATCTCACCATCGGCAGTACCTGCGGCAATGAATTTACCTGCTTACAGGGCGGAACTGCATTCCTGCCGGCAAATCCACGGCAGACAAACGTCCAGTTCGAGGACACGTTCTCGCAAACTCGCGGACGCCATGGACTGAAGGCAGGTATCCGTTATGTTCGCGTCTACGCGTCGCCATTTACAAACACAACGACGCGCGGCGGAATGACGTTCAACGATAACTTCACCAACAGCGGCAGCGCAGCCGCAGGCGGTTCCGGACTGGCCGGGCTTCTGTTGGGTTTCCCCAACTCAGGAAGCCGCAACTTCCTTCTGGTTCCTTACTACGACCTTAACGTGCAGTATGGAATGTTCGTTCAGGATGACTGGAAGCTATCGCAGCGCCTTACCGTCAACCTCGGTTTCCGGGATGACATATACACGCCGGACACCGACAAAAACAACAAGTTGGCGAACTTTGACTATAGCAAGATGGCGTTTGTTTTCGCGGGCATGAACGGCACCAGCAAGAGCGCAGGCATTCAGCAGCGTAACAACGATTTTGGCCCCCGTGTCGGCCTGGCCTTCGATCTTGACGGCAAGGGAACCACGGTCATCCGCGCCGGCTTCGGCATCGCTTACTTCCAGGATCCATTCTCAGCGTCTGATGAGTTGGGACAGAATCCGCCGTTCACGATTTCACAAACCTTCGCGAGCCCGGCGACGTTCCCGCTTCCGGCTGCGTTTAGTAACGTCTGCTCTCCGACCAACGTTACCTCAACATGTCAACCAGTCATTAACAATCCCTTCCCGCAGGGTGCGGTTCCACTGTCTTACGCAACTTTGACCAACACGGCGTCGCTCAACGCGGCTGTACCTGCGATCATCTCTCACTCGATGGCCAACAAGACGCCGAGCACGCAGACCTACACTTTGGGAATCGAACGCCAGACTCTTGGCGGCGTTGTTGAAATTGCGTACGGTGGGAGCCACAGTGTTCACCTGACGTATGCCTACAACCCGAACGAGGTTGGCCTGATCCAGTCTGGTGGGCCCACATCCACAACTCTCCGCCGGCTCATTCAGCCGCTCAACAATATCTCCACCTGGGTGCAGGAAGACCCGATCAATCAATCGAACTACAACAGTCTTCAGGCCAAGTACACCAAGCGCTATAGCCACGGCCTGATGGCGTTGATCGACTATACCTACAGCAAGTCACTGGACTACGGTGGCTCCGCGGCTTCGGGCGGCGGTTCGGCTGGCAATCCGCAAACCGTGACCAATCTGAAAGCAGGCTACGGCGCGTCGGGCTTCGATCAGAAGCATCGGCTTGTGAGCAGCGTGAACTACGACCTCCCGTTCGGTGGAGGCAGGAAGTTCCTCAACAGCGGCCTGGTTTCGCATATCGCGGGTGGTTTTGAAGTGGATGCCATCACGACTTACGGTTCAGGCGCTCCATTTACGGTGACACTCAACAGTGGCGTGAACAGCGGTTCGCCTAGCTGGCCGAATCGCATCGCATCCGGCAAGCTTGATCACGGTACTCCGCTGCGCTTCTACGATACGACGGCATTTGTTGCGCCACCTGCAAATACTTATGGCAACTCAGCCCGCTCGGTGTTATACGGCCCGACTACGAAAGACTGGGACGTGTCGCTACAGCGCAAGATAAAGCTGTACGAGGACAAGATCCTGAGTTTCAGGCTGGATGCATTCAACGCGTTTAACACTCCGAACTTTGCAACGCCGGTTTCAGCCATTGGCGCCTCAACGGCCGGACAGATTACCGGAACGATTAATGACAACCGCGATCTGCAAGGTTCCGTTACCCTGCATTTCTAAAACCCGCATGGGAGGCCACCGAGAGCGGTGGCCTCCCCTGCTTTTGACATCCTCCGTATTCGTCTTTCTAATCTATTGTTCACAGCGCAGGATTCTTTGGGGGAGATGTGTTTAACGATCGCAGGGCATTCTTAAAAGCTATTACCGCTGGAGCGGCAGGTTCCTTTCTCCTGGCCGAGCCATATCGCAGTCTTGCTGAGACATTGCGCAAGAAGGTGAAGATTACCGACGTGAAGTGCATGATCGTGCGCGGAACCTGGGATTGGAACCTGATCAAGATTGAGACGGATGCGGGAATCTCTGGAATTGGTGAGGCTTATTGGGGCCCGGGCGTCAAGGACGTTGTGCTCCGGCAGCTGAAGCCGCTGATCATCGGCGAAGATCCGATGAACGTGGACAAACTCTACACCAAAATGTTGATGCAAAGCGCCGGCGCGGGCGCTATCGGCGGGGTTACAGTGACTGCTGCAAGCGGCATTGAAATTGCGCTCTGGGACCTGGCGGGCCGCATTCTGGAAACACCGGTTTGCAACCTGCTAGGAGGACGTTTTCGTGACCGGGTACGCTTCTATCACACCTTGCAGGCGCCACCGAATCCAAAGGAACTATCGTCCTGGCGTGACCAGGCTGCTGAAGCGAAAGGGAACAACCCGTACGGTTTCACGGGATTCAAGTTCCAGGGCGACAACATTCCCGTCAGCGCAGATCCCACCTATTCCGAACCCGGGCACGATCTCTATGGGCGCAACTTGACCAATCGGGACATTCATCGCATCGTGACCAAGATGGAAGCGGTACGCGACGAACTCGGACCGGATATCGACTTTGCCATCGAGTGTCACTGGAAGTACGACACGCAGGACGCAATCCAGTTACTGAATGCGCTGGAGCATGTTGAGCCAATGTGGCTTGAAGACCCGCTGCCGCCTGAGAACACCGACGCGATGGCCAGGCTGGCACGCGCCACGCGGACACCGATCTGCACTGGCGAGAATCTTTATACGGTACAGGGATTCAGAACGCTGATCGAAAGCCAGGCGTGTGCGGGTGTCCACATCGACATTCCGAAGTCCGGGGGGCTGCTGCAATCCAAGCGAATCTCCGATCTGGCCGATCTCTACTATATCTGGACAGCCGCGCACAACCCGGCAAGTCCGATTGGCACGATCGCCTCGGTACATGCCGCGGCCTCGATGCGCGGATTCAAGATTCATGAATTGGCCAAGTGGATCGATTGGTGGCCGCAGCTGGTGGTGCATGAAGGCCCCTTCTGGAAGGACGGATACTACATCATCGAAGACAAGCCGGGGCTGGGAGTTGAGATTAACCCCGACGTTGCTAAGGCGCATCTGGCGCCGGGTGAAACCTGGTGGGGTTAGAGCCCACCTGTTGAATATTCGACACCATCGATAAGATTGACCGCTCTGCGTTCCGGACAATCTTTGACGAATGGAAGTCCTGCAATTAAACAAGACAACAAAAGCTAATGCTGAAAGGAATAAGCAGAAATGTCTGATCACAGCACCCTCAACATGAATCGCCGTAGTGTCCTCAAGTCTTCGCTGGCCGTACTGGCCGGTGGGGCTCTCAGCCAGGCTGCTGGAGCCAGCGCGACGGAGTCTTCAATCAAGAATGTCAATCTGAACTCGAGTCCATCGACCTTGAAAATCACCGACATGCGCTACGCGGTAGTTGTTAAGCCGGGGCCGAGCCCGTGCGTTCTTATTCGCATTGACACCAACCAGGGCGTCTATGGCCTGGGTGAAGTGCGCGACATAGCGGGTTACCAGTACGCGATGGTTCTGAAGAGCCGCCTCGTTGGCGAGAATCCGCTGAACATCGACTACCTGTTTCAGAAGATTGCTCAGTTTGGTGGCGGCGCGCGGCAAGCAGGCGGTGTTTGCGCCGTGGAGATGGCGCTATGGGACATTGCCGGCAAAGTGTACAACATCCCCGTCTACCAGATGCTCGGCGGTAAATGGCGCGATACCATCCGCATCTATGCCGATACCGAAGAATCGGAATCGCCGAAGGAGTGCGGGGAGCGGGCCAAACAGCGGGTGGCGATGGGCATGACGTGGATCAAGATGGACTTTGGGATTCGCCTGCTGCAGGGACAGAAGGACATGGTGATGGAGCCGGCCGGTCAAAGCGGATGGGAATTGCGCAATCAACCTCATCCCTTTGTCGCCACCGAGATCACCGACAAAGGCATCGAGAGGATGTGCGAGTTTGTCGGCTCAGTCCGAGACGCGGTCGGTTATGAAATACCGTTTTCGATTGATCATCTGGGACACATCGGAGTGAAGTCGGTGATCAAGCTGGCCAAAGCCTACGAGAAGTTCAACCTGGAGTGGATGGAAGACGTGATTCCCTGGATCTACACCGATCTTCTCAAGGAGATTACAGAGGCTAGCCCGACGCCTATCCTCACCGGCGAGGATATCTACGAGATCGCGGACTTCGAGAAGCTCTGCAGCAACCACGCGGTAGACAAGATCCATCCCGACCTTGCGACCTCGGGCGGCATTTTGCGGACCCACAGAATTGGCGACATGGCTTATGGCTATGGCGTGCCGATGGCGATGCATTTTGCCGGAACGCCGGTATGCTGCATGGCCAACGTTCACTGCGCGGCGGCCACGCGCAATTTTCTCGCGCTCGAGAACCATTCGCTCGACGTACCTTTCTGGCAAGACTTGGTCACAGGCATTGAAAAGCCGATCATCAATAAGGGGTACATCAAGGTCCCGGATACCCCCGGATTGGGAATTACGCTCAACGATGATGAAGTGAAGCGGCATCTGAAACCCGGCACGGGATATTTTGAACCCACGCCGATGTGGGACGAAGCGCAGTCATGGGACGATGCGCTTTTTAGCTGAAGCAACGGCTTCATCCAGCCAATGGGGGCGAGACAAAGCAGGATAGCAACAGAATCCAGGACTTTGTCTCGTTCCTCTCAATCCTCAAGGGGAACGTGGGGATGAACCAAAGGCGCGGGTACGCCTTCATTTGACCGGCTCACCTGGTCGAAAGGGGCGGGTTGCGAAGGCGCCATGGTGGAACCGCGATTGCCTCGAGGATGAACAGAATATTTGGAGAGTGACCTGGAATAGCAGTGTGCCAGTCTGGCAGCTGCTGGGCCGGGAACGTAAACGTCTTTTGCGGGACGAATTGGGAAGGGTGGAGAGATTTATGAAGAGGGTTATTTCGGCAATTCTAGTGGCGTGCGCGGTGTTGATGGCGGCCCCTGCATTCAGTCAGGTGACCATGACGCGGGATCAAATACTTTTTTACACATCGGACTGGAAGGGTGATCGCTTCCCGGATGGCCGGCCAAAATTGCCGGATGCGCTACTGAAGCGCGCGGTAGATATGACCATTGAAGACGTTTGGGAATTCCTGCGCGGCGAGGGTTACAACAATCAATTCGATTCCGGCTGGCAGGCTCTTCATATGGAAAAACCGTTTGCCGGCAGGGCGCTGANNCAGAGGGACGAATCCTGGGCAGTGGTTCCGGGACCAATAGCTGGCCCATCAGCGAACTGCAAATCGGCGACGTGTATGTTGCCGACGGCTTTGGAAAGATCGTCGACGGTACGTTGATTGGTTCCAACCTTGGCAATGCTATCGCCGCGCATACTCATACGGGGTTCGTATTTGACGCCGGTATCCGCGATCAAGAGGAGAATCGGGAGATCCCGAACTTCAACGGATTTTATCGGGGATACGATCCGTCTGCCTGGTCCAATATGGGGTTGACCTCAATCAATGCTCCAATTCGCATTGGACGTGCGGTTGTGTTGCCGGGGGACCTGGTTCTCTGCAAACCGGAAGGGGTCATTTTTGTTCCGGCAATTCTTGCCGAGCAGGCGATCAGCTATGCGGAATTCACCTCTCTGAAGGATGACTTCAACTTTGGACTTAATCGTCTAGGGAAGAACGGAGCTCAGTTTGAGGGAGGCTGGACGACGGAAAAGTATGACGCATTCGCCAAGTGGATCGACGCTCATCCTGAGAAGCTGAAGATGGAACGCAGCGAATTTGACGCCTTGTTGGCAAAGGCCAAATTGCCGCGTGCCGCGCATTAGAATGCCACTTCCTGCAACGGCAACGNNCGATCAACCAGCTGAAGAAGCCCGGCCGAGGTGCGCCAAAACGCTACCTGCTTGTGTCGTGGGTAATGGTTTTGAGTGCTGTTGCATTTATGGACCGCACCAATATTTCGATTGCCGGTGTATCGATCAGCCGGGAATTCGGAATAGACAACGCGCACCTGGGCTGGATTTTCAGCGCATTCCTAATCGGCTACGCTTCGTTCCAGATCCCCGGCGGAATCCTGGCGCGCCGCCTTGGTCCGCGCCGTGTCATCGCGATCGGCGTGATATGGTCGGGGCTCTTTACTGCCCTGACCGCGTCCGTTCCACCAGGCATACGCGGCGCGCTATTCCTTCTGGTCCTGGTGCGGTTCTCATTGGCTGCAGGCGAGGCCATCACCTATCCGGCGGCAAACCAGTTTGTCGAGCGGTGGTTTCCGATTGATGAACGAGGAAAGGCAAACGGCATCATCTTTGGCGGTGTCGGGCTCGGATCGGGACTCACGCCGCCGATCATGACGGCGATCATGATGCACTATGGGTGGCGCGCTGCCTTCTGGTTCAGCTCGGTTGTGGTCTTGATGGCCGGTTTGATCTGGTACCTGATTGCACGCGACACGCCTGAAGAGCACCCCTGGGTGCGCGCCGGGGAACTCAAAGTCATCGTCGATGGCCGCGACGACAACCGGGGCAACGCGGGCAAAGTTGCTGTAGCAGCCGTCCCGCAAACCGCGGTCAAGCGAAAGGTGCCCTGGAGCAAAATACTCCGCAGCAAAGAGATTCTGGCCCTTACAGGAAGCTATTTCACATTCGGTTACGTGGCGTGGATCTTCTTTAGCTGGTTTTACATTTATCTGGTTCAAGTGCGCGGCCTCAATTTGAAGACCAGCGCTCTGTACTCCATGTTTCCATTTATTGCGATGACGCTGGGCTCTCTCACCGGCGGAGTTGCCAGCGACTGGCTGTCGGACCACGTCAGCGTGCGCGCCGGCCGGTGTTTTCTGCCGGCATTCGCACTGGCATTCACGGCATTTCTACTTAGCGTAGGGTCGAGAGCGCATGATGCCAAGACCGCCACTCTTGTTCTCGCGTGTGGCGCGGGAGCCTTGTATCTATCGCAGAGTAGCTTCTGGTCAGTAACCGCTGATTTTGCGGGACCGTACTCGGCAGTTGTTTCCGGGACCATGAATACCGGCTGTCAGCTGGGGGGCGCTGTTACTGCATCGCTCACACCTATGATTGCCTCACACTTTGGATGGGACGCGTCCTTTATGACTGCAACCTTGTTTGCCGTTCTGGGCGCAATCGGTTGGCTCATCGTAAATCCCTCAGCACGGCTCGACGGCATCGACAGCGCCACAGTGGGACTATCCGCCACGACTGAACCTCCAATCACCGCAGGAGCTGCCCTATGAAAGCCGCACTACTTCTCGTTGTCACTCTTTCCTGCGCGGTAAACGCCTTTGGGAACTCGGTATATCCCACCCGCCTCGACGACCCCGCCGCCGTTTATCTCACGCCCGGGGACTTCCACGTTCAAGGCGACGGCAAGGCAGACGACAGCCTGGCCGTTCAGGCCGCCATCGACAAGCTCCAGGAAACCCGGGGCGAGGGAGTCGTCTTCATTCCGGAGGGCCGTTACCGGATTACGCGGACCATCTATCTCTGGCCCGGCATACGAATCATCGGGTACGGTGCGCATCGCCCGGTGTTTGTTCTTGGCGAAAATACACCGGGGTATCAAGACGGTATTGCCTACATGTTCTTCTTTGCCGGCGCGCGTCCTCACGCCGGAACCGTCATTCGCGGAGGCGTGCCGCTACTTGGCTTCCACATGCCGCCCACGCCTCCCGGCGTAGTGCCGCCTGGCCATGCTGTGCCTGACGCCAATCCCGGCACCTTCTATTCAGCGATGAGCAATATCGATTTCGAAATTGGTTCAGGCAATAGCGGCGCTGTAGCCATCCGGTTTCATCCCGCGCAGCACAGCTATCTCAGCCACATCGACTTCAATATCGGCTCTGGATTTGCCGGTCTTCACGAGGTTGGCAACGAAGCTGAGGATCTTCATTTCCATGGTGGCCAGTTCGGTATCATGGCCCGCAAACCTTCGCCGGCATGGCAGTTCACGCTGATTGATTCCACATTCGACGGGCAACGCGAAGCCGCTATCCGCGAAAACGAAGCTGGACTTACTCTCGTACACGACGAGTTCAAAAATGTTCCTTCGGCAGTCTCTATCGATTCTCACTATTCCGATCAACTTTGGATTGTAGACACGCGCTTCGAGAATATTTCCGGCCCTGCCGTTCTCATCAGCAACGAGAACAGCCGCATGACCGAGATCAACTTCGAAAACATTCTCTGTAGCCATACTCCTGTTTTTGCGAAATTTCGTGAGAGTGGGCGCGAGTTTCGTCAGGTCTCAGAAGTTTACAAAGTGAGTGTCTTTTCTCACGGTCTCAGTCTTGAGTATCCCGGGGCGCAGGCAGCTTTCAACACTCGCTACGAAGCGTCACCCCTTCCGTCGCTTCCGCCGGTTACGCCGCCAGCCATTCAACCGCTGCCGGGCCCCTCTTCCTGGGTCAATGTCCGCACCCTCGGCGTTCAAGGGGACGGGCACAGCGACGACACGGCCGCGCTTCAAAAGGCGATCGACGGTCATCGGGCACTTTATTTCCCGAGTGGTCGCTACCTGGTTCGCGACACCCTCACTTTGCGTCCCGACACGGTGCTGATTGGTCTCCATCCCAGTACGACGCAGTTCGATCTGCCCGACGGAACCGCCGCATTCCAGGGGCCCGGGGCTCCCATGCCGCTCCTGCTCTCGCCATCGGGAGGAGCAAATACGATCACCGGTCTTGGTATCTATACAGGCGGCCTCAACAGTCGGGCTGTTGCCCTGCTTTGGCGCTCGGGCAGAGACTCTCTCGTAGACGATGTACGCTTTCTCGGAGGCCACGGCACGAACGCGCCTGATGGCTCCCGCATGAATCCCTACAACAATACGCACACCGCCGACCCCGACCTCCATCGTCCATGGGACTCGCAGTACCCCAGCCTCTGGATCGATGGCGGAGGCGGAACATTCGCCAACATCTGGACTCCCGACACCTTTGCTCAAGCCGGCATCCTGATCTCCAACACCACTGTCCCCGGCTTCGTCTACGAGCTATCGAGCGAGCACCACGTGCGCGCCGAAATCAAGCTTAGCAATGCTCACAACTGGAGGCTTTACGCACCTCAGACGGAAGAGGAGAGTGGTGAAAGCGGTCACGCCTCATCGCTCGAAATAGATCGATCGAGCGATATCACGATTGCCAACTATCACGGTTATCGTGTCACTCACATGGAGGAGCCATTTCCTTACGCGGTGCGCGTGTCGGACTCCACCAATATCCATTTCCGTAATGTGCATGTCGACGCAAACAGTTCCATCGGCCTTTGCGATGGCTCTGGCACATGCCGTCAGCTGGTGCGTTCCAATAAAGTTCCGTTCGAAAATACGATTGTGGACCAGACTCTGCACGCCGAGGTTCGCGATCGCGAGTTTGCCTACCTCGATCTCTCAGACGATAAGGCAAAGCCCGCATCCCGGCATCTTTCCAGCGTCACTGAAAAGGGTTCCAAGCCCGAACTTCTAGCCACCGGCTTCTTTAACATCTCAGGAGCCGCCATCAACTCCGCCGGTGAGCTTTACTTCGTGGATGCGCACTTTCAGCGCATCTATCGCTGGTCGCCCGAGTCGAAGAACGCTGTTTTCGTTCATGACACCCCGCTTGATCCCGTCAATCTCGTCTTCGACAAATCCGGCGACCTTATCGTTCTCTCCTCCGGCGGCAAAGAGCTCACGGCCTATTCCTTCCGGCCGGAAGACGCTGAGACGCAACTCACTCTTCTTAAACTCCAGCCCTCAAGTGACCACGCCGGACTCATTGCGGCGCTTCCGGTTGACTATTGGTTCAACGGAGACTTTGCCAATACGCTGTCAGCCACACAGCCGTACATCTATACCACTTTTGAGGAGATGTTCAGGAAGGGGCTCGGCAGCGGGAAAGCCTTCCAGTTTGTCTCCCCGGACAACAGCCTTTTTATTCCGACCGATCCTCCGCTGGTACAGGGTCAGCCTTACTTCGGCACCAAGTGGGCGCCGATTCTCGAGGCCTACGGCTTGGTCAAAGGTATTCCCGGCCAAACGTTCTACGCAACAAATGAGGCTGAGCAGCGCACCTATCGCGGGAAACTAAATCCCGATGGCTCTCTTTCCGAAATAGCCCCATTCGTCGAGCAGGGCGGCGAGAGCCTTGCCCAGGACGCGGACGGGAAGGTTTATATTGCCGCCGGCCAGGTCTTCGTTTACTCCCCGAAGGGAGAACTTCTCGACACGATAGCAACTCCAGAGCGCCCGCACGACATTCTTTTCGGCGGTCAAGACCGTCGGTCACTGTATGTGCTCACGGACCACTCTTTGTATTCTGTCCGCATTGGACACTGATCGGTCCTGACAACTCCGTCCACCACTGCGATGGTGCATGAATGCGCGAATGGTACCGGCGCGGTGGTCGGTGTCCCACAGTTGCAGAACGTGATGCCGCACAAACGCAAGAGCGGCTTCGAGCATCTCGCTCCCATGAGTGGCTCGCACAGCGCGTCGGGCGTTGCTGAGATTTTTGGCAATTACCTCGGCTGGGATGCATCACCACACCGATAACAACACGAAATCGCAGAGATTCTTGACGTGAATCCCTCAGTTATCAGTCAGTGAGTCACCCGCAGTCTAGCTGGTGGGAGCCGACTACTTTGTTCCCTATAGCGAGGACTTCTTTTCCGCACACCGCGCAGAACTCTCGCTCTCCACTCCTATAGGTGAACGCTCAACATTAAACGTCTGGTTACAACAGACTTCCCCATGGGCCGCTATGTGCCCCGAATTCCTTTTGGGCAGCGTGATAGTCGTAGACATGGATCCCTCCTGTTGCAGGATGAAAGCGGTAAAGTGTCCCTACGTCAGAAAAGCGAAAATTTAGTGAGTTTGTCGGATGTTTGTGCCTCAGCGAGCCGAACGATCATTAGAAAACAATCCGGCTTGTGCAATTGATTGCACTCGGCGAAGGCGGCGAAGGGTAGTCCGTTTCCTCCAGCCTTGAATCCTTTGTTTTCGCCTATCTGCTCACGTAAGTGTGCGCAAATCTTTGTGATGCCAAGCAATGACGCCACATTGGTGGCTCGTTTTTCTTTGGGCCGCCCTTCTGCAGTTGCGATCATCTGGGCGGCCTCATGCAGCGAAACCGCTTCTTTTATGCGGTTCCGCTGCTGTCGAATGCGATCATGGCTTCTCCTTCAGGTCTCTCTCCGCGAAGTAGATCAGGCAATCCAGGCACCTGTGCTTCAGGGGGCTCTCGTTCTTGACTGTGGTCAGGTTACTTGACCCACATTCTGGACAATGCTTGCTTATATCGGTCAACCACTTGCGGACATCCACTTTCGTCTGTTTGTTGGTTTGATCTTGTTCTTCCATCACAGCCTCCAATCCGGCATCACTGCCTCCCGTAGAAACCCCAGATGATTCCGCCTCTGATCTTGGCCATCGAACCATCTTCCAGCGCCATAGACACCTGCTCCATCATGTCTACATGCGGTCTTCCTTCGGGGAGAAGGAACGGAATGTCGCGTTCGCAGATGGCGGTCGCAGAGAAGCGGCAGGTTGTAAAGCTGACGTTCGACGCAGGCGCGAGGGTGGCGTTGGTGACACGTGCTCACACGCGGGTTAACGCCTCCGCACACCCAGTGTCCATAGACTATTGCCTACAAAAAGTGCCGTCAGACATCATCTGCCTACACACTGGAACAAGACTATCGACCAGATCGCTTCCGCTCTGCTCAATAGTGCTCGTTCGGAAAAAGGATTGTTCTAGGGTCGCTCAGAGAATAAGTACGGGACAACATCTGAGTACGCGGAAGGGTCAAGGGAACCCTCCCCGCAAGATTTAGGCTTCGCCGCCCTTGGGTGCCTTCCCTCTGGTCTCAGGATCATCTTTCGCTGCATTGGAACATCGCTTAATCAAGACCCACTCTTCCTAAGCCGCTTAGACACACTCATCAGGTGCCCACTTAAAAATAAGCGGGCACCTGTTGGACACTCTCTTCCAGTCAAGGTGGGAACTTCGAACGCTTACCCCACACGGCTTGAAGAATCGCTGAACAGCAGTCCGGCAGGGGCTGCGGGCGGCGTGAAGGTGCGCTCCAGTTCGGGCAGAGCAGGCTCAATCGTCCGCGCTGCCCGAACCCGAACTCAACCCTTGATAGTCTTCGTCGCCTCGTCCCACGTGGCCATATTGCGATGGAAGTGCGAGTGATTCGCCATGTGGCAGGCGATGGCGGTGTGGTTGCCGAAGACCTCGTCTTCGGTTACGCGTTCGCGCGTCTCGACGGCGCGGAAGAAGTTGGCGATGTGGTCGTCGGTGTCGTCATAGCCGGGCGTCACCGTGTAGCTTTCCACTTCGGCCAGGCTTGACGCAGGAGCGGGATGGGCCGCGTGCCACTCGTCGAGATACTGCTTCTTTGCTGCCGCCGTCCAACCATTCAGCGAGTAGCCCTCCGGCTGCGGGCGCGTATCCTGCGGAGTGATGGTGAGCGTGTTGCCGTTGATCATCATGGTGGCTTCTTTGCCGTAGAAGATGGTTTGATCGCCCGCGGCGTTGTTCTGGTTGCAGTGCAGGCTCAGCGTTGCACCCGGATAGTCGTAGAGCGTCGCCAGCAGGTCTGGATAATCTCGCCCGTCTTTGAAGTGGGTGAGGCTGCCGATGGAACAGGCGCGGCTGGGAGCGGCGTTGATGCCGCTGACGCATTGAATGCCAGAGAGCAGGTGAACGAACAGGTCACCGGTCACGCCCTCTCCATACTCCGCAAAGCAGCGCCACCGGAAAAACCGCACCGGGTCAAAGGGCCGCTTCTGCGCATCGTGCAAAAAGCTCTCCCAGTCGATGGTCTCCGGGCTCGCGTCCGGCGGAATGGGATAAACCCACGCGCCCGACGGCGAGTTCCGGTCCGTGTGCCCCTCAATGTAGCTTACCTCGCCCAGCCGCCCCGACGCGAAAATCTCCGCGGCCTTTTTGTATAGAATGTTGCTCACGCGCTGGCTGCCCACCTGGAAGATCCGCTTGTTGGCGGCGACCGCATCTACCATCGCAAATCCATCCGCCACGTTGTGCGACATCGGCTTCTCGCAATACACATCCTTGCCCGCCGCAATGCAGTCCAGCACAATGCGACGGTGCAGATGGTCAGAGACGGCCACAATCACCGCGTCCACATCTTTGCGGTCGAGAAGCCTGCGATAGTCGCGGCTGGTGGGCACGTCGGCCCCGTAGGCCTCGAGACCCGCCTTCTGGTGCATGTCGTAAAGGTCCGCGGTCTCAACAAGGACTCCACTCTTTACATTCCGCGCCGAGCGCAGCAGATCGCAGCCGCGGATTCCGGTCCCGATCGACGCAAAGCGAATCTTCCGCCCACTCGTCGCAGTCTGCGCCGCCAGCACCGCCGGCTCCAGTAAAGTGGATTTCGCCGCCGCGCCAACCACCGCCGCACCTGCACCCAGGCGCACAAAATCCCGTCTCGTCATTGAAGGTAGTTTCATGTGAAGTTTCCTCTTTCTGCACTGAACCCACAAATTGTACTTCTTCCCGGGGGTGTTCGAAGGCGAACGCTGTGTTTGCAGTCGAAAACCGGGTATTTCCAGGCTTTAACGCGCTAGATCGGGCAGGCCCGCGCACAATCCTCTTGCTCCACTCAACCAAAATCGGCGTATGCTGTTGGGCATGGTGAGGTCTCTCCCATGGCTATGGAATGGTTTCTCCCAGTAGTCGTCGGCTGTCTTGTCTGGGCGTACCTCGGTGTCACTTTCAATCGCCGGAACGTCGAGGAATTCAACCGGAAAGCACGAAAGGCTGGAAAGTTCAGTTCCCGTGTGCTGCATCCTCCGTTCAAGGGCTGAATGCGCCGACAAGCAAAGCCGCCCGTCGCCGGTCATAATCTAACCGCCTCAGGGGTTGTGTGACTGGAGAGGGCGCGAATGGCCGGCAACCCCTCCTTTGCGCCTCCCGAGAAGCGGGCTGTCGCCTTCCCGTGTGATTTGCGCACTTGATTTTGGCACTCTGGCAGTGATTAACTGGACAGTGCTGAGTT
>PKXI01000245.1 GCA_003133425.1 Acidobacteriaceae bacterium
CTATATGTCGATACGGCCTAGGACTGTGCGCATTGCACTTCCCAGTTCTCATATTCGCTTATTGGTGAACCAGTTGCTTCGGAAATCTTCGAAGCAACGCGTTGCGCGACTCGCTCCCACCCGCCGAGTGCCTGGTGGTATCTCTGGTAGACTCGTGTCCTTTGAAGGGTGACGTCCTCTTCGAGACAAGAGCGCATGGCACAAGCGAAGCCCTCTGCATCTCCTGAATCGACAAGGTACCCCATATCTTTAGTTACCACTTCAGGTATCCCGCACACTCGGGACGCGATCACTGGTGTACCTGCCTGAAACGCCTCCATGATTACATGAGGTGACGCGTCAAAGCGCGAGCCCACCAATAATGCCCGAGCGTTGCTAATCAACTCCTGCGCCTCTTCGCCGGAAACGGTGTGGGGTATCAGCCTGAGACCGGGCCTCGGCCTGACTTCAAAACCTCGTGGGTCGCCGACCAGTACAACAGATCCGCTTGGATGGCTTCGGTGCACATACTCTGCGGCGGCGGCAAGAACATCCATGCCCTTGCAACTCCACCCACTTCCAACGCTTACAAAGTAGTCTCCGTTTGCAGGCGCCAGGGTTGGCACCACACAAGCGTGGAGAGGGCCCCAGCCGATTACACTGACGTTCTCGGAGGGAACGTTGTGGACATCTCTTATCTTGTCTGCGGCCCATTGGGAAAGAGTAAATACATGCTCCGCCTCTCTATATACCCTCCGCTGACGTGCCAGATAAGACTTTGACCATCTCTTCGGCACCCACTCTTCGGGATAGGTACTGTCCTTGGGGTCAAACGGCCCGTCGCTAATAATAAAGTAAGGCAGTTTGCGAGTCGGGCGATCGGTCGCGCCCCAGTAAAGGACAGTGCTAATGTCCATATGTCTGGCTAGAAGGCGTTCACAGCTTCTCTGCAGACCCCAGGATTGAAACGGAGAAAAGTGGGAATCCATCCTCGTGCGATGAATACCAGCTCGAATTGAAGATCCGAGAGACATCACCTTCGCAATTGATCCTGCTTTTGCTACTCCCAAATCAACGAAGCGCGCCTCCCGATCACAAAGCAGCCTGAAAAGAGATTGCGCCCGCGCATTTTTTGCTACGAGTCCAATCATGTTTCGCCCTTTCTCCATTAGAATCCAGACTTCCTGGGTCTTAGCGAATTGGCCCGGAGAACATCGCGAACAGAATAATAAGCCGGATTCGGAGCGAAGTTGACATCACTCAAGCCGAGATGGTGCCCTCGACCGTCAACGATTTCTTTGACCCTGCGGTCTGGATTCTGGTCAACGATGATGCATTCGAGATTTGGGTAGGCCTGCGAGGCAAGCGACTTAAAAAGGTTCTCCAGTTCCCTGGTGCGACCGAGCGTGGCAACGATAAGCGAAAAAGTGAGCATTCAGTTACGCTTTTGCACGGTTCATATGCATGAAGCCTCGGAATAGGTTTGCACAATGAACTCCGGTCAGGGCACTAGACATTTGATCTGGCAAATAGATGGTTTGAGGCGAATTCGTTGTCACGGAGGTCGTCTGACCAGGAGAACTCAATTTCTGCCTGCCTGCGATGCGGGCTCGGAGAGAGGAGCCCGCGATGCAGAGCAGCCGAACTAATATAGATATCTTCATTTTCTTTGACTGCGGATAACAAATTCGACTTGCTTTAGTGACTATGAAGAAAAACTAATCGAAAAAACGGTACTTGTCTGTACCACAAATTGTGTACGATGACATTTGACGTAACAGATAGAGCTCGAAAACGGCGCAATGGCCATTGGTTTTGCAAGTACTTCTGAGAGGATTTCTCTTTACAGGTCGACACAGTTTCATGGGACTGTAATTATCTAGGAAGAAACGTTTCATTGGTGAGGTTTAGGAGAATGAATGGCGCCGGAAGACCTGGAAATCTCGTGGTGGGCGGGTCTTTCCGATGACGCCAAGCATTCAAGGCAACACCAACGAGGACCGAATCAGGCGAATCCTCGATGCCTCCCTCGAGATCTTCACTGAGTTTTCATTCCAGGACTCGACCACGGGTGAAATCGCAAGCCGTTCACGAATGTCCAAGCGCGACCTCTACGCGCTATTCCCAAACAAACAGGCCATGTTAATGGGAGTCGTCATGCGTGAAATGCAGAGTCAGGAGCAGCGTTTCCGCGAAACGATGGCCAGCACAGCGAAGTTGCGGAGCTTACGTAGCAAGCTCGAACTGATCGGCATCGCCCTCGTCGAAGACATGCTCTCTCCTTCAATGGGGGTAGTCAGACGGCTGGTGATCTTGGAGAGCTTAAAACAGCCGTTTTTGGGAAACCTCTTCTTCGAGGGCGGAGTAGCGCAGCAATGCAAGCAACTGAGCAACCTGCTCGCATCACACCAAACGAAGAATGTATCGATGCAACCACCGGATTTGGAATCGGCGGCTGAGCATTACTTTTCGATGGTTATGTTCTTTCCGTCGGCCATGGCTGAGATTGGCATGCGTGGGAAATGGACCGAAGGGGCGATAAAGAAGCACGCCTCTCTAGCTACAGAGCAATTTCTAAAAGCCAATCCCTCCTTTGATTAATCGCACCATAAGTGCGACGAGCCGAAACCTCACATTCCTATCACCGATCCCTTTCGGCGCGGCCTTGCTCCTTCACTCGAGTGCCCCCTCAACGCAGGAAGGTCATGGAACCCAAGCGGACCTGAACGAGTTGTCGATGACGCTACCGGAGAAGCAGGTGGAATCGACGAACCGGCTTTGGGTACCCTAAGAGCTCGTTAGGGGACCGCATGTCAGGAGATCTCGAAACCTGCCCATCGAGCCACCTAAGCCCAGCCTAAGCCTTGAGTTAGACCCTCGGAAGCGCACGGCTAGTTGACGAAGACAGCTTCCGACAAATCGCCGAGTATCAAACCCGCAGGCTTCCCTCGGCCAGGATAAGCCGGCAGCCTCATGGACGCCTTGATGCGGCCGGAAATCAGGGGCCGGCAAGGGCAGGAGGAATCCCGGACACCAGCCGACTTCATATTACTGATTCGCTGGCATGTATCTGGAACAGCTGAATGCTCGGAGCTGATCTCGATTGTCCCTAAGCCGGTTTTGCTTCGAGTATCCCGACGTTCCGAAACATCAGAGTGTCGCCTCCAACCGGGTATACCCCGGTCAGGATGAAGCCCGCTTCCTCAAGAAGCATTCTCCATTCGCGCTCGCTACGCTCTCTACCGCCGGTGACAGCAAGCATGTTGAGGTCGCTCATCAGGTGGCTTTCCAGTTGTGGATCTGCGTGCGAGACGAGCGGAGGAAGGATGAATTCAACGATCAACAAACTGCCCTTCTGCGGAATTACCGCGCGGCAGTTCTTGAGAATAGTAATAGCATCCCCGTCCCTACGCCCGTGAAGTACATGTTTGAGCATGTATACATCGGCGCCCGCCGGGACCGATTGCATGAGATCCGCGGCAACCAGTTCGCACCGGGAGGACGGATCTTCCGCCGCGAAGCGGGATTTGGCCGCATTCACGCTGGCTTCGTGGTCCACAAGCATGCCTTGCAGATGCGGGTTGAGCCCTAGGACTGCAAGAATGAGCGACCCGCCGCCGCCGCCGAGGTCGGCGACCACCTTTGCGTGCGAGAAATCCCATGCCGTTGCGATGGGAGCATAATCCTCGGCCGGAGCCGTGCCCATCACCGCACGAAAAATTGAGTTAGCTTCGGGATCCTGCGACCAGCGGGAAGGTATCTTCGGATCGCGGACCTGAGAGGCCGGCTTACCGGTCCGAACACAGTCTGTAAGCAGGGACCATTCATCGGCGAGCAGATCCGCCCAGAAGACGACGGGTGGCCAGACGGACTGGGGCTCATCGCGGCGTAGCGGTTTGCCGAAATCAGTCAGCCGAAAGTGCTCGGGAGTCGTCTCCTCCGTCACGCCGATGCTGGCGAGAGCGCGAAGCAGGCGGTACAGCGCATTGGCATCCGCCTGACATTTTTCGGCCAGGAAGCCAACGCTACGCACATCGTCTCCAAGTGCATCGGCAACGCCGAGACGTGCAGCCGCGCAAAGCACGCGGCTGCGGGAATACGCCATTGCCATTTCGACGAGCCCTGTATTTGTTGTCACATTGCCGATGCCGCTGTTATGTTGGGCCATAAGACACCTCAAATCCAATGTACTCATCGCGGAAGAGCCCTGCCCAGCAGTGAATTCGGATTAGTACCCTGAACGTTCTTCCCAGCGGGGACCATAGATGACGGACCGATCTGGGGATTCGCGTCGGAATGCCGACTTGTGGGTACCAATGCCGCGCTTCGCATAATGCTTGAGTTGTTCCGAAATTTACTGAGCAGGTATGCGCATGGTTTCGATCAGGGTTGCCGAGGTGCGGGATGCAGCCGCAATAGCGCACGTGCACGTCGAGAGCTGGCTGACAACATATAACGGGCTGGTTCCAGAGGAATACCTGGCCTCTTTGAATGAGGCCGAACGCGTTCCCCTTTGGAAGAAACGGCTTACCCGGGACATCAGCGTTTTTGTAGCTGAAATTGGCAGCAAGATAGTCGGGTTCGCCAGTGGTGGTCCCATTCGTGAACCACTCGCCACCTACGACGCAGAGCTCTACACAATCTACCTGCTCGAAGAGGTACAAGGCCGTGGCATTGGAAAGGATCTTTTGAGCGCTGTCGCCGAGGCTCTGGTTCGGAAAGATCACACGAGCATGCTCGTGTGGGTGCTTGAACAGAATCCGGCCGTCCGCTTTTACGAGAAGACGGGTGCCGAACACCTCATGAGCAAGCAGATTGAGATCGGGGGTGTTTCCCTGTCCGAACTCGGTCTAGGATGGCCCGATTTGCGGCGCTGGATCTCGTCCACTAACGCCCTGCCAACTGATTAGTCCTCGGAAACGCCCCAGGCTTCGGGAGACTCTTCGACGCCAACCATGCGGCAGGGCGCCGAATTTCAGTCGCCATGCCGACTCCCAAGGAACAAATACTGTTCCTTTTCATCCTGTCTGGCCAAAGGCTAGTTGCACGCTTGACGGGACCGATCGCGCCAAAGAGACTCAAAGTCATTGGCTGGAAAGTGTGCTGTTGTGTTTCTTGAGGGACTAAAGCGGAACCTAGCCACACGCAGTTTCTGAAAAACTGTTTCCATCAAGCGAGAAACCGCGCTGCATTCACAATGAATCTCTCGTACAGTAAAGGTTGCATGCCGCGGACGGCCTGGAAGAGTACTTTTCCCTTCCCGAGACGCGCCGTAAACGTCGCTGCCGCCAGGTTCTCATCGTGATCGCGGCCGTATCCTGCGATGACCTCAACTCCAGGGCCATCGACCATCAGGCCGGAGGAATGTTCAAAGGCGACCTGGTACTCCCACTTCATCACCTGGTTCGACGGGAGTCCCGCATACGCAGGGTGATCTCTCACGAACACCCACGTCCCCATCCAGCAACCCCGGCTTTCGCCCACCAGGCCCGCGTACTGAAACGCGCCGACCTCCTTGAGAACACTAGCCACCTGATCCGCGCCATTCGGAGTCTGAGCGAGCACCAGCAAGGGCAGTCCAGCCTGGACCGCGGACATGAGCTCTTTGAGATGTGCAGACCGCTCCGGCCAGTGAGGGTCTCTATCATCTGCTAGGAGAATCGCGAGGTCACAGGATGAGTTGGCGTGGAACTCCTCGATGTCGATGGAACTGTGAGTCAGGAAGCGGGTAAGGGTTTTGGAATCTCCCAGCAGCCCGGCGCGCAGAACTCGGGGAATCCTAGGAGAAGGATCGACGACGAAGATGCGCGTGGTTCCCTCGGCCTTTTCGCCGCCCTCGAGCGTAAATCGCAGCGTGTAGTATCCCTCCGCGGTGAGCACCGGACCGGCAACCGCCTCTGCGATCAGCCAGGAAAACTGGTTCTCGACGAATGCCGGAGCCGGAAAGCTCTTGAGCGCAGTCGTCTTTCCATCAGGGCCGGTGATTGAGAGCGCAAGCGTCCCGGTGATGGCACGATGCGTCTCGTTGAGCAGGAAGAGATCGAGCCCGAAGGCGCTAGCGGTTGCATGCACCACGCCGCGCGGCTGCACCACGGGCCGCAGCGGTTCCAGGGCCGCACGAATCGGCGCTGGGTCACCCTTGAAGTTGCGCTGGTTGTCTACCAGACCGCTGTGACTGTCGATGGGCTGATCTTCCCATCCATTGATGACAAGGAAATCGCTGGCATCGTCAGTCCGGATGATCTGCAGGATGCGTCCCCACGTCTCATACAGCTTGTTTCCAGCGTCAGCAAACAGATCGGCAGCTGTGGGAAACGCGGAACGAAAATTCCATTTGTCGAGAAAGCTCTCGTAGGCGGCCAGAATGCGCTCATGTTCAGCGCGGTCAAAGCTGTGGCCGCCGCCCTGGCCGATGGACTGAAGTTTGAGTGCATGATTGTCGGGCGCGGCCCATCCCAGCATCTCGCCCTGCATGGAGATCTCGCGCCGGTTCCCCGTGAGTTGCGTAAAGTTACGCGGGTCTGTGTAGAGGCTGTCCTGCCACACGCCGGGGCCGCCCACGGTGTGAGTGTCTGCCCAGCCGGAGTAGCCGGTTCCATCTTCCACGTGGACGGCGTCGTTCCAGGGCAGAAAGAAGGCCTGATTTCTGGGCTCTATGCCGGAGTGCAACACGATGGTGCGGCTGGGATCGGCCTTGTGCATCGCGTGGAGCATATGGAAGATGCGCGCATTGTGCAGGTCGGGGCAACGCTCGTTCTGCAGGTCGTAGACCACCAGTGAGGGATGGCTGCGATGGTCGCGGATCATGCGCAGAATGCGGAATTCCATGTAGCGCTGGCTCCAACTCGTCGCCTCCCCGCCGTTGCCGGTAGTATCGATCGGCGGAGGCGTGGCCGGGGCGCGATCCATGAAGACGCGTTCGGTACGATCCTGAAACGAAAGGCAGCCTCCGCCCGGCTCCATGTAGCGCAGCAGGCCCAATTCGTCGTCCTGGGCGAACTCCTCGTGCTTCCCTATGTTGCGGTGGTATTGCAGCGCGTTGAGCCCGAGCGCCTTCGCGGCCAGGTCCCCCTTGCGCGCCAGCGCCGGCGTTGGCCACAGGCCGTTGAAGCCCCATGTGCCGAACTCAATCGCGGAGTACATGCGCACGCGCTTGCCGTTGAGCATCAACATGGCGTCGCTTCCGATGCCAACAGGCTCGAACCAGCGGAATCCGAAGGAGACTTCGCGCCGGTCGTGCGCCTGGACCTCTTCTTCGAGCGAGACCAGTTCGGCCCGCATGCGATAGAGCGCCGGGCTCTCGACCGACCAAAGCATTGCCGCCGGATGACGGAGCGCAGCCTCCACGGTGGCGCTGGACTCCGCGGGCACGCTTGTCTCCACCGTTTGAGTTACAAGCACGGCGTCCGTCTCGCGTTCGAGCACGGTGAAACGCACCCGCGCCCGCACCGCATGCAGAAGCCTGTTCCTCACCTCAGCATGGGCGTTCACTTCCGTTACGCGCGGTGAATTGAGTACCCACAGGTCGTCAAGAAAGACGCGGTCGTGCACGCGCAGGCTGATGCCGCGGTCGAGGCCGCCAAAGCCGCGGCCAGCGTGGAATTCCTGTGCGCCCCAGTGCAGCTTGTTGAAGTCACGCCAGTCGTAGACGCCGCCGGGGTTGGTAATGCGCAGCGCTAGCGTGTTGGCGCCGGGCCGGAGCAGGCGCGTGATGTCGCACTCGCAGGAGGTTTCGGCAATCATGTCGTAGCCGGCAAGTTGCTGGTTGGCGAAGACCTCAACACGCTGACGGTAGCCGCGAATGTGCAGCGTCACCTGCCTGCCGTGGCTTGGGGCGGGCAGCTCGAAGCTGCGCCAGAACCAGGAAACGCCGCGATAGGCGCCGTTGATCAACTTCTGGTCTATCTCGGCATACTCGTATTCGTTTTTGGTGTAAGGGCGCGCGCCGAAGCGGCCCCAGTAATACTGCTCGACCGAGGCGGGCAGCGTCACGGGGATCCCCTGCTGCGCGTTCAGCGCCTGCCAACCGCTGGTGGGCGGATGTATCGGCAGCCGCGCCAGATCGACCTCATCGGGAAGGTAGAGCGCATCGTCCTGCCAGGCGGCCTCAGTGTCCGGCCACATGCGCCATCCGTCGTCAGAGAGCGGAATGGTGAAACCTGTTTCAGGCGCGGCAAGTAGCCGCTCCGTGCCCAGGGCCGCAGCGGCAGCCGCCACGGAGCTTAGTTGGAAGAAGCGGCGGCGTGTCAACTTGCGATGCGTCTTCATGCGAACCTAGCCTCGAATAGGATGGGCGCTACCCGCGACGGGGAGCATCGGCAGTTCAATATTTTCCGTAGAGTTTGGCGCACTCAATGAGTTTGTCGATGTTTGCGGGTGGTGAGGTACCGGGCAGCGCGCAGCCGGGACCCAGAATGAATCCGCCGCCGGGGGCGAGAACTTCAAGAGCCTCGCGGCAGGCAGTTTCCACCTCTGCCACCGTGCCGCGCTGCAACACGCCGCTGGGATCGATGGGGCCCAGCAGCGTGGTCTTGCCGGCGGTGGCGCGCTTGGCGGCTGCCTTGTCGCACTTGTAGTCAAACTCCAGAATCCGCGCGCCCGTCTCCACCATTCCGCTGATGATGCGCGTGGTGTTGCCGCAGGTGTGGTAGGCCACCGCAAAGTCGTCGATCTGCAGCGCGCTCACCACCTTCTTGCCGTAGGGCAGGCAGTACTTCGCAAACATCTTCGGCGAAATCACATCCGGAGAACAGAGCGCCTCGCCCAGCGAGGTGGCGGGGCAGCCCATCTCTTTGAAAATGCGTGCATAGAGGATGTAGGCATCGCTTGCATACTCCAGCAGCTCGAAGATCAGGTCATCGCTCTCGCCCATCGCCATTGCCGTCATCAGCGTCTCCGGCCCAGCGATCATACAGGCCAGGTCGAAGGGGCCCTGGTCGGCGCGGCCCAGAATGTATACCTCACTGCCGATGTGATTGAGAAGAAACCGTGTGGCATCGAGCACCGCCTTCGAGAGCGGCGAGTTCCACGGATCCGGCATGCGCAGACTCGCAACCTCTTCGAGGCTCTTGAGCAGGGGTTTTTCGATCAGCGGCGCACCGCCCTTGATGTAGCTCACCTCGCACCCGCATGCCTCGGCCAGCGCTGCCGTGCCGTTTTCCACCAGCAGCATGTCATGTCCGAAGCGCTTCCAGGCGGCCAGTTGCGCTCTGCCCAGCAACTGGCCATCCTGGTAAATCTTTTCTGGCGGTAGTTCAATGTCCGCAACCGTCATCATGAAGTTGTGCAGGTCTATCGGTACCCGGTCGTGAGGTGCAAGGCGGATAGTCGCGAGACACCGTTCGAGCGAGGTCATCTCTTCGCACACTTTCGTTCCTCTTTCCAACTTGGTCGTCCTCGCATTGAAATGAGAACAACCCGATTCTCTCAATGAATCGCAATCTCTTGCAATCAGGATGTCGTCCGCAATAGTCGCCTCAAACTCCCGCACCACATCATTTCACCATTGCTGGAGATTTTCCACGTCACCTTGTCTTGCCACTCTTCCGTGACATCAAAAGGAAACCGGGTTGCTTCCGTACAACTTGGACTCTTCCTTCTTCCCGACATCTCTGGATCCGTCTCTTAACGGTTGGAAAAGGGACTGCCAAATTCCCTGTTAGAGAATTCTTCAATTTTTTCCGCTATGTCGAGGTAGCGTCCCCATCAAACTCAGGAAAGCCCCTGAAAGATTCGCCGCAGCAGCCCAGCAGTATTTAACCCGAGGAATACTCTCCCCCCGCATCCCCTCATGAATCATTGCAAACGATTCGTGAGCGAGAGTTGTTGCGGTTCTGCAAGAATTCTGTTTAAGAGATCGCTCCCCGTAACTTCCTCATAGCGGGAGGTCAGGCGCTCCTTAAGCCTAAACAGTCGACGGTTCGCCTGTCGGATCAACTGTCCATATGTAGCGATTTCGACCCTGGCTCTCGATCCAATATCTCTGCGAGGCTCCAGAGACAAAGAGTGGCCAACTGCGAACGCGCGAAGATATCGCTCTCCCTCGATGAGGCCACTGGTAAGAAAGTCCTCCACGTAGTTAGTCGCCTGATTCACATGATCTCTCGTGATCTCTGTGCGGATTACTAACGATAAACGCCCTAGGGGTCAATTTCCCGGCACC